>NZ_CP109485.1:5567500-5867500 GCF_035918235.1 Streptomyces sp. NBC_01445 | reverse complement strand
TCCGGCGACAGGTACATCCCGTGACCGTCCCGGCGCAGCTTCCCGGGGACGGTCACGAACGTGCAGTAGTGGCACTTGTCCCGGCACAGCCGGGTCAGCGGGATGAAGACCTTCTTCGAATACGTGATGACGCCCGGACGGCCCGCGGCCTTCAGGCCCGCGTCGCGCACGCGCGCGGCGGACGCCGTCAGGTCCCGCAGGTCGTCGCCGCGGGCCTGGAGCAGGACCGCCGCCTCGGCCATGTCGAGGGCAACGCCGTCGCGGGACCGCTTCAACGCGCGGCGCATCGCGTTGGCAGTGGGTCGTACAGCCTCCGGATCACTCATGCTCCCGAGGATACGAGCGCCCGCCGACAACGTCTGCGCCGCGCTGACGTGCGCGGGATCACGCGACGTACACGTTTCACCCGCGCCCGCCGCCCGTCCTGGACAGATCCTGTAGGCACTGCCCACAGACACTGCCCACAGGCACTGCCTACAAGTACTGCTCGTACTCGTCGAGGATCTTGAGGACCGAAGTCTCGTCCGCCGGGGGCAGTTGGAGGACGACCTCGTCGATGCCGAGCTCCGCGTAGTGCGCGAGCTTGCCCGGGCTCGGCAGCACCGCGTACGGGACGACGTGCAGGTCCGCCGGATCGCGGCCCGCCTCCTCCCAGCCGGCCCGCAGCACGGGCATCGACTCGGTCAGGCCGCGCCCGCCGATCGGCAGCCAGCCGTCCGCGTACTCGATGATGTGAGCGAACAGCTTCGGGCCCGCCGCTCCCCCGATCAGCGTGCGGGGCGCGCCGCCCACCGGCTTCGGGTAGGCGTGGCTGGCCCGCACCGACACCCCGAACTCACCGTCGTACGCGGTCGGTTCCTGCGCCCACAGGGCCCGCATGAGGGCCATGCGCTCCCGGCCGAGCTCGCGCCGCGTGCGCCATTCGACGCCGTGGTCGGCCGCCTCCTCGACGTTCCAGCCGAAGCCGAGGCCCAGCGTGAAACGGCCGCCGGAGAGATGGTCGAGGGTGGCGATCTGCTTCGCCAGGTCGATGGGGTCGTGCTGGGCGATCAGCGTGATGCCGGTGCCGAGCCCGAGCCGCTCGGTGACGGCGGCGGCCTGCCCGAGCGCGACGAACGGGTCGAGGGTGCGGCCGTACTCGGCGGGCAGTTCGCCCCCGGCCGGCCACTGCGTCGCCCGCTCCACCGGGATATGGGTGTGCTCGGGCAGATACAGCCCGGCGAACCCGCGTTGCTCCAGCTCACGTGCGAGCCGCACAGGCGTGATGGTCTCGTCGGTCAGGAAAATCGTGGTCGAGATCCGCATGGGGGCATTACTACCCGGCCCTCCCCCAGGAGTCCATGGACTCCCCGGCAGGGACAGTCGTAAGACTCCGATCCCCTTCCCTTACGGGAGAGTTCACGGCTCAATACCAGAGTTGCCTGCACCACCCACGTCACAGACAGAGGGTCACGAGACACCTGGGAGCCGCAGCATGTGCGAGGACGACCACACCACGACCGGCATGGGAAGACGAGCGCTGTTCGTGACGGGAGCGGCCACCGCTCTTACGTTGAGCAGTGTGAACTTCGCGAGCGCGGCCGACGGCCGCACACCGGCGGACGGTACAAAAACTACGAGGACGGTGAAGGGGACGCTGCCGCCCGGCGCGCCCGACTTCGTGTACGTACCGGTCGAGGTGCCGCGCGGGGTCCGCGAGATCCACGTCGCGTACACCTACACGAAGGCGACCGTCCCGGCCGGCACGCAGAACAACGCCCTGGACATCGGGGTGTTCGACGAGCGGGGCACCGCGCTCGGCGGGGAGGGCTTCCGCGGCTGGTCGGGCGGCGCGCGCACCGAGTTCTTCGTACGGGCCGACGACGCGACGCCGGGCTACATCCCGGGGCCGGTCCGCGCGGGCACCTGGCACATCGCGCTCGGCCCGTACACGGTGGCGCCCGAGGGCCTCCCGTACGAGCTGACCGTCACGCTCACGTACGGCGAGCAGGGCGAGACCCCGCGACCGGTGTACCCGCCCACGCGCGCCAAGGGCCGGGGCCGCGCCTGGTACCGCGGGGACTGTCATCTGCACACGTGGTACTCGGACGGCAGGCGCACCCCCGCCGAGATCGCGGCGCTCGCGCGCGAGGCGGGCCTGGACTTCATCAACTCGTCCGACCACAACACGCACTCGTCGCACGCCCACTGGGCCGACCAGGCGGGCGACGACCTGCTCATCATGGTCGGCGAGGAGATCACGACCCGTAACGGGCACGTGGTGGCGCTCGGCACCGAGCCGGGCACCTTCGTCGACTGGCGCTACCGTGCCCGCGACAACCGCTTCGGCAAGTACGCGCGCGAGGTCCGCCGGGCCGGCGGCCTGGTCGTGCCGGCGCATCCGCACGCCACCTGCATCGGCTGCAACTGGAAGTTCGGCTTCGGCGAGGCGGACGCCGTCGAGGTGTGGAACGGCGCGTACACCGCGGACGACGAGATCTCCCTCGCCGACTGGGACAACACGCTGGTGGCGTCCGTTCGGGGTTCGCGTCAGTGGATCCCGGCGATGGGAAACAGCGATGCCCACCGCGACCCGGACCGCATCGGCGGCCCGCAGACGGTGGTTCTCGCCGACGACCTGACCCGCGAGGCCATCCAGGCGGGCATCAAGGCGGGCCGCAGTTACGTCGCCGAGTCGAAGTCCGTGGAGCTGACGTTCACGGCGTCCGGCTCGCGCGGCGAGCACGCCGGCATCGGCGAGCGCCTCCACGTGGACCCCGACGCGCCGGTCACCGTCCGCCTGGAGGTCAAGGGCGCCCCGGGCTGCACGCTCCACCTGGTCACGGACCAGGGCACCCTGTTCACCGCACCGGCGCTCCCCGAGTCCGGGTCGGGCACGGCCGAGTGGCGCACGACGGCGTCGTACGCGGCCTACGTACGGGCCGAGGTCCGGCACCCGGCGACGGTCCCGGGCCTGCCGGGGGCGCTCACCGCGTTCACGAACCCGGTGTTCCTCGGCAAGTAGGCCCTGGGCCGACAACGCCTAGTCCTCGACGACCAGCACCGGCGTCTCCCGCGTCAATACCTCGCCGCGGAAGAACGCCGGGCTGCGCCGTCCCATCACCAGCATGATCACGAAGCCGACGAGCAGCAGGCCCACGCCGATCACGAAGACGGAGCCGACGCCGAGGACGGAGGAGCCACTGCCGTAGGCCGGGTTCCACATGTCGACGAGGGTCTTCACGAACACGGCGGACAGCAGGACGCCGCCGAGGACCGGGAAGAACGCCTTGAAGAAGAAGTCCCTCGGCGAGCGCAGCAGCTCGGAGCGGAAGTACCAGGCGCAGGCGAACGCCGTGAGCGCGTAGTAGAAGCAGATCATGAGGCCGAGCGCGTAGATCGTGTCGACGAGTACGTGCTCGGAGACCAGCGTCATGACGGTGTAGAACACGCCGGTGGCGACGCCCGCGGTGACCGTGGCGCGGCCCGGGGTCTTGAAGCGCGGGTGGACGCGGGCGTAGGAGGCGGGCAGCGCCTCGTACGTCGCCATGGCGAGGACAGTGCGGGCGACCGGGATGAACGTGGTCTGCAGGCTGGCCGCGGCCGAGGCGAGGACGGCGACGAAGAGCAGGATGCCGAGAGTGGGGCCCATGACGGGGCCCGCGAGGGCGGCGAAGACGTTGTCGGACGTCGCGGGGTTGGCGAGGCCGAGGCCCTTGCCGCCGGAGCCGACGACCATCTGGGCGGCGACGCCGGTGGCGAGGTAGGAGCCGACGAGGACGACCATCGCGATGAGGGCGGCGCGGCCGGGCGTCTTCTCGCTGCCGATGGTCTCCTCGTTCGCGGTGAGGCAGGTGTCCCAGCCCCAGTACATGAAGATCGACAGGGACAGGCCCGCGGTGAACGCGCCGAACGACTTCACCGAGAACGGGTCGAGCCACGTCCAGGAGAACGGCACGGACGTGGGGAAGTCCGCCGATCCCGCCTTCACGACGGCCATCACGACGAACACGGCGAGCACGACGAGCTGCAGGCCGACCAGCGTGAACTGGACGCCCTTCGTCGCGGTCATGCCGCGGTAGCTGATCGCCGTCGCGGCGGCGATGAGGGCGAGGCAGGTGACGATGTGGACGGCCTTGTTGTCGTCCAGGGAGCCGATGGACGCATTGCCGGTGATCTCGCCCGCGAGGAGCCAGAAGTACGACGTGGCGACGCCCGCCAGGTTGGACAGGACGATGATCGTCGCGATGACCAGGCCCCAGCCGCACATCCACCCCACGCGCGGGCCGAAGGCCTTCACGGTCCAGGTGAAGGACGTGCCGCAGTCGGGCATGGCCTTGTTCAGCTCGCGGTACGCGAAGGCGACGAGCAGCATCGGCAGGAACCCGGCCAGGAAGACGGCGGGCATCTGGAGGCCGACCTCACCGGCCGTGGAGCCGAGCGTGGAGGTCAGGCAGTAGACGGGCGCCACGGTCGAGATGCCGATGACCGCGCTGCCGACCAGCCCGACGGAGTTCCCGCCGAGGCCCTTGCTGCGGACGCCCCCGTCGGGGGCGCCGCCTGCCGTGTCGTGGGCAGCCCGTGTCGGCCGCGCGTCCAGCTCAGTCATGAACAGGACGTTAAATGCTGCGGTTTCCGCATAAGGGGGACAAGGCCTGAAATCGGCCACCTTTGAATCGATGGCCGATTCACGTAACCATCCCATGCCCTCAAGGCATCTTCAGGTTAACCCCATTCATCGGAAGGAATTACCGTCGGCGTCCGATATTCGGTAATCGCAGCTGTGCCCGTTTTGCCGGGTTCAAAATTTTCCGTGTGATGTTTCTGCCGGTTACCCCTGCCAGACGATCGACTGGAGCTCGCTGTAGGCGTGCAGCGCGTACGAGCCCACGTCCCGGCCCACCCCGCTCTGCTTGAAGCCACCGAAAGGCGCCTCCATGTTCCGGCCGACCGTGTTCACGCCGACCCCGCCGGCCCGCAGCCGCCGCGCCACTCGGAACGCCCGCGCCACGTCCCCCGACCACACGTAGTCGATGAGCCCGTACTCGCTGTCGTTGGCGAGGGCCACCCCCTCCTCCTCCTCGTCGAAGGGCACCACCACCACGACCGGGCCGAAGATCTCCTCCCGCACGACCCGCATGTCGTTCGTGCAGTCCGCGAGGAGCGCCGGAGCGACGTAGAAGCCCTTGTCGAGGGCGGGCCGCTCGCCGCCCGCGACGACCCGCGCACCCTCCTTGCGGCCCAGCTCGACGTACGACTCGACGCGGTCGCGGTGCGCCGCAGAGATCACCGGCCCGACGACCGTCCCCCGCGCCCTCGGATCCCCGACCTTCATGAAGCCGATGTACTCGGTGAGCTTCGAGACGAGCGCGTCGTACACCCCGCGCTGCGCGATCACCCGCGTCGGCGCCGTGCAGATCTGCCCGCTGTAGAAGGCGTACGTCGTGCCGATCCCCGCGACCGCCGAGGCGAGGCCCGCCTCGTCCAGGTCGTCGAAGACGAGCGCCGCGCCCTTCCCGCCCAGCTCCATCAACTGCCGCTTCATGCCGCGCCCGCACACCTCGCCGATGCGCCGGCCGACCGCGGTGGAGCCGGTGAAGCTGACCATGTCGACGTCCGGCGAGTCGACGGCCGCCTCACCCACGTCCACAGCCGTCCCGCTGACCACGTTCACCACACCGGGCGGCACCCCCGCCTCCTCCAGAGCGGCCGCCATCCGGTACACCGACAGCGGGTCCTGCGGGGCCGGCTTCACGACGACCGTGTTTCCCATGGCGAGTGCCGGGGCGACCTTGCCCGCCGGATTCGCCCACGGGTTGTTGTACGAGGTGATGCAGGTGACGACACCGACGGGCTGCCGTACGGCGAGCGCCCCGAGGAGGCCCGCCTTCCCCATGGGTCCGGCCTCGCTGATCTGCGGAGGCAGCGCCTGCTCGACCGGTTCGAGCGCGCCCTTCGCATAGCGGCGGAACCGCGCCACGCCCACCGCGACCTGCATGCCGCGCGCGGTCCCGCTCGTCGCGCCGCTCTCCGCCTGCGCGAGCTCCGCGTTCGCCGCGAAGTCGCGCTGCATCACGTCGGCGGCCCGGTCCAGGATCGCGGCGCGCTCCTCCGGCTTCGTACGCGACCACGGGCCGAAGGCCTCGCGGGCCGCCGACGCCGCGTCGTGGACCTGCGCGCGGGACGCCTCGGGGGCGAGCCCCACGACCTCCTCCGACGCCGGGTCGACGACCTCGTAGTGCCCGCCGTCCGGCTCGGTCCACTCGCCGCCGATGAACAGCCGCTGGGAATCGTCCACTTGACGCGTCACTTGGTGGACACCGTCCTCGTGTCGCGGCCCGACCGCAGCACCGTCCCGGGCACGGCCCCGGTCACGACGTCCTCGCGGATGACCTCGACGCCGTTGACCCACACGGCGTTGATGCCGATCGCCTTCGAGTCGAGGCGCGGGCTGTCGCCGGGCAGGTCGTGGACGAGGGTGGCCTTGCCCGCGTCGATCCGCTCCGGGTCGAACAGGACGAGGTCCGCGTGCCAGCCCTCCTCGATCCGGCCGCGTTCACGCAGCCCGAAGAGCCGCGCCGGATCGTCGGTGAGCATCTTCACCGCCTCCTCGATCCCGGCCAGCTTCCGCCCGCGCAGACAGTCCCCGAGGAAGCGCGTCGTGTACGGCGCCCCGCACATGCGGTCCAGGTGCGCCCCCGCGTCGGACCCGCCGAGCAGCACGTCCTCGTGGCTCCAGGTCTCGGCGCGCAGCGCCCACGAGTCCGGGTCGTTGTCGCTGGGCATGGGCCAGAGGACCGTTCGCAGACGGTCGTTGGCGCAGATCTCGACGAGGCACTCGAAGGGTTCCTGGCCGCGCTCGGCCGCGATGTCGTTCACCACGCGCCCGGTCAGGCCCTCGTTCGCCTCCGAGTACGTGTCCCCGATGACGTACCGCCCGAAGTGGGCGAGCCGCCGGAAGACACCGGCCTCCTTGCTGTCCGCGCGCCGCAGCATCTCGGACCGCACGTCCGGGTCACGCAGCTTCGCGATCCGCTCGTCGACGGGCAGGGCGAGGACCTCGCCCCAGCCGGGGATGAGATTCAGGGCGCAGAACGTGCCGAGCGACATGTTCATGGGCGTCAGGATCGGCATGGTCAGCGCGACGATCCGGCCGCCGGCCTTGCGGGCCCGCTCGCTGGGGATCAGCTGGCGCGGCACCCGCTCGGGGACGGCCGCGTCGATGGTGAGGACGTTCCAGTTCAGGGGCCGCCCGGCGGCGGCACTCATCTCCACGAACAGGTCGATCTCGTCGTCGCTGAACTGGTCGAGGCACCCGGCCACGATCGCCTCGATCTGCGTGCCCTCGTGCTCGGCGACGGCCCGGCTCAGCGCGAGCAGCTCCTCGGGCCGCGCGTGCCGCGAAGCGACCGGCTGCCCGTCACCGTCCGAGTGCGTCGAGGACTGGGTGGTCGAGAAACCCCACGCGCCCGCGTCCATCGCCTCGTGGAACAGGGCGAGCATCTGCTCCAGCTGCTCGGGCGTCGGCTGCCCGCCGACCGCGTCCGCGCCCATCACGTACCGGCGCAACGCGCAGTGCCCCACCATGAAACCGGCGTTGACGGCGATCCGGCCGTCGAGGGCGTCGAGATACTCACCGAACGAGTTCCAGCTCCAGGGCGCGCCCTCCTCCAGCGCGACCAGCGACATGCCCTCGACCTTGGACATCATCCGCCGCGTGTAGTCGGCGTCCTCGGGCCGCTCCGGGTGCAGTGGCGCGAGCGTGAAGCCGCAGTTGCCGCCCGCGACGGTCGTCACGCCGTGGTTCAGGGAGGGTGTCGCGTACGGGTCCCAGAACAGCTGGGCGTCGTAGTGGGTGTGCGGGTCGACGAAGCCGGGCGCGAGAATCCGTCCCCGCGCGTCCTCACTGCTGCCCGCGGGCTCGGTCACGGCCCCCGGCTCGGCGATGACGGCGATACGCCCGTCGCGTATCCCCACGTCGGCGACGTAGGCGGGGGCTCCCGTCCCGTCGACTACGGTCGCTCCCTTGATCAGATGATCGAGCACGAGGTCGTCCCCCTCCTGAAGGGTGAGTGGTGGCGGGTTCGCGGGCGCCGCTCCAGCCCGTCCGCACGTCTGAGGATTAGGGCGCCGATCCAGCCCGTCCGGCGTTCGATGACGAGCCCGAAGGGCGACAGGGGGTCCGGGGCACAGCCCTGCGTCGGTCACCCATGCAACCCGTGACCCCAGGGGGCCCCGGCCCCCGTCCGGGAAGGGAGGGGCCGGGGCGGTCCATGGGTGACCGGCCGGATCAGACGGCCTCACGGAAGCGCGTGGTCCGGTGCACCGGATCCGTATCGATCTTCGGAATGACGTGCTCGCCGATGAGCTTGATCGACTGGAGCGTGTCCTCCTTGGAGATGCCGATCGGCATGCCGAACGAGAGCTGGTCGGCGCCCGCCTGCTCCCACCGCTTGCACTGCGTGAGCACCTCGTCCGGGTCGCCGCAGATCAGCAGCTCCTCGGCGATGAGGAGTTCGATGATCTCCTCGTTGAACTCGGGCAGCGTCTCGGGCCACACGGGGAAGCCCTCGGGCCGCGGGAACGTGTCGTGGTAGCGGAAGACGAGCGACTGGAGGTAGTGCAGCCCGCCGTTCGCGGCGATCCGTACGGCCTCCGCGTGCGTCGGCGCGCAGATCGCGGTCGAGGTCACCATGACGTTGTCGTTGACGAACGCCCCGACGGGCTCCGCCTTGCCGATGTTCGACTTGTACTGGTCGAGCACCCACTCCATGTCGGAGACCTTCTGGACGCTGAAACCCAGGACGCCGAGGCCCTTCCTGGCGGCCATCGCGTACGAGGGCGGGGAGCCGGCCGCGTACCACATGGCGGGGTGCGCCTTCCCGTACGGCTTGGGGAAGATCTTGCGCGGCGGCAGCTGCCAGTGCTTGCCCTTGAACCCGACGTACTCCTCCTGGAGCCACATCTTCGGGAACTCGGCGATGGTCTCTTCCCAGATCTCCTTCGTGTAGTTCATGTCGGTGACGCCGGGGATGAAGCCGAGGATCTCGTGGCTGCCCGCGCCGCGCCCGCTGCCGAACTCGTGCCGGCCTTCGCTGAGATGGTCGAGCATGGCGACCTTCTCGGCCACCTTCACCGGGTGGTTGACCTGGGCGAGCGGGTTGAAGATGCCGGAGCCGAGGTGGATGCGTTCGGTGGCGTGGGCGAGGTAGCCGAGGAAGACGTCGTTGGCGGAGAGGTGCGAGTACTCCTCCAGGAAGTGGTGCTCGGACGCCCAGGCGTACTTGAAGCCCGACTTGTCCGCCTGGATGACGTACTCGGTCTCCTCCATCAGCGCCTTGTGCTCGGCGAGCGGGTCGGTCTCGGCCCGCTTGCCCACATATCCCTGTACAAAGAGCCCGAATTCCAAGGAGGTTCACCGTCCCCTGTCTGTGACCGGCGGCTGCGTCAGAAGCTTCTGCGCTCTTTCTGACGTACCGTCAGATTCGATGTGCCGACTGTTCCACCGTGCCCGTACAGCGTCAATACCTGATGCAGCGTCACATCCGGAAAGGATCACAGCACGCTGACGCCCGCCAGCCACCCGCCGTCGATGACGAACGGCTGGCCCGTGATGTACGCGGAGTCCTCCTGTGCGGTGAGGAACAGCGCGAGCCGCGCCACCTCCTCGGGCTGCCCGACCCGCCCCAGCGGCACGAGCTTGCGGTACAGCTCGTCGAGGGCCTGCGAGGCCTCCTCGGTGTCCGCGCCCGGGTCCAGCTGCGAGGGATTGCTCATGGCGGTGTCGATGGCGCCGGGACAGACGGCATTCACGCGGATCTTCTTCGCGGCCAGCTCGAGGGCCGCCACCTTCGTCAGCCCCACGATGGCGTGCTTGGTCGCGGTGTACGCGCCGACGTACGCCATGCCCGTCACCCCTGTGTAGGAGGCCGTGTTCACTATCGAACCGCCGCCGGCGGCCTCGATCTCGGGCGCGACGGTCTTGATCCCGAGGAAGGCACCCACCTGGTTGACCTGGATGATCTGCTGGAACTCGTCCAGGGGCGTGCTCACCAGCTCGTTGAACCGCAGGATCCCCGCGTTGTTCACGAGCCCGTCGATCTTCCCGTACGCCTTCTTCGCGGCGACGACGGCGGCCGCCCAGTCGTCCTCGCGGCTCACGTCCAGATGGACGTAGAGCCCGCCGATCTCCTTGGCGAGCGCCTCGCCCTGGTCGTCGAGGACATCCCCGAGCACCACCTTGGCGCCCTCCGCGGCGAACAGCCGCGCCTCCTGCTCGCCCTGCCCGCGCGCCGCGCCCGTGATGACGACGACGCGCCCGTCCAGCTTGCCCATGCCGGTACTCCCAATCGGTGAGGTGCCTGGTCGTTGCCTGGTCGTTCAGGTGCTCAGTCGTTCAGGTGCGGAGCGACGTCGGCGCCGAACGCCGCCATCTGGTCGGTGAGTTCACCCAGGCTCCGGGAGCGGAACCGGACCTGGATCTGGTTCACGCCCATCGCGCCGTACGCGCGCAGCGACTCGGCGAGGGCCTGCGGGGCGCCGGACAGGGTGCGTCGGCCGACATGCCACGCGGGCTCGCCCACGTACAGGGGCTCGGCGATCGCTCCCACGGTGACGGGAGGCTCGATGCCCGCCTCCTCCCGCAGCCGCTTCAACTTCGCGATCTGTCCAGGCAGTTGCTCGCGCGTGTCCCCCTGCGGCAGCCACCCGTCCCCCTTCACGGCGGCGCGGCGCACAGCGGGAGCCGAGGAGCCGCCCACCCACACGGGGACGCGGCTCTGCGCGGGACGCGGCCGCTGCCCGAGCCCCTCGAACGCGTACCGCTCCCCCTTGAACGACGGATACTCCTCGGGCCCGAGCGCCGCCTTCAGCGCGTCCAGGGCCTCGTCGAGCACGGCCCCGCGCCGCGTGAAGTCGACCCCGAGCGCCTCGAACTCCTCCTGTACGTGCCCTGCCCCGACCCCGAGGATCAGGCGGCCCCCGGAGAGATGGTCGAGGGTGGCGTACTGCTTGGCGGTGGCCAGCGGATGGCGCAGGCCGACGATCGCGACGTGGCTCATGAGGCGCACGTTCTCGGTGATGCCCGCGAGGTAGGCGAGCGTGGCCACCGGGTCGTACCAGACGGTGCTCATCGCGTCGGCGAGGCGGCGCGGGATGGCGACGTGGTCGCAGCAGGCGATGTAGTCGAAGCCTGTGCGGTCGGCGGTGCGGGCGATCTCGGCGAGGTCGGCGGCGCCGGCCCCGGCCTCCCAGCCCTCGGCGTACATCGTGGACTGGGACTGGACGGGGAGCTGGATGCCGTAGGCGAGGTGCGACGTCCCGGACGTCATGGGGTCACTCACCACCCTGCCCCGCCCAGAGCCCGTCGTCGGTCAGCCCCAGCAGGTCGATGGCGTTGCCGCGCACGATGCGCTCGACGACGTCCGCGTCCAGGTGCCCCATCTGCGCCTCGCCGACCTCCTTGGACTTCGGCCAGGTGGAGTCGGAGTGCGGGTAGTCGGTCTCGTAGAGCACGTTCGCCACGCCGATCGCGTCGAGGTTCCTGAGCCCGAACGCGTCGTCGAAGAAGCAGCCGTATACGTGGTCGGCGAAGTACTCGGAGGGCCGCTTGCGGACCTTGTCGGCGACGCCGCCCCAGCCGCGGTTCTCCTCCCAGACCACATCCGCGCGCTCCAGGATGTACGGGATCCAGCCGATCTGGCCCTCGGCATACATGATCCTGAGGTTCGGGAAGCGCTCGAACTTGCCGCTCATCAGCCAGTCGACCATCGAGAAGCAGCAGTTGGCGAAGGTGATGGTCGAGCCGACGGCGGGCGGCGCGTCGGGCGAGGTCGACGGCATCTTGCTGGACGACCCGATGTGCATGGCGATGACGGTGCCGGTCTCGTCACAGGCCCGCAGGAAGGGGTCCCACTCGTCCGTGTGGACGGAGGGCAGGCCCAGGTGGGGCGGTATCTCGGAGAAGGCGACGGCACGCACGCCCCGGGCGGCGTTGCGTCGCACCTCCGCCGCGGCGAGCTCGGCATCCCACAGCGGGACGAGGGTGAGCGGTATCAGCCGCCCCTGGGCCTGCGGCCCGCACCACTCCTCCACCATCCAGTCGTTGTACGCGCGCACACCGAGCAGCCCGAGCTCGCGGTTCTTGGCCTCGGTGAACGTCTGCCCGCAAAAACGCGGGAAGGTGGGGAAACAGAGCGCGGACTGGACGTGGTTGACGTCCATGTCGGCGAGCCGGGCGGGCACGTCGTACGAGCCCTTGCGCATCTGCTCGTACGTGATGACCTCGAGCTTGATCTCGTCGCGGTCGTATCCGACGGCGGTGTCGAGTCGGGTGAGGGGCCGGTGCAGGTCTTCGTAGACCCACCAGTCACCTATCGGCCCCTCCTCCCCGGGCGCGCCCATGACGGGCGCGAACTTGCCGCCCAGGAACGTCATTTCCTTCAGGGGGGCGCGCACGATGCGCGGGCCTTCGTCCCGGTACTTGGCCGGGAGGCGGTCCTGCCAGACGCCGGGCGGTTCCACAGTGTGGTCATCCACCGAAATGATCCGGGGAAAGGCACGCGGGCTCTCCCCGGTCTCCTTCTTGGTCTCCGTGGTCTCCATGTCGACCACGGTAGCGCCGATCTGACGACCCGTCAGCTCTCTGGACGGCGGGGACATGAGGTGAGGTGTCTGTGATGGCTGTCTCGCGCGGCTGACGTATCCGCCATGAACAAGGCAAACTGGCCTCGTCGTCTTTGGATCTGACGCATGCGGCAGGGGGCAGCGATGGACGGTGTACCGCGGGTACCGGAGCAGCGGTGCGCCGGGACCTCCGAGGGCACCGGGAGCGCCGAGCTGCCCGAGGCCACGGAGGTCCCGGCGGGCCTGCGCTTCAGTGTGCTCGGCCCGGTGCGCGCCTGGCGCGGCGATGAGCCCCTGACCACGGGCTCCCCACAGCAGCGCGCCCTGCTCGCGGCGCTCCTGCTGCGCGAGGGCCGCACGGCGACGGCCGCCGAGCTGATCGACGCCCTGTGGGGCGACGAGCCCCCCTCGCAGGCCCTCGCCGCGGTCCGTACGTACGCCTCCCGCCTGCGCAAGATCCTCGACCCCGGCGTCCTCGTCAGCGAGTCCGGCGGCTACGCGATCCGCTCCGTCAGCGGCGACGCGCTCGACCTGGCCGCGGCGGAGGCGCTGCGCTCCGACGCCGAGAAGGCCCGGGGCGCCGGGGACCTGTGCAAGGCGCGCGAGCTGGTCAACCGGGCGCTGGCCCTGTGGGACGGCGAGCCTCTCGCCAACATCCCCGGCCCGTACGCCGAGACCCAGCGCGCCCGCCTCGAGGAATGGCGCCTCGGCCTGCTCGAATCCCGCCTCGACATGGACCTGGAGCAGGGCTGCCACGCGGACGCGGTCTCCGAACTCACCGCCCTCACCGCGGCGCACCCCCTGCGCGAGCGCCTGCGCGAACTGCTCATGCTGGCCCTCTACCGCTCCGGCCGCCAGGCCGAGGCCCTCGCCGTCTACGCCGACACGCGCCGCCTCCTCGCCGACGAACTCGGCGTCGACCCGCGCCCCGGCCTCGCCGAACTCCAGCAGCGCATCCTCCAGGCCGACCCGGCGCTCGCGGAACCCTCCACCCCGACGACGGAACCTTCGGCGGCCCCCCTCCGGCCCGCCCAGCTCCCGGCAACGGTCCCGGACTTCACGGGCCGCGCCTCATTCGTGACCGAGCTGCGCGACATCCTGTCCTCGGCCTCCTCCCCCGACGGGGAGGGCCAGGTCATGGCGGTGTCGGCGGTGGCCGGCATCGGCGGCGTGGGAAAGACCACGCTCGCCGTCCACGTGGCCCACGCCGCCCGCCCCTCGTTCCCCGACGGCCAGCTGTACGTCGACCTCCAGGGCGCGGGCTCGCGCGCGGCGGAGCCGGAGACGGTCCTCGGCTCGTTCCTGCGCGCGCTCGGCACGGCGGACTCGGCGATCCCGGACTCCCTGGAGGAGCGCTCCGCGCTCTACCGCTCCACGCTCGACGGCCGCCGCGTCCTGGTCCTCCTGGACAACGCCCGCGACGCCGCCCAGGTCCGCCCCCTGCTCCCCGGCACGGAGGGCTGCGCCGCGCTCATCACGGGCCGGGTGCGGATGGTCGACCTGGTCGGCGCGCATCTCGTGGACCTGGACGTGATGTCGCCGGAGGAGGCGCTCCAGCTCTTCACGAAGATCGTGGGCGCGGAGAGGGTGGCCTCGGAACGGGAAGCGGCCCTGGACGTGGTCGCCGCCTGCGGCTTCCTCCCCTTGGCGATCCGCATCGCGGCGTCGCGCCTGGCGGCCCGCCGCACATGGACGGTCTCGGTCCTGGCGGCGAAACTCGCGGACGAGCGCCGCCGCCTGGACGAACTCCAGGCGGGCGACCTGGCGGTCAAGGCGACGTTCGAACTGGGCTACGGCCAGTTGGAGCCGGCCCAGGCCCGAGCGTTCCGGTTGCTGGGGCTCGCGGACGGCCCGGACATCTCCCTGGCGGCGGCAGCGGCGGTGCTGGACCTGCCGGTCGAGTCGACCGAGGACCTCCTGGAGTCACTGGTCGACACGTCATTGCTGGAATCCGCCGCACCCGGCCGCTACCGCTACCACGACTTGGTCCGGCTCTACGCGCGTGCGTGCGCGGAACGGGATGAACTGCCGCCGGAGGAGCGGGAGGCGGCCATGTCTCGGCTGCTGGACTTCTACTTGGCTACGGCGGCCAGGGTTTATGCGATAGAGCGGCCGGGGGATCGGACGGTGGATCACTTGGAAGCGACCCGCCACCCGGGCCAGGAATTCACGGACGACGGCAAGGCGCTGGACTGGCTTCACGCCGAGGCGGCTTGCATTCTGGCTTGCGTTCAGCAGTCGCTGGGGGCCGGCACACTGCGGCGGGCAGTCGATCTCCTGCTGGCTTCGAAAGACCTGGCCGAATCCGGAGTCAGCGCATTGCGCTACGAAGTCGTTGCCATGGCTGCGCGAGACGCGGCGGCCGGCGTCAGCGAAGCGCACGCCGAGGGCCGAGCTCGTACGACTCTTGCACAAGTTCTCAGCAGGGCCGGAAGGTTCGACGAAGCCGGCGCGGAGGCCGACCAGGCCATAGCTCTTGGGCACAGGTCCGGCGACCCATGGACCAGCGGCAACGCCCCCAACGAACAGGGGATCATCGCTGCTCTCCGAAACGAGCCGGCACTGAGCGAATCCCATTTGCTCACGGCAATCGAGTCGTTCCGGGCAGATGGGAATCGTCCCGGTGAGGCCAGCGCCGTCTGCAACCTCTCTCGGGTCCTTGTCTCCATGGGCCGCACAACAGCGGCCATCGAACTGGCCCGCCAAGGTGTGACGATCTACGACGAGCTGGGCCTGACTTTTCGCCTCGCCAACGCCCGGTACGCCCTGGGAATCGCGCTGAGCAACAAGGGGGAGCAAGCCGAGGCGCTGGAAGAACTCACCGAGGCACTGAAGGTCTTCGTGGAGAACCGACAGCGGCTGTGGGAAGGCACGACGCATTACCGCCTCGCCCAGGTACATCTCTCGGCCCATCGACCCGCGCAAGCCGCACAGCACGCGGAACAGGCCCTCTCTACCGGCTGCATAGGCGGCGAGTGGATGCGCGCCAACGTGCTGACGCTTCTTGGACGTTCTCTCGACGCCCTTGCCCAGGTCGACCGAGCGCGAGCCTGCTGGCGAGAGGCTTTGGCCATCCATGAACTGTCGGACGCTCCCGAGGTCGTAGAGCTGCGTCAGCTTCTCACTCCGGTCGCCGCCGCCTGACGCACTGGGCTGGCGTTCATCGAACGTTTATGGGCAGCTGCGACTCTCGATTCATCGATCCGTCGCGTCGGGGGGCAGACGGATTGTCACGGGCCTCACAGATAGGGTGAGCGGCCCCGGAACGCCCGTTCGGCGACCCACGGGGGAGTTGCCGAACGGGCGTTTCCCACCCAGCACACCGTCAATCCATGGGAGTTCGCGAGTATGAGCGACGCCAAGAAGAAGAGCGAAGAGATCACTACTCAGGACAGCCACATGCCCGCGCCGCCGAGCGACGGCAAGGTGACCACTCAGGACAGCCACATGCCCGCGCCGCCGAGCGACGACGCGATAGTCACCCTGGACAGCCACATGCCGGCTCCGCCCAAGGACGCCTAAGACTTTCTTCCCGACGGGGATCGGCCGCGGCGGCGCGGAGGGGGAGCCGTCGCGGCCGAGTCATGTCCGGCCGCGGTGGATCACTCAGGCCGCATTCTGGCGGCCCGTGAGCCCGCCCGGCTCGGCCCGGTCGTCGTGCCCGCCCCGAATCGGGCCAAGTAGTGCCACACCTTCTTGACCGACTGCGGGTCATAGCGGTCGGCGCGCGCCGCGTCTCCGATGATGCCGGGATCGAGTACGCCGTCGACGGCAATCCGCGTGCCCAGGTCGACGTATTCCTGGCCTCGGTAGTCCGGGTGACGGCGGAGTTCCTCGACCCCGAGGCGGAAGCCGCCGTGCCACTCCACCGGGCAGTCGAGGCGCAACACCGCCGCCTCGACGGGCGTTCCCCGGTAGCACGGGTCCAGAACCAGCGCCTCCACATGGCAGTCCGGCCGCACCGCCCCGTGCACCTGTGCCTCGATGTAGTCGTCGAGGTCGTCCTTATTGTCGGCCAGGGCGAGGTCGATGAGCCCCATGCGATCGGCGACACCGAAGTCCGAGGGCTCAAGGAAACTGTCCGGGTAGCAGAACGTCGTCCGCGACACCGCCTCGGCAGTCAGCCTGAAGTGCGCCGAACCGAACCTCGGCGCCCCGCCGACCGGCTTACGACGGAAGTTCAACGCCCCGTAGACCGGCCGCTCTTGAGCAGGCGCCTCGTCGTACGAAGCGTCGAAGATCCGGCTCTCCCAGCGCCACCGGTCCCCGCCGGGATACGCGGTCAGCCCACCATTACTCGTCCCCGTGACGAACTGCGAGCGGTAGAGGCCGTCGTCGGCCAGAGCGTCCAGGATCGGCTTGCCGTGCAGCAGGCGGTCCGGGTGGAAGTTGAGCGTCACCCGCAGCGACGGGTCCACCGGCGGGCCCGACGCCACGGAGGCGACATGACGAAGGGCCCGTTCCTGCGGTGTCCGGGAGGCTTCGGTGCTCATCCGGGCAGTGTTCCCCAAGCCGGTCAACCGGCGCACATGGATTCCGTCGGGCGGTAGTAGCGGTAGTAGGGGCGGGTCAGCGGCTCGTCGGACACGTCGACTCGGTGGTCCGCCGCCGCCTCGCGGGCGTAGGGGCTGCGGGGCCGCGCACGTGGGGGCGGCGGCGCTACCGGCACCGGCCTCGCCGCCGAGACGGCCCGGCGCCTGGTGCCCCCGCCCGGCAACAGCCACGCAAGCACCCGCCCCAGCAGCGCGAGCAGCACTACTCCTCCCCCGCTTCGACCTCACACCACACCGTCTTCGACGCCGCGCCCTGTTCCACGCCCCACCTCAGCGCCACCGCGTCCAGCAGTACGAGGCCCCGCCCCGACTCGCCCTCCCCCGTCGCGCACAGGAGCACGGGGAGGACGCGCGGGTCGGGATCCGTGACCTCGACCCGGACCCCGGCACCCTCCACGCGGGCCACCCGCACCCGAACCGGCGTCCCCTCTCCCACATGCCGGATCACATTGCCCAGCAACTCGCTCACGCAGAGCTGCACTTCGGAGCAGGCCGCACCCAAGTGCCCGCGCACCGCTCTGCGCAGCTCAGGCACGGCCTTCGGAACGGCGAGCAGCTCGACGGCCAGTTCAGGCGGGCTCACTACCTCCGCGCCGGCAGCGGTGGGGGTTTGGTGGTGCATGCGTACGCCTTCCCGTCGAGTGCACTCCGTGACGAATCAGTCACACAGTGGCGGTGGACGGCGTAGCGTGAAAGGGGTTTGGGTTACGCAGAGCAACTGGCAAACGGTGGTGGTGAGTTGTGTCCTCCCGCAAGGATCCCGACGCGTCGGCGAACGTCCCCTCTTTCTACGGCGCCGAGTTGCGCTTCAAGAGGGAACTGGCGGAGCTCACCCTCGAACAACTGGCAGAAGGAAGCTTCCGTGGGGTTCCGTTCCTCAGCCAGATCGAGCGCGGCGAGCGCCGTATGCCCCTGGACCTGGCCAGGCACGTGGACGAGAAGCTCGGTACCGACGGCTTTTTCCAACGGCGTTGTGAAGATGCGCGCAAGGCGCGGCAGTCGGGGCACGCGGAGTACTTCGCGGACGTCGCCGAGATGGAACAGCACGCGGAGACCATCGAGGACTGGGCGCCGATGATCGTGCCTGGGTTGCTTCAGACGGCGGCGTACGCGCGCGCAATCGTGCAGGCGGCCATGCCCCGGGCCAGGGGCGAAGAGGTCGAGGAGAAGGTGGCGGCCCGCATGGCGCGGGCAGGGCTCTTCGACTCCGAGAACCCCCCTTCGTTCTGGGCAATCCTCGACGAATCGCTGATCCGTCGCCGCGTCCTCCCGCGCGAGGAGATGGCCGAACTACTGGATCACATCGCGGAAGTGGTCCACGCAAGCCGCTCCATTTTGCAGATCGTTCCGGAAACCGCCGCAGCCCATCCGTTCATGATGGGCATGACCCGGATCATGACCTTCTCGGATGCGCCACCAGTGGTGTACGCGGAGAGCCTGCACAGTGGCCAACTCATCGATTATCCGGCCCTCGTGAAGCAGTACCGGGAGTCGTACGATCTGCTCAGGGCCGCCGCACTGCCGCCAGAGGCGACCCTGGCCCTGATCCAGGCAGCGGCAGAGGACTATCGAAATGGCAAGCACTGAGATCGACTTGAGCGCCGCCCACTGGCGTAAGAGCAGCTACAGCAACGGAACGGGGGGCGAATGCGTCGAGGTAGCCCAAGGCCACCCCGCCCTCGTGCCCGTCCGGGACTCCAAAACCGCCCCCTCCGGAGGCCCCGTCCTCCTCTTCCGTACCCCCGCCTGGGCAGCCTTCGTAGCCGATCTGAAGCGCTGACGCTCAGCGAGAGAGCAGTGATCGGCAGATCCCGGCCACCCAGCCCTTGCCACAGCGCCCCCTCCCTGACCCATATCCGCCGATCCCCGCCCGTCCCGCTTCAGCGGGTTAACCGCTGGATCGAGTCCTGGCCGGCCTTGTAGGTTCCCGACGTGAGCGATGACGGCAAGACTCGTATCCGATGCGCGGCGGAGGCGGATGCAGGCGTGATCGCCCGCATCCACTTGGCCTCTCGGTCGGCGACCATGCCCTATCTGCCCCCGCAGAAGCGGGATCACGAGCAGGTGACCCGATGGATCCGGGACACCCTGCTCAAGCAATGTCGTACCTGGGTCGCGGAGCGTGATGCGGAGATCGCCGGCTATGCGGCTCTCGACGGCGACGTGCTCGAACACCTCTATCTGCGTCCGGACGTCCGTCGGCAGGGAATCGGCACGCTACTGCTCGATGAGGTGAGGCGGCACAGTCCTGAGGGGGTGTCCCTGCACGTCTTTCAGCAGAACACCGATGCCCGGGCCTTCTACAAGCGCCACGGTTTCACCGTCCTCGACACCAGCGATGGTGATCGCAATATGGAGAACCTGCCCGACATGACGCTTCGCTGGACACCGGACAGCGCGCGGTAGCCGGCCGTGCCGCTCAGGGGGCCGAAGGCTCAGGCGGCGTTACCCGGGTCCGCCTTGTTGTTCGCTGCCCAGTGCAGGATGCGCCAGTTCTCCATCACCGGGACCCTGCCGCTGCCCGCCGGATCGAGCGGCTGCGGCAGCACACGGCCTCACCGGCCCCGCAACTCCCCCTTCACCACCTTCCCGCTCGCGTTGCGCGGGAGTTCGGGCACGAAGTCCACTTCTCGCGGCACCTTGTAGTTCGCCATCTCGCGGCGGGACCAGGCGATCAGGTCGTCGGCCGTGAGGACGGAGCCCGGGCGCCGTACGACGTACGCCTTGCCGACCTCGCCGAGCCGTCCGTCCGGGACGCCGATCACGGCGACGTCGGCCACGTGCGGGTGGAGACCGAGGAGCTGCTCTATCTCGGCCGGGTAGGCGTTGAAGCCGCCGACGATGAACATGTCCTTGATGCGGTCGGTGATACGGAGGTTTCCCGAGTCGGACAGCACGCCCACGTCGCCCGTCCGGAGCCAGCCGTCCTCCGTGAACGCCTCGCGCGTCGAGTCCTCGTCCTCGAAGTAGCCGCTCATGACGTTGAAGCCGCGGACCAGGACCTCGCCGGGTTCGCCGGGGCCGGGCGAGTCCACGCGTACTTCCGTGTCGGGTATCGCCCGGCCTGACGTCGACGCGATCACCGACGCCTCGTCGCCGCGGCGGCACATCGTCACGATGCCGCTCGCCTCGGAGAGGCCGTATGCGGTGAGGACGGTGTCGATGTGGAGTTCGGAGCGGAGGCGCTCGACGAGCTGGAGGGGGACCACCGCCGCGCCCGTCACCACGAGTCGTAGCGCCGACAGGTCGTGGGAGGTGCGGTTCGGATGGTCCAGGAGTGACTGGTGGAGCGTGGGCGGGCCGGGGAGTACGGAGATGCGTTCGGCGGCGATGTTGGCGAGGACCGTATCCACGTTGAAGACGGGCTGCGGGACCATCGTCGCGCCGCGCATCAGGCTGGCGATGATGCCCGCCTTGTAGCCGAAGGTGTGGAAGAACGGGTTCACGATGAGGTAGCGGTCGCCTTCGCGGAGGCCGGCGAGGTCGGACCAGATCGCGTAGCCGCGCAGGGTCTGGGCGTGGGTGATCACCGCGCCCTTGGGGCGGCCCGTGGTGCCCGAGGTGAAGATGATGTCGGAGAGGGAGGTCGGGGCGATTCCCGCCGCGCGGGCCCGGACCGTCTCGCCCGATATTCCCTCGCCGCCCGCCAGGAAGTCCTTCCAGGTCCGCCACACGCGCGGGTCATCTTCGGCGGGGGAGGTGTCCGGGGCCGTGTCGGCGAGGACAACTACCTGTTCCAGGTGCGGGAGTTCGGCGTTTGCCCGGCGCAGGGATGCAACGTACGACGTGCCGAGGAACGTACCCGTCACGAACAGGAGCTTCGCGCGGGAGCGGGCCAGGATGTAGGCCGCCTCCGTACCCTTGAAGCGGGTGTTGAGCGGGACCAGGACCGCGCCCGCGCTCACCGCGCCAAGGGCGGAGACGATCCAGTCGAGGGTGTTGGGCGCCCAGATCGCCACCCGGTCACCCGTCTCGACGCCGCTCGCGATGCACGCGGCGGCGGCTCGTTCGACGCGGTCGCCGAGTTCCGCGTACGAGATGCGCGTACGGCCCTCGACGACGGCCTCACGCTCCCCGTACCGTTCGGCTGCCGCACGCACCAGTTGGGGAACGGTGCCCCACTCCAGGTCCCCGCGCATCGCACGACCTCCACACCCGTAGCCGACCCGTAGCTGACTATCCGTCAGATTAACGGTAGCCTGACGCGCTGTCAGCAGACGGGACGATCGTGGTGGCATCACGACGCGCGGAGGTGGCTTGCGATGGCGGGGCTCAAGGACGCGACGGCCATAGTGGGGATCGGGCAGACGCCCTTCGGCAAACAACTCCCCGAGAGTGAGAAGACGTTGGCGTGCCGGGCGATTCTCGCCGCGCTCGACGACGCCGGGATCGCGCCGTCCGAGGTCGACGCCTTCGCCTCGTACACGATGGAGGAGACCGACGAGGTCGAGGTCGCCAAGGCCGTCGGCGCGGGGGACGTGACCTTCTTCAGCAAGGTCGGATTCGGGGGCGGCGGATCGTGCGCGACGGTCGCGCACCTGGCCGGCGCCGTCGCCACGGGGCAGGCGAGTGTCGGGGTCGCCTGGCGCTCGCGCAAACGAGGGTCGGGGCCGCGCCCGTGGAAGAACACGGCCGTCCAGCTGCCGACGCCGGCACAGTGGACCCGCCCGTACGGGCTGCTGCGCCCCGCCGACGAGATCGCGATGCTCGCGCGGCGCTACATGCACGAGTACGGGGCGACCAGGGACCACCTCTTCAACGTCGCGCTCGCCTGCCGCAACCGCGCCAACCAGAACCCGGCCGCGATGATGTACGAGCGGCCGCTGACGCGCGACATGTATATGACGGCCCGCATGATCAGCGAGCCGCTCTGCCTCTTCGACAACTGCCTGGAGACGGACGGCGCGTTGGCGTGCGTCATCGTCTCCGCCGAGCGGGCGCGCGACTGCCGCCAGAAGCCGGTGTACGTGCACTCGGTCGCGCAGGGGCTGCCGTCCCAGCACCACGGGATGGTCAACTACTGGAACGACGATCCGCTGACGGGTCCGGCCTGGACCGCCGCCCGACACCTGTGGAAACAGGCCGACTTCGGGCCGGAGGACGTGGACGTCGCCCAGATCTACGACGCGTTCACGCCACTGATCCCGCTGTCCCTGGAGGGGTACGGGTTCTGCGGGCGGGGCGAGGGCGGGGCGTTCACGGAGGGCGGGGCGCTGGAGATCGGCGGACGCCTGCCGCTGAACACGGGCGGCGGCGGCCTCAGCGAGGCGTACGTCCACGGCTTCAACCTGATCAACGAAGGCGTGAAACAGCTACGCGGCATCGGCACGGCGCAGGTACCGGACGCGGGGACATGCCTGGTGACGGCGGGCGAGGGGGTACCTACGTCGGCATTGCTGCTGCGGGGGGCGTGAGGGGCGGAGGCGGGGCGGGGATGGACTCACGGAGTCCGGCTCACGGCGTTGCACTGACCAATGACAAAGAGGGAAGTTGGATTGACCAATGACAGAATCTGAAATCTGTTATCTGCCACCTGTCATCGATGACGACGGTGCACCCTTCTGGCACTACGCCGCCCAATCCCAGCTCCGCATCCAGTCCTGCGCCTCCCCCACCTGCGGTGAGCTGCGGTTTCCGCCTCGTCCGTGCTGCCCGCACTGCGGGTCGTTCGAGAGTGAGTGGCGACTCATGAGCGGGCGCGGGCGGATCTGGTCCTACGTCGTTCCACATCCGCCGCTGCTGCCCGCGTACGCCGCCGTCGCCCCGTACAACGCGATCATCGTCGAGCTGGCCGACGCCCCGCGGATCCGGCTCGTCGGGAATCTGGTGGCCTCCGCCGACGCGGCCCTGAACTCCGTCGACCCCGCGCGGCTGCGCATCGGCGCCAAGGTGCAGGTCGCCTTCACCGACGTCGACGGTGTGACGATGCCGCGCTGGGTTCTGGAGCGGCCGTGAGCGTGCGCGTCGAGACCGACAAGGAGAGCGGGGTCGCGGTCGTCACGCTCGACCGGCCCGAGCGTCACAACGCGATCGACCTGGCGACCGCCGATGAACTCGCCGCTGTGTGGCGGGGGTTCAGGTTCGACGACTCCGTGCGCGCCGTCGTCATCACCGGCGCCGGTGAGCGGGCCTTCTGTACGGGGATCGACCGCGACGCCGATGTGCCGCAGCCGCACTCCCCGTACAGCATCGACGATCCGCTCGTCGCGGTCGGGCCGAAGGCCAATGACCTGTGGAAGCCCGTCGTCGCCGCCGTCAACGGGATGGCGTGCGGCGGGGCGTTCTATCTCATCGGCGAGAGCGAGTTCGTCGTGGCCGACGAGAGCGCCACGTTCTTCGACCCGCATACGACCTACGGCATGGTCAGCGCCTACGAGACCATCTACCTCGCCCAGCGCATGCCGTTCGGCGAGGTGGCTCGGATGGCGCTCATGGGGACCGCCGAGCGGATCTCGGCCCGGCGCGCTCACGAGACCGGGCTCGTGTCCGAACTGACCGCACCCGGCGGTGTGTTGGCGGCATCGGTGCGCTGCGCCGAGACGATCGCGTCGTATCCGACCGAGGCCGTGCAGGGCACGGTGCGGGCGGTGTGGGCGGCCAAGGAGGCGGCGCGCACGCAGGCCCTCGCGCACGCGCCGCAGTTGATCGCCCTGGGAAATCTGCCTCCGGAGCGGCAGGCGGAGCTGTTCGCCGCCCGGCGGCCGGGCGGGTTCCGGGTGCGGTGACCGGCGGCGGGGAAGCGCCTCAGCTCGGGGCAGGGGCGCCGTCGAGCTGGCAGTGGTCGATGGACTGGAGCAGGTCCGCGCCGCCGCCGGGCTTCACCTTGGCGACCTTCGTGCCGTTGGCCGGGACGGTGACGGTCGTGCTGCCGTCGATGACGGTGATGTCGCTCGCGTCCTGGAAGTGAATGGTGAGGTTGTAGCGGCCTTCCCGGCCGCCGCGGTTCCTGAGCTCGACGGACGCGTACGGGGAGTCCTTGCCCGCGCACTTGAGGACCTTCGCCGTGATGTCGGCGCTCCGGCCGCTCCCCGAGGTGCTGGAGGTGCTGGGGGTGCGGGTGGGGCGCCTGTTGTAGCTGCTGCCGCCCGACGTGTAGCCCGAGGAGCCCGAGCTGGAGCTGCCGTACGAGTCGTCGTCATCGTCGTAGCTCGAACCGCCTGTCGTGCTCGACGACGATCCGCTGTGGTTCTGCTTCGAGCTGGAGCAGCCGCCTCCGCTGCTACTGCTGCTGTGCCCCCTGCTCTTGCCCGAACCGTGACCGCGGCCCGTCGAGAATCCGGTCAGTGCGAGTACGACCACGGCCGCCAGTGCCGTGAGCTTCAGTCCTCGTCGCAGCATCCTTCTGCTCCCCCGAAAATATGGTGATCCGTGCGTTCCTTTTGGCGACCCGACACCGTAGCAGCGCCGCGTGGCGAGGGGTGTGCTCCCGGCGTAGCGTCGGGACCGAGAGCCGAACCGGGCCGCACTCAGGAGGCTGCGCATGGTCCGCAACGTCCTTGGGTCGATCCTCGCTCTCCTCGGAGCGACGGCCGCCGTTTCCAGCCCCTTCCGTGCGTGGTACGACGGCCGTCACGGGCGCTACTACCGCCTCGGTGACCTGTTCTCGGGTGCCGGAGTGACGGACGCGCGTGCGGAGTTGTTCGGTTCCCTCTTGCTGCCGTTCGCGGTGGCCGCCGCCGCGACGCTGATCGGACTCGTACTGCGGTCGCGGCTGCTCGTCGCGTTCGCGGGCGTGGTGGTGCTCGCGTTCACCGTGCTGTGGATGGTGCGGGTGGGGCAGGCGGAGGGGCGGATGGTGGTGGCCGGTGACGGTTCCGGGCTCGGTGTGGGGGTGGCCGGCGCGGCCGTCGGCGGCGTCCTGCTGCTGCTGGGTGCGGCCGTGATGAGCGGGCGGCAGAAGCGGCTCCCCGCTGACGCGGACCAGGGGTACGCCGGTGACAGCGGCCCGGAGCCCACGCACTTCACCGACCCCGTCCCGCCGCCGGCACCCACGCTCGACGGTCCCCAGCACACGCTGGAGGGCCCGATGCAGCCGTACGCCGAGCAGCCCCCGTATCCGGATCCCCCTTACGAGGAGCCGCCTTACGAGGACGAGCGGTACGAGGAGGAGCGGCGGCACGACGACACGGCGCCGTACGAGCAGCCGGGCGAGCAGCCTCGCGACAGGCCGACCGAGCCCTACGAGCAGCCGGGTGAGCAGCCTGGCCGGCACCCGGGTGACAGGCCGACCGACAAGCCCTAGCGCGCCGAGGCCGTCCCCGTGCCCTTTTCCGCGTCCAGTGCGTACACGCAGCGGTCCTTGCTGCACGCGTACACCACGCCGTCCTTGACCACGGGTGCGCCGGTGATCTCGCCGCCCGTGGCGAGCTTCCAGCGGAGGCGGCCGTCGTCGGCCTTGAGGGTGTAGAGGAGGTGGTCGGTGGCGCCGAAGTGGATGCGGTTGTCGGCGACGACGGGTGAGCCGACGACCTCGCCGCCCGCCTGGAAGCGCCACTTGGGCGTGCCGGTGACGGCGTCGAGGGTGTAGAGACCCTGGCCGCTGCCGACGTGGACGTGGCCGTGCGAGACGAGAACCGGCTCGATGGAGGAGGGGCGGGGTTCCGTCGCGATGCGCCAGCGGTCGCGGCCGTCGGTGGCGTCGAGGGCGTAGACGGTGCCGAGGTGGTCGGCGAGGTAGACGCCGCCGCCGGTGACGGCCGGGCCGGGGGCGAAGGCGGGCGGGCAGAGGAACACGGCGGGCGCCTCGAAGTGCCAGCGGACGTGGCCGCTCGCGACGTCGACGGCCAGGACGCGGGTGCCGGCGGCCACGTAGACGTAGCCGTCGGAGGCCTGGGTGAGGCGGACGGGGACGCCGCCGCAGGAGGCCGCGTCGCCGATCGGGTACGACCAGCGCTCCTCGCCGGTACGGGCCTCCAGCGCGCGCAGCCGGGCGTCCTTCCAGACGTAGACGGTGCCGTCGTGGATGACGGGTCCGGCTTCGGGGGACTCGAAGTCGGTCTGGGCGCCGGTGATCTCCCACAGCTTGTCGCCGTTGACGGCTTCCCAGGCCTGTACGCCACCGCCGCGGGTGCCGGTGACGACGGTGCCGCGGTCGGCCTTGAGGGAGTACACCCAGGCGTCGGTCTGCAGCCGCCACAGGTCGTGTCCCTCGCGGGCGTCGAGTGCGTAGAGGGTGGGGCCGTCGGAGGCGTGGATACGGCCGTCGGCCACGGCCATGGACCAGGCGACGTCGCGCGTCTTGAAGCGGCGGCGGCCGGTGGACACGTCGAGTGCGTGCACCTCGAAAGAGGTCACGTAGACGAGGTCGCCGGCCACGGACGGGGTGCCCCACACGTCGTTCGACATGCGGAAGCGCCAGGGCCGCCAGGCGGCGCCCGCCTCGGGGGCCGGGGCGGGGATCACGGGATCGGGGGCGCCGTTGACGCCGGGTTTGGGGCGGGACCAGGACGCGGCGAGGCCCGCGTCGGCAGGCGGTGCCTTCACCGCGGCGGCGCGGGCGTCGGCGACGCGCGGGCCGGGGCCGATCGGGACCTTCGCCCCGGCCAGGCGTACGGGCCCGGCGTCGGCTGCGAGGCCCGAGGTGCCGACGGGCGCGGGCGCGGGGCGCCAGCCGCCGGTGCCGGGGGCGTGGGACGGGGGCGGGCCGGGGGGCTGGGCAGGCATGGCCGGCATGGGGCCGGGGGCGCCGCCGTGCACGCCCCGTCCGCCGCTGCCGCCGCGGCCTGGCCCGCTGCTCTTGACCGGGGGCCGTCCGCCCCTGCGTTCCTCGATGAGCGCGACGGAGCGCTCGGGGAGCCAGGCGGACGCGGTGCCGCTGTCGTCGCTGCCGGAGCCGAAGAGGTGCGGGGCGAGCTGGGCCTGGAGGTCCGCGGGCGAGGGCCGCAGCGGTGCCTCCATCTTCATGCAGGACTCGATGAGCGGCCGCAGCTCGGCGGGCAGTCCTTCGATGTCGGGGCCTTCGCGCAGCAGCATGAAGACGGTCTCGACGGGGTTGGCGCCGTGGAAGGGGGCGTGTCCGGTGGCGGCGAAGACGAGGGTGGAGCCGAGGGAGAAGACGTCGGAGGCCCCGGTGACGCTCCGAGAGTCCTTGGCCTGCTCGGGCGACATGTAGGCGGGGGTGCCGACGGCGACGTTCGTCATGGTCAGGCGGGTGTTGGAGACGCCGGACGCGATGCCGAAGTCGATGACGCGGGGGCCGTCCTCGACGACGAGCACGTTCGACGGCTTCAGGTCGCGGTGGACGAGGCCCGCGCCGTGGATGGACTGGAGGGCCTCGGCGATTCCGGCGGCGAGCCAGCGCACCGCCTGGGCCGGCAGCGGCCCGCACTCGTTCACTATTTCTTCGAGGGAGGGCGCGGGGACGTAGGCGGTGGCGAGCCACGGCACGGCGGCGCGCGGGTCGGCGTCGACGACGGCTGCCGTGTAGAAGCCGGATACGGCGCGGGCCGCCTCGACCTCGCGGGTGAAGCGGACGCGGAAGAGCTGGTCCTCGGCGAGTTCGGTCCGCACGGTCTTGATCGCCACGCGCCGGCCGGATGCCGAGCGCGCGAGATAGACGAGTCCCATGCCGCCGGCGCCGAGCCGTCCCAGGACCTCGAACGGGCCGATCCGCCTCGGATCGTGCTGCGTCAGCTGATCCACCACTTGCCTGCCTCCCCGTACGGGACCGGGTCGCTGTGCACAGTCCCCGGTCAGCGTCTCACCACCGAAGCGCTACGGCGGCACGCACCCCGATTCTTCCTGTACGGGGCTCCGGTTGCGAACCCGGGGGCAAATCGGGGTGTCACGGGAGAGGTGCCGCATTACGGGTGGGTTCCGCGGAGGAGGAAGAGGGGCGGGAGGGAGTGGGAGGGGCGCGGAGGGGCCCGTTCAGCCCTGGTGGAGGGCGAAGTCGGCGCCCTGGTTGTCGGTGAGGACGGCCACGCGTCCGTATGCGGTGTCGAACGGTTCTTCCTTTACGCGGCCGCCGAGGCGGGTGGCGGCGTCGGCCGTGGCCTCGCAGTCGGTGACGGCGAAGTGGACGAGGAAGTGGGCGGGGGCGTCGCCAGTGGCGATGGACAAGCCGAGGTCACTGGGGCCGTGTCCGAGGACCGACGCGTAGAAGGGGGCGACGGTCACCCTGTCGCGCGCGTGGAGTTCGGTCCGGCGGAACGTGCCGGGTTCCCCCTGCACCTCGAAGCCGATGTGGGTGCCGGGCTGCCAGAGACCGAAGACGGTTCCTTCGGGGTCTGCGGCGAGCGCCATCGTGCCGAAGGGGCCGATGGAGAGGGGTTCGACGAGCAGCCGCCCGCCGGCGTCCCGCACGGCGGAGGCGAGCGTCTCGGCGTCGCGGGCCTTGAAGTAGACGGTCCAGCCGGTGGGCGTGCGGCCGTCGCGGTCCGGGGCGAGGGCGGCGACGCTCCTGCCGTCGCTGTAGGCCTGCGTGTAGTAGCCGTACTCCGCACCCGCGCCCTCGTCGAAGGTCCAGCCGAAGAGGTCGCCGTAGAAGCGCTTGCCCGACTCCACGTCGGGGAGCGCGGCGTCGGCCCAGCAGGGGGCGCCCTCGGCGAACTCCATCGGCGTGCGTCCTTCCTGTTCACCTGCCGTACGCGGGTGTGCCGTACGTCACTATGGGGATGGGTGTCTCCTGGGTGGCAGGGTGCCGCGTCCGCGGGCCGGCGACACGCACAATTCGAACACTTGGCCAATTTTATCCACGGGGTTTTCCACAGGCTGTTGATAACGTTCGCGACCCCACCGGCCCCCACATGCGCAAAAGCCCCGGGTGGCCCCTCATCAACCCATGTGCCGGAGCCTCCAACCCCATTTGCAGTCGGCCGAATCGCGCTCCGATCACCCCTCGGTAAGCTGACGGCATGACAGGACAAGTACGTACCGTCGACGGCCGAGTGGCCGGACGGCGTGGTCAGGCGACGCGTCAGAAGCTGCTGGAGTGCCTCGGCGAGATGCTCAGCTCCTCGCCCTACCGGGACGTCAAAGTCATTGATGTGGCCCGGAAGGCAGGCACCTCACCGGCGACCTTCTACCAGTACTTCCCGGACGTCGAGGGCGCCGTCCTGGAGATTGCCGAGCAAATGGCCACGGAGGGAGCCGGGTTGACCCAGCTCCTCGAGGGCCGCTCGTGGGTCGGCAAGGCCGGCTGGCAGACCTCGCAGGAACTCGTGGACGGGTTCCTGGAGTTCTGGCGAAAGAACGATGCGATCCTGCGCGTCGTCGACCTCGGCGCGGCCGAGGGCGACAAGCGCTTCTACAAGATCCGCATGAAGATCCTGAACTCCGTGAACAACTCCCTTACGGACACGGTCAAGGAGCTCCAGGCCAAGGGCAAGGTCGACAAGGACGTGAGCCCCGCCGCGATGGCCGGTTCGCTCGTCGCGATGCTCGCGGCGGTGGCCTCTCATCAGAAGGGCTTCCAGACCTGGGGCGTCAAGCAGGCCGAACTCAAGCCCAATCTGGCCCTGTTGGTGCACCTGGGCGTCACCGGCAAGAAGCCGACGAAGTAACCCCCGAAGCGGTCCTTCGGGTTTCCCGGTCCTGTCGAGCAGCGGCGGTTCGCGTCTCACGTGAGCCGCCGCTGTTGCAGTTTCAGCCGCTGGCCCGCCTTACCGGCGCACCAGCCGGAAGAGCCTGATCTCCCGCTCCACCCTCGCCTGGTACTTCGCGTACGGCGGCCAGAACGTGAGCACCGCCGCCCAGGCCTGTGCCCGCTCGCCGGAGTCGAGCAGCCGGGCGGTGACCGGGATGTCCTCACCCTTCCAGTTGATCTCGGCGTCCGGGTGGGCCATCAGGTTCGCCGTCCACGCGGGGTGTCCCGGGCGGCCGAAATTGGACCCGATCAGCAGCCAGGTGCCCGCCTCGCCCTCAGGCATGCAGGCGAGTGGCGTACGCCGTGGCAGCCCGCTCTTCGCGCCGCGCGCGGTCAGGATGACGCCCGGCAGCATCTGGGCGCTGAGCAGCACCTTTCCCCGGGTGAGCCGGTGCACGGTGCGGTCCATCGCGGGGATGAAATGGGGGGCGACGCGGGCGAAGGCTCGGGTCGACGAGACCTTCTGCATCAGTCTTGCTCCGGGTGGTGCCATCAGGCAGTCGCCTCCTGGCGGGTGAAGAGCTCGGCGGATTCCGCGGCGCGTGCGCGCAGCAGGTGGACGGGCCCGAAGAGGAGTTCGTCGCCGGTCGCGCGCTTGAGGTAGAGGTGGGCGTCATGCTCCCAGGTGAAGCCGATGCCGCCGTGCAGCTGGACGGCCTCGGACGCTGCGGTGCGCAGCGCTTCCAGGGCCTGGGCGAGAGCGAGACCGCCCGTCCGTTCGCCGCTCCCGGAGCCCGCCGCCCAGGCCGCGTAGTACGCCGCGGAGCGCGCCGCCTGCACCTGGACATAGACGTCCGCGAGGCGGTGCTTGACCGCCTGGAAGGAGCCGATGGGCCGCCCGAACTGCTCGCGCTGGCGCACATGCTCGACGGTCCGTTCCAGGGCGCGCTCGGCGGCGCCGACGGCTTCCGCGGCGAGTACGGTCGCGGCCGCGTCGCCCATGGCGGCGAGGGCGCCGGCCACCTCGCCGCCCTCACCCCCCGCCGAGCCGAGCAACTCGGCTGCCACGTCCCGTAGTTCGACCCGGGCGCGGGGGCGTGTCTCGTCGAGGGACGTCTGGCGGGTCCTGACGACTCCCTCCGCGTCGCCGTCCACGAGGAAGAGCAGGGTGCGTGAGCGGGCGAAGCCGCCGGTGTGCGCGGCGACGATCAAGAGGCCGGCGCTGTGTCCGTCGAGGACCTGGTCGGCCTGCCCGTACAGCCTCCAGCCACCGTCATGGCGGTCGTCCCGCCTGGCCTGGACGCCGCCCGCGCGGCCGCCGCCCGACCAGTCGCCGCGGTTGTCGCCGGTCAGGCCGAGCGCGGTGGCGAGGCCCTCGCCGGGTACGGCGAGCGTGGCGGTCAGGGCGCCTGAGGCGACGCGGGGCAGCAGTTCGGCACGCTGGGCCTCGGTACCGAGGGCGAGGACGAGCGGGGCGGCGAGCGCCGCGGTGGCCAGGAGCGGGGTGGGGGCCAGTGCGCGGCCCGACTCCTCGCAGGCCAGGGCCAGTTCGGTGGTCCCGCAGCCGACTCCGCCGTACTGCTCGGGGAGGGCCAGGCCGGGCAGGCCCAGTTCGCCGCCGAGGGCCGACCACAGGGCCGGGTCGTAGCCGGCGGGGGTGCCGACGGCGGCCTTGACGTCCTCGGGGCCGCAGCGCTTGTTCATGAGTTCGTGCAGGGTGCGGCGGATCTCGTCCTGTTCCGCGGTGAAGGCGGCGTCCATACGGGCTCCTCCCCGGGGTCCGGCGACCCCGGAACCCCTGTTCTGACGGGGCGTCATGTTAGGGCGGCGGGGACGGGATGCACAGAGATATGCGCAGAGGCGTGTACAGCGATATGCGCAGACGTAAGCGCAGGGGTGTGCACGGACGTGCGCACGGAGACATCCTCTGGCGGATCAGCCGATCTGATGTACCGTCAGATTCATGACTGCCGCACTTCACGGTTCCCGCCGGGTCGCCATCGCCGGCATCGCCCTCTCCGACTGCGGCCGCGTGGACGAGGCCACTCCCTACGCCCTGCACGCCCAGGCCGCCCGCCGCGCCGTGGCCGACGCCGGACTCACCCCCGACGTCGTCGACGGGTTCGCCAGCGCGGGCCTCGGCATCCTCGCGCCGATCGAGGTCGCCGAGTATCTGGGGCTCAAACCCCGCTGGGTGGACTCGACTTCGGTCGGCGGTTCCACCTGGGAGGTGATGGCGGCGCACGCGGCGGACGCCATCGCCCAGGGCCATGCCCGCGCGGTCCTGCTCGTCTACGGGTCGACGGCCCGCGCCGACATCAAGGCCGGACGGCGCACGTCGAACCTGAGCTTCGGCGCCCGCGGCCCCCTCCAGTTCGAGGTGCCGTACGGGCACTCGCTGATCGCCAAGTACGCGATGGCGGCGCGGCGCCACATGCACGAGTACGGCACCACCCTTGAACAGCTCGCCGAGGTCGCCGTGCAGGCGCGGGCGAACGCCGCGCTGAACCCGGAGGCCATGTTCCGCGACCCGGTCACCGTGGACGACGTGCTCGACGGGCCGATGATCGCGGACCCGTTCACGAAACTGCACTGCTGCATACGCTCGGACGGCGGCGCCGCCGTGCTGCTCGTCGCCGAGGACCTGCTCCCCGACTGCGCCAAGTCCCCGGTGTGGGTGCTCGGTTCGGGTGAGCACGTGTCGCACACGACGATGTCCGAGTGGGACGACTTCACCGTGTCCCCGGCGGCCGTCAGCGGGAAGCTCGCCTTCGAGCGGGCGGGCGTAACGCCCGACGAGGTCGACCTCGCGGAGATCTACGACGCCTTCACGTACATGACGCTGGTGACGCTGGAGGATCTGGGGTTCTGCGCGAAGGGCGAGGGCGGACCGTTCGTGGAGAAGGGACGGCTGCTGCGGGACGGCGAGCTCCCCACGAACACGGACGGCGGTGGCCTGTCGGCCCAACACCCGGGAATGCGGGGCCTGTTCCTGCTGGTGGAAGCGGTACGGCAGCTGCGGGGCGAGGCCGGGGAGCGCCAGGTGCGCAAGGGGGGCGGACGGCTGCCGCGGCTCGCGGTGGCGTCCGGCACGGGCGGATGGTTCTGCTCGTCGGGAACGGTGGTGCTCGGCACATCCTGAGACCTCGTCCATGAGCCCGCGTCCATAAGAAACCGGGAACCGGCACAATAAATTTGCAATTTCAATAAACCGCTCGCGAACCCGAAATCGGATGGTGGGACGCGCGCCGCGTCATAAACAACCCGGAACCTGTTATTTGGGATGCACAGTTTCCGTGGGCCATGATCCTGAGTAGGGTGCTCCCCGTCGTCCGTACGGAAAAGCAGAACAGTGGCAGGGGAGCATGACCGCCGGCTCGTTCGAAGGACAGTACGTCTGGCATCCCGCCGCCGACGACCGAGAGCTGGCCAGGGCCTGCACGGACTTAAAGGCGGGCCGCTACTTCGGCGCGCACTCGGTCCTCAAGGAGACGCACGGCGACTTCGGACTGCGCGCCCACCGCTCCCTCGTCCTGGCCTCCGTCGCCGCCGACTCCGACCTCGCGGAACGCTGGCTGGAGGAGGAGCCCGGCCCCGACGCCGCCCTGCTGTGGGCGCGCGTCGCCGTGTTCCGGACCCTGCGCGCCGCCCAGTCCCACGACCGGCGCATCGGGACGCTCGGGCGGATAGCGCTCGCCGCCTGCGACCGGGCCGCGGACCTCGCGCCCAAGGACCCCACCCCGTGGGCCGCCCGGCTCTCCATGGCCCGCCTCCAGCGGCCCCGCGACCGCGCGCCGCAGGGCCTGCTCACCGAACCCCGCGGCCCCTGGGCCCAGTTCGAGCACGTCACGCGCCTCGACCCCTGGCACCGCGAGGCCCACCACCAGTTCCTGGCGTTCTTCTTCACCCGGCACGGCGGCACCGCGAACGCGGCCTGGGACGTGGCCGCGTATCTGAGCCAGCGCGCCCCGGCCTCGTCGCCGCTGCGCCTGCTGCCCCTGGTCACCCTCGTCGAGGGCCACAACCCGGCGCACCTCCTCGCCGAGCACACCTGGGACCAGCCGCAGTGGAAGGCGACGGCGCTCGGCGCGTACCGGAACTGGCTGCCGCAGGTGGCCGGTTACCGCTTCACGCCGGTCCTCGACCTGGCGTATCTGGCGCACGCGCTGCACATGGCGCAGTGCGCCTTCGAAGCGCGGGCAGTGCTCACGGCCATGGGCCCGTACGCGTCCCGCATGCCGTGGAGCGTCTTCGGTGACCCCGGAGAACAGCTCAGCAGGGCGCGGCGCGCGTGCGGCCTGCCGGTCCCCCACGGCACCTGACCCCACCCGCCCCACAGGTTTCGGAAATTCCCCCACACCGGAAGGCCGAGGTTGTGTCCGACCCCCTGACCAGCACACCCACTCCCCCCACGTCCCCCAGCAGATCCGGGCGGCCCGCCGCCGCGCTCGACGACGACGCGACGCTGCACGCGATGGGCTACCCGCGGAAGCTGACCCGGCGCTTCAAGGCGTTCGACAATTTCGCGATTTCCTTCACGATCATCAACATCATCTCCGGCATCTTCTCCTCCTTCGGGTTCGGGATGAACGCCGGCGGACCGCGCATTCTCGTGTTCGGCTGGATAGCCGTCGCGGCCATGGTGCTTTTCGTCGGAGCGTCGATGGCCGAAATTGCATCGGCGTATCCGACGAGCGGTGCGCTCTATTTCTCGGCGGGAAAGCTGGCGAAACGGCACAAGGGCGCCTGGTCCTGGTACACGGGCTGGCTGAATTTCGTGGGGCAGGTCGGCGGCACGGCGGCGACGGGCTACGCGGCGGCGACGTTCATCCAGGCGTTCGTCGTCATGCAGTGGCCGTCGTACCACGCGACGGCGCAGCAGACGGTTCTGATCACGGCGGTGATCCTGCTGCTCCAGGCGCTCGCCAACACGTACACGGTGCAGCTGGTGGCACTGGTGAACCGGATCTCCGTGTGGTGGCTCCTCGTCGGCATGGTGGTCATCGTGGTCGCGCTGATCGCCGTACCGGACCACCACCAGTCCGCGTCGGTCGTCACGCAGTTCACCAACAACACCGGGTTCTCCAACGGGATTTACGCGGCCCTGCTCGGCCTCCTCGTGACCAGCTGGACGTTCACCGGCTTCGACGGCAGCTTCCACATGTCGGAGGAGACGGTCCAGGCGACGGTCAACGCGCCCAAGGGCATCATGCGGGCGATCGGCTACTCCGCGGTCACCGGCCTGATCCTGATGCTGGCCCTCGTCTTCGCGATCGGGGACTACGCGGCGGAGGCGAGCGCGTCGGCGCCGCCCGTGCAGATCCTCATCGACGCGCTCGGCATGACGACGGCGAAGCTCCTGCTGCTGATCGTGATCGGCTCGATGCTGTTCTGCGGCCTGGCCAACATGACGAGCAACACCCGTCAGATCTTCGCCTTCTCGCGTGACGGCGCCATGCCGGGCTCCCGCTGGTGGCACTCGGTCTCGTCGCGCACGCGCACGCCCGTGAAGGCCGTGTGGCTCGCGGCGGCCTGCTCGCTGGTCCTCGTGGTGCCGGGCTGGTGGTCGCACACGGCGTTCACCGCGATCGTGAGCGTCAACGTCGTGGGTCTCTACCTCGCGTACGCCGTCCCGATCTATCTGCGTCTGCGCCACGACGACTTCCAGCAGGGGCCGTGGAACCTGGGACGCTGGGGCAAGCCCGTCGCCGCGATCGCGGTGGTCTGGATCGTGGCGAGCAGCGTCCTGTTCATGCTGCCGCAGGCGTCCCCGATCAACGCGACGTCGTTCAACTACGCGCCGATCGCCCTGGTCGCCGTACTCGTGATCGCGACGGTGTGGTGGTTCGCGACGGCCCGCCGCCGCTTCCAGGGCCCGGTCAGCTACGGCAGCCCGGACGAGGTCGCGGCGATGGACCTCATCTGACGCGGCTCATCCGACGGGACTCGCCTGTCGTACGCGTCGCCCCGCCTTCCGGACGGACCGGTCGGCGGGGCGCTCGCGTTCACCGCGAGAATCGGTGCATGCCCGAACTGCAAGAGATCCTGAAGTCCCTGCGCGTCTGGGACACCGAACTGCCCGCGTTCGACCCGTCCGCGGCCCCGTCCGCCCCGCTGCCGCTCTTCGTCGAGTGGTTCGCCGAGGCGGTGGCCGCCGGCCAGACCGAGCCGCACACCATGTCGCTCGCGACGGTGGACGGGGACGGCCTGCCCGACGTCCGTACGGTGATGCTGCACGGCGCCGACGAGGACGGCTTCCACTTCGCCTCCCACGCGGGCAGTGCCAAGGGCCGCCAGCTCACGGCGCACCCCCGGGCCGCGCTCGGCTTCTACTGGCCGTCGCAGGGCCGCCAGATCCGTGTTCGCGGTGATGTCACCACTCAGTCCCCCGAGGTGGGCCAGGCCGACCTGCACGTCCGCTCGACGGGAGCGCTGGCCGCAGCCCTGGTCGGCCACCAGAGCGAAGTCCTGGTCTCACAGGAGGAGTTGGAGCGGGCGTCGGTCGCGGCCTGGGAGCGCGCGCAAGCCGACCCGAAGGCCCCCGCCCCCACGTGGACGGCGTACGCGCTGGCCCCGCGCGAGGTGGAGTTCTTCCAGGGAGACACCCGCCGCCGCCACATCCGCCTCAGGTACCGCAGCACGGAGACGGGCTGGGTACGGGAGCTGCTCTGGCCGTGACGCGGCCGGCTCACGCCACCGGCGGCTCGGGGTCCGAGGCGAGGCGGGCGTGCAGGTGCACGTCGCGGAAGACGTCCTGCCGCCCCGCCTCGAACATCGCGCCCCGCAGCGTGCCCTCGTACCGGTAGCCGCCGCGGTCGGCGACCCGGCAGGACGCCTCGTGCCCGAGTGCGTGGCCGAGTTCGAGCCGGTGGAGGCCGAGTTCACCGAAGGCCAGCCGGGACGCGAGGTTCAGCGCACGGGTCGCGACACGGCGCCCACGGGCCTCGGGCAGCACCCAGTAGCCGACGTGGGCGCTGCGGAACGCGGGCATGATCGCGTTGAGACCCACGTGCCCGAGGACCTCCCCCGTGCTCTCGTCGGCGACGCAGCACGCCACGGATTCACCACTCGCCAGCGCCTCCTGGCGCGAGCGCAGGTACTCATGGGCCCCGGCGAGGTCGTCGACCGGGGTGAGCGGGGTGTTCCAGCGCCGGAACTCGGGATCGCCGAGCCCGCGCAGTACGGCGGCGGCGTCCCCCTCGTCCCCGGGCCGCCAGGCCCGCAGAAGCAGTCCGTGGCCACGTATCTCAGGAGTGTCGGTCATGAGCTGTCAGCCGTTCTCGGGGGCGGTGAAAGTGTGGACGGCGAAGTCCCGCACGGGACGGTAGCCGATGCGCAGGTAGAGGCCGTTGCTGGTCCGGTTGGCGAGGTCGGTGAAGAGGAGCACCTCGCTCGCGCCCGCGGCCCGGGCGGCGCGGCTGACCTCGGCGGTGACCGCTCCCGCGTAGCCGTGGCCGCGCAGCTCCTTGGGGGTGTAGACGGGCGCGACCCGGACCGCTCCGGCGGCCTCGCGGGTCACGCCGGCCATGGAGGCGGGCGCGCCGTCCGGGGTCTCCCAGAGGGTGACGCCGCCGTACGAGATCCGCTCGTCGGCCCATTCCTCCGCGCCCGAGGCGCCGCCCGGAGTGCCGGCGTCCGCGGCGAACGCGTTGCGCCACCGGACCAGCAGCTCCCGGTCCGCCTCGGTGGCGACGCGGTGCCGCCCGGCGGGTGCGGGATGCGGCGGGGTGAGGTCCCCGAGCCGGTAGAGGCGCTGCTCGACGGCGCGGTGGGCCCGCGCTCCCGTACGGGACTGCCAGGCGTCGGCGAAGGCGGCCGAGGCCGCGTCGACCCCGAACACGCCGGGCACCGGCCGCCCTTGGAGCGCGACCGCGAGAGCGTCCGCCTGCTCCCCGTCCAGGGGGCTGATGCTGATCCGGAACGGCGGCGTCCACAGGAACGTCCCGCTCACGCGGCCGTCCGGCCCGTACAGCACCCCGAAGAGCTGCCCCCGCGCCCCGTACACCGCCGGCCCCCGTTCCCGCAGGCTCGCGGTGACGCTGAGGGCGACCGTGTGCAGGGCGGGCTCGGCGCGCAGGTAGTCGCCCGCGCGGGCGAGGAAGTCGTCGACGTCAGCGGTGAGGTGCCAGCCGGGCAGGGGAGCGGGGCTCTCTGTCATGACCGCATGGTGCCGCGCGTCCCCTCACGTCCGCGAGCGAAATACGGGGACGGCGAAGCCCTCCACCTGGCGGAAGGTGACCTCCAGGGGCATTCCTGCGCGCAGCTCGTCGCCCTCCGCGTCCACGATTTCCGTCATCATCCGCGGGCCCTCCGCGAGGTCGACGACGGCTGCGATGTACGGGGTGCGGGTGCCGAAGGGCGGCAGGTCGTTCCGGTGGACGACGGACCAGGTGTAGAGGACGGCCGTCCCGGACGCCCGCTCCCACACGACGTCCTCGCTCCAGCAGTGCGGGCAGAACTCGCGCGGATAGTGATGGGCCCGCTCGCACGCGCGGCAGCGGCGGAGCAGCAGGGTCCCGTCGGCGGCCGCGTCCCAGTAGGGGCGGGTGAACGCGTCGGGCTCGGGCAGGTCGAACCGTACGGTCGCGGGAAGAGTCACAGGAAGAGTCCGATCGCCGCGTCGAGAGACCATGCCTGCCAGGACATGGCGAAGAGCGCCACGAGCGAGATGAGGGCCATCATCGCGTTCTGTCCCTGCTCGGCCCAGTCGTGGATCATCAGGACCAGGTACAGGAGATTCAGGAGCAGCCCGCCGATGAGGGCCACGGGTGTCAGCAGGCCCACCACGAGCCCGAGGCCCAGGGCCAGTTCGGCGTAGACGACGATGTACGCCATCACTTTCGGCCGGGGGGTGACGACCGCGCCGAAGCCGCTGCGCACGGCGTTCCACCGGTGCTTCGCGGCGACGTCGGCGGCCCAGGCGATGCCGGTGCCCCGCTCGAACCAGCCCTTCTTGTCCTTGTGCCGCCAGCTCTCCAGCCACCACAGTCCGAGGCCTATGCGCAGCACGGCCAGCCATTCGACGCCGTCGAGCCAGATCGAGTCCACGACCGGGGCCCTCCTCTCCGTTTCTGACGGAACGTCAGTTCAGCGCACGCGGGGGCGCTACCGCAAGGGGCGTACGCCGTGATGAATTCGCAACCGATTCCGGTCTTGACCGAGACCCATCAAATCGAACCGTGATTACGCTCGCACTCATGGTCACCACCCCCGCGCCCGCCGCACGCAACCAGGACCGCCCCGTGTACGTCATCGGGGGCGGCCCGGGCGGCCTCGCCGCAGCCGCGGCGCTGCGCGAGCGGGGCGTACGCGCCGTGATCCTGGAGAAGTCGGAGCACGTCGGGGCGTCCTGGCGCCGCCACTACGACCGCCTCCACCTGCACACCACCCGCAAGCTCTCCGGGCTCCCGGGCCTCGCGATCCCGCGCCGCTTCGGCCGCTGGGTGTCCCGCGACGACGTCGTGCGCTACCTGGAGAAGTACGCCGAGCACCACCAGCTGGAGATCGTCACGGGTGTGGCGGTCTCGCGCGTGGAGCGCACAGAGGACGGCTGGCTCGTACGCGCCTCGGGCGGCCGTGAACTGGCCGCGAGCGCCGTCGTGGTGGCCACGGGCTACAACCACACCCCGCGCCTGCCCGACTGGCCGGGCCGCTCCTCGTACACGGGCGAGCTCCTCCACGCGGGCGACTACCGCAACGCGAAGCCGTACGCGGGCCGTGACGTGCTGGTCGTCGGCGTCGGCAACACCGGCGCCGAGATCGCCGTGGACCTCGCCGAGGGCGGCGCGTCCCGCGTCCGGCTCGCGGTCCGCACGGCGCCCCACATGGTGCGCCGGTCCACCGCGGGCTGGCCCACACAGCGGACCGGCATCCTGTGCCGCAGGCTGCCCGTGGCGCTCGTGGACCGCCTGGCCCGCCCGATGGCGAAGCTCAGCGTGCCCGACCTGGCGGAACAGGGCCTGCCCAGACCCACGACCGGCCTCTACTCGCGGGTGCGCGAGGGCGCGATCCCCGTGCAGGACGTCGGCCTGATCGACGCCGTACGCACGGGCCGGGTCGAACCGGTCGCGGCCGTCGAGTCGTTCGAGGACGGCAAGGTGGTCCTGGCGGACGGCGCGCACATCACCCCCGACGCGGTGATCGCGGCGACGGGGTACCGGCGCGCACTGGAAGACCTGGTGGGCCACCTCGGCGTCCTCGACGACCGGGGCCGCCCGACCAGGCACGGCCGGCGGACCGATCCCGCCGCGCCCGGCCTCTACTTCACGGGTTACACGAACCCGATCAGCGGCATGTTCCGCGAACTGGCCCTGGACGCACGGAAGATCGCGAGGGCGATCGCGGGCTGATCCCGGCCGGCGCCGCCGGCCGGCCACCGACCCGCACACAGCCATCCGCTCGCGACGCCACCCATTGCACAGTGGCCACATCCCGCCGTTCCAACCCGCACGCCCGCGGGAACACCCGTAACAGCCTTTGCGTGCAGCCCTGTTCCTGACACAGCGTCAGTTCAGTAATCTGACACTACGTCAGTTACGTGAGCACCAGTCGAGGAGCGGGCGGACCCGATGCTTGGATCGACATACGGCACCCTGACCACCGACCCCCGCCGGGCCCGCACGATCGCCTGCGGAGAGCAGCCGGCACCCGCCGTGCACAGCAGGGCGGACGACCTGGACGTGAGCGGCAGGCCACTGCACCGTGAGGTGCCCGACCTGGACCGCTTCTTCCGGCCCGAATCGATAGCGGTCATCGGCGCGTCCGACGCCGAGGGCCGCCCGAACACGGGCATCACGCGGCAGCTGATCGCGTGGGCGGAGCGCGTGGGCGCCCGCCTCCACCCCGTGCACCCCACCCGCGAGACCGTCTTCGGCATCCCGTGCTCGCCGGGCGTCTCCGCGCTGCCCGAACCCGTCGACCTCGCCGTTCTCCTCATCTCGGACCCGCTGCCGGTCATCGAGGAACTGGCGCAGGCCAAGGTGAAGTTCGCGGTGGCCTTCGCGTCGGGCTTCGCCGAGACGGGCGAGGAGGGGGCGGCCGCGCAGTCGTCCCTGTCCGCGGCGGTCAGCCGCTCGGGTATGCGCCTGCTGGGCCCGAACACCAACCTGAACGCGTTCTCCGAGTTCCGCGAGGACCTCGAAGGGCCGGCCATCGCCCTGATCACGCAGTCCGGCCATCAGGGCCGCCCCCTCTACACGATGCAGGAGCTGGGCGTACGGCTCTCGCACTGGGCGCCCACGGGCAACGAGGCGGACCTGGAGACGGCGGACTTCATCTCGTACTTCGCCGAGCGCCCGGAGGTCGGGGCGATCGCGTGTTACGTGGAGGGCCTCAAGGACGGGCGCGGCTTCCTGCTCGCGGCGGACCGCGCGGCGCGCAACGGCGTACCCGTCGTGGCCGTCAAGGTCGGCCGCACCGAGACGGGTGCCCGCATGGCGGCCTCGCACACGGGCAAGCTGACCGGCGCGGACACGGTGGTGGACGCGGCGATGCGCCAGTTCGGCGTGATCAGGGTCGACGGACTCGACGAACTCCAGGACACGGCGGCCCTGTTGGCGCGGGCGCGGCCCCCGCGCGCCGACGGCGTGGCGGTCTACTCGATATCCGGCGGCACCGGCGCCCACTTCGCCGACCTGGCCACGCGCGCGGGCCTGACCCTGCCGGCGCTGTCCGAGGCGAAGCAGCAGGAGCTGCACCAGTGGATCCCGGAGTACCTCAACGTCGCGAACCCGATCGACAACGGCGGCCACCCCGTGGGTGACTGGCGCGGCCCCAAAATCATCGAGTCGATCCTCCAGGACCCGTCCATAGGCGTCCTGATCTGCCCGATCACCGGCCCGTTCCCCCCGATGAGCGACAAGCTGGCCCGGGACCTGGCAGAGGCCGCGGAGCGCACGGACAAGCTGATCTGCGTCGTCTGGGGCTCGCCGCTGGGCACCGAGGACGCCTACCGCGAGACGCTTCTCGGCTCCTCGCGCCTCGCGACGTTCCGCACGTTCGGGAACTGCATCACGGCCGTGCGCGCCTATCTGGACCACCACCGGTTCACGGCCGCCTACCGCTCGCCGTTCACCGAGGCGCCCCGCACACCCTCCCCCTCCTTCCGCAAGGCCCAGGCCCTGATGCGCCCGGGCCGCCAGCTCAGCGAGCACGCCGCGAAGCAGCTCCTGCGGGCGTACGGCATCCGCGTACCGCGCGAGCAGCTCGTCACCAGCGCCGCGGCGGCCGTACGGGCGGCCGGGCAGGTCGGCTACCCCGTCGTCATGAAGGCGTCCGGGGCGCGGCTGGCCCACAAGTCGGACCTCGGCCTGGTCAAGGTCGGCCTGACCTCGGCCAGCCAGGTCAGGGACGCCTACCGGGAACTCACCGACATCGCCCGTTACGAGGGCCTCGACCTGGACGGCGTCCTGGTCTGCCAGATGGTCGAGCGGGGCGTCGAGATGGTCGTCGGGGTCACGCAGGACGACCTGTTCGGCCCGACGGTGACGGTGGGCCTGGGCGGCGTACTCGTGGAGGTGCTGCGGGACACGGCGGTGAGGGTGCCGCCGTTCGCGGAGGACCAGGCGCGGGCGATGCTCGACGAACTGCGGGGCAGGCCTCTTCTGGACGGGATGCGGGGGGCGCCGCCCGTGGACATGGACGCGCTGGTGGAGGTCGTCCTGCGGGTCCAGCGGATGGCCCTCGAACTGGGCGACGACCTGGCGGAGTTGGACATCAACCCGCTGATGGTGCTCCCCAGGGGCCAGGGCGCGGTGGCGCTCGACGCGCTGGCCGTCTGCCACTGAGCCCAGCCGGTACCGCGCACACGCCTGCCGCCCGCGCCCGCCTCCGTACAGGGAAGAAGAGGTCATGTCCGCCACCATCGAGTGCACCACCGCCGACGCCGTCACCTGGATCACACTCAACCGTCCCGAGGCCATGAACGCGCTGACCTGGGACCAGCGTGAGGAGATCATCGGCATCCTGAACAGCGCCTCCGCGGACCCGGACGTGCGCGCCGTCGTCATCACGGCGACCGGCAGGGGGTTCTGCGCCGGGGCGGACCTGCGGGGTGCGCCGGCCTCGGGGCCGCGCGTGCCCGGTGACGTGGCCCGCACGATCCGGCTGGGCGCGCAGCGCCTGATCGCGGCGGTCATGGACTGCGAGAAGCCGGTCGTCGCGGCGGTCAACGGGACGGCGGCCGGGATCGGGGCGCATCTGGCGTTCGCGTGCGATCTGGTGCTCGCGGCGGAGTCGGCCCGGTTCATCGAGGTCTTCGCGCGCCGGGGCCTGGTCCCCGACGGGGGCGGCGCCTATCTGCTGCCGCGCCTCATCGGGCCGCAGCGGGCCAAGGAGCTGATGTTCTTCGGCGACGCGCTCTCCTCGGCGGACGCGGAACGCCTGGGCCTGGTCAACCGCACGGTCCCGGACGGGGAGCTGCGCAAGACGGCCCAGGAGTGGGCGGCGCGCCTGGCGAGCGGTCCGACGCGGGCCATCGCCATGACCAAGCAGCTGGTCAACGCCTCCCTGGAGTCGGACCGCGCGACGGCGTTCGCGGCGGAGGCGACGGCACAGGAGATCAACATGACGACGGCGGACGCACAGGAGGGCGTCGCCTCCTTCAAGGAGCGCCGCGACCCGACGTACAAGGGCCGGTAGCCGACTTCGCAGCCGGCCGCCGTCATCGAATTCGGGCCCACCACTTCCTATCTGACGCATCGTCAGCTTCAATCGTAGGTGTGATGGGACACGCAGGAATGGCAGCGACGGTGGTCAGGTACCTCCGGTCGGTCGGTGCGCCCACGTCGGCCGAGCCGGTGGACGCACTGCCGCGTCCGGAGCTACGGGCGGTGGGCGAGGACGAGCGGGCGCCACTGGACCCCGGCGAGTTCCGCCGCGTCCTCGGCCACTTCGCCACCGGCGTCACGGTCGTCACGGCGCCGCCCCCGCACCCCGGCGCTCCCCCAGCCGGCTTCGCCTGCCAGTCCTTCTCCTCGCTCTCCCTGGACCCGCCACTGGTGGCGTTCATGGTGGCCCGTACGTCCACGACCTGGCCGCGCATCGCGAGCGCCGGCGTCTTCTGCGTGAACGTCCTGGGCGCGGACCAGGGCGCGCTGTGCCGGTCCTTCGCGGTGAGCGGCGCGGACAAGTTCGCGGGCGTCGAGCACGACGCGGCGCCGGTGACGGGCTCGCCGCGGCTCGCGGGCGCACCCGCGTGGGTCGACTGCACGATCCACGCGGTCCACACGGGCGGGGACCACCTCATCGTGGTGGGCCGGGTGGAGGCGCTCGGGACGACGGAGGGCGAGGCGTCCCCGCTGCTGTTCCACAAGGGCGTGTTCGGCCGCTTCGAGCACTGATCAGGCGAGGTCGGCCACCAGCAGGCCATCGGCATCGGCGTTCCGGCGCCGGATGACCAGCGCCATCAGGGCCGCCGCCGCGCACAGCGCGCCGGACGCGTACCAGACGACGTCGTACGAGCCGAACGTGTCACGGGCGACGCCGCCGAGGAAGGCGACGAGCGCGGCGCCCACCTGGTGCGAGGCGAGCACCCAGCCGAACACGATCGCGCTGTCCTCGCCGTAGTACTCACGGCACAGGGCCAGGGTGGGCGGCACGGTGGCGACCCAGTCGAGCCCGTAGAAGACGATGAAGAAGATCATCGGCGGGTGGACGGACGGGGCGAGGAGCATCGGCAGGAACAGCAGGGAGACCCCGCGCAGCGCGTAGTACACCGCGAGCAGCCGCCGCGGGTCGAAGCGGTCGGTGAACCAGCCCGACGCCACGGTCCCGACGACGTCGAAGACCCCCACCACGGCGAGCAGCGAGGCCGCCGCGGTGATCGGCATCCCGTGGTCGTGCGCGGCCGGTACGAAGTGCGTCTGGACGAGCCCGTTCGTGGAGGCGCCGCAGATCGCGAACGTCCCGGCGAGCAGCCAGAAGGGACCCGTACGGGCGGCCTTGAAGAGCACGCTCAAGGTGCGGCGGGCGGCCCCGGTGACGGGCGGCGGCTTCTCGACGAACTCCGAGGAGCCGTACGGGGTGGTCCCCACGTCGGCCGGGTGGTCGCGCAGCAGCAGCCACACGAACGGCACGACGGCGAGGGCCGCGAGCGCCACCGTCACGGCCGCGGGCCGCCACTTGTGCACCTCGACGATCCACGAGAGCAGCGGCAGGAAGATGAGCTGCCCCGACGCGGAAGCGGCCGTGAGGATCCCGGTGACGAGCCCGCGCCGGGCGGTGAACCACCGGTTCGTGACGGTCGCGGCGAAGGCGAGGGCCATCGAGCCGGAGCCGAGTCCGACGAGCAGGCCCCAGCACAGCAGGAGCTGCCAGGCCGAGTCCATCCACACGGTCAGGCCGGAGCCGGCCGCTATGACGACCAGGGCGACGGCGACCACGCGCCGGATGCCGAACCGGTCCATGAGGGCGGCGGCGAAGGGCGCGGTCAGCCCGTAGAGCGCGAGGTTGATGGAGACGGCGAGCCCGATGGTGCCGCGCGACCAGTGGAACTCCTCGTTCAGCGGGTCGATCAAGAGCCCCGGCAGGGACCGGAAGGCGGCGGCTCCGATGATCGTCACGAAGGTGACGGCGGCCACGAACCAGGCGCGGTGGATACGGGGACGGGGGCGGGGCGGACGGGATGCGCCCGCGCCGGGCGAGCCCTTGGCCGCGGCGTCGATGTCGGTTGTGTGCGTCACAGCAGACAGCATCGGATCACGGACCCGCTCCGGGCGAGTGGCCCGAAAGACAGCCTTCGCTAGGATCGGGCCATACACTCGGAGCCATGCCCGAGACTCCCGCGCCCCGAACGCAGCGCCCCCACCGTGTGGTCGTCCTGGCCCTCGACGGCGTGCTCCCCTTCGAACTCGGCATCACCCAGCGCATCTTCAGCCGCGCCAAGGACTCCGCGGGCCGGCCGCTCTACGAGGTCGTGACGTGCTCGGTCAGGGAACCCGGCCCCGTGGAGACGGACGCCGACTTCGCCGTCCTGATCAGAAACGGCCCGGAGGCGCTCGCCACCGCGGACACCGTGGTCGTGCCCGCGTCGTACGAGCTCGGCCCCGTCGTCGACGAGGGCGTACTCACCGACGAGCTGGCGGCGGCCTTCGCGCAGGTCAGGACCGGTACACGGATGGTGTCGATCTGCACCGGCAGCTACGTCCTCGCGGCGGCCGGCTATCTGGACGGGCGCCCGGCGACCACTCACTGGACGTCGGCGGAACACTTCCAGCGGCTCTTCCCCGAGATCAAGGTCGACGCGGACGTCCTGTACATCGACGACGGGGACGTCCTGACGTCGGCCGGCGTCGCCGCGGGCATCGACCTCTGCCTGCACCTGGTCCGCCGGGACCACGGCACGGCGGTGGCCAACGAGGTGGCCCGCCACACCGTCGTCCCGCCCCACCGCGACGGCGGGCAGGCCCAGTACATCCACCGCCCCGTCCCCGAACCCCAGCTCGCGACGACGACGAAGGCGCGCGCCTGGGCGCTCGCCCACCTTCACGAACCGCTCCAGCTGCGCGACCTGGCCGCCCAGGAGGCGATGTCGGTACGCACCTTCACGCGCCGCTTCCGCGAAGAGGCCGGCGTCAGCCCGGGCCAGTGGCTCACCCAGCAGCGGGTGGAGCGGGCCCGGCACCTCCTGGAGTCGAGCGACCTGTCGATGGACCAGGTGGCGCGCGAGTCGGGCTTCGGCACGGCGCAGTCGATGCGGCAGCACCTCCAGGCGGCACTGGGCGTGACGCCGACGGCGTACCGCCGCACGTTCCACGCCACGACCGTGCAGGGCGCGATGCAGAACACGTAGGCCCGGCTCAGAACACCAGCACCCCCCGCGCCACCCTCCCCTGCTGCGCGTCCTGTGCCGCCTTCGCGAAGTCCTCGACCGGGTACGTCTCCGTGACCAGCTCGTCGAGCAGCAGCCGGCCCTGGCGGTACAGGTCGGCGTAGAGCCTGATGTCGCGCTGGGGCCGCGAAGAGCCGTAGCGGCAGCCCAGGATGGACTTGTCGAGGAAGAGCGAGGCGACGACGAAGGACGCCTCCGCGTCGGCGCCCGGCATGCCGAGGAGTACGGCCTGGCCGTGCCGGTCGAGGAGGTCGACGGCCTGGCGGACCAGCTCGACGCGGCCGACGCACTCGAAGACGTGGTCGGCGCCGTGCGGCAGGACGTCCCTGACCCCGGCGGCCGAGGTCAGGAAGTCCGTCGCGCCGAACTGCCGCGCCACCGCCTCCTTGTCGGGGTTCGCGTCGACGGCGACGATCCTGGACGCGCCCGCGATCCGGGCGCCCTGGAGCACATTGAGGCCGATCCCGCCGGTCCCGATGACGACGACGGTGTCGCCCTGGCCGACGCGCGCCCGGTTGAGGACGGCGCCGACGCCGGTCAGCACCCCGCACCCCATGAGCGCGGCCGACGTCAGCGGGATATCGGCGGGGATCGGCACGGCCTGCACGGCCTTCACGACGGTCCGTTCGGCGAACGAGGAGTTCGCGGCGAACTGGTAGAGCGGTGTGCCGCCCCGCGAGAACGGCTGCGTGGGCCTCCCGATCGCCTTGCGGCACATGGTCGGCCGCCCCCGGTCGCAGTCCGCGCAGGCGCCGCAGTTGGCGAGCGTGGACAGCGCCACATGGTCCCCGGGCGCCACATGCGTGACGCCCGCGCCGACGGCCTCCACGACGCCCGCGCCCTCGTGCCCGAGCACGACCGGCGCCGGGAACGGAATAGTCCCGTCGATCACCGACAGGTCGCTGTGGCACAGCCCGGCGGCGGCGACGTCGACGAGCACCTCGCCCGGTCCCGGATCGCGTATCTCGAGATCGTCGACCACGTCGGCCCGGACCCCGTCGAACACGACACCCCTCATGACGACTCCCTCGTCTCCCTGGGCAGCCCGAGCACGCGCTCGGCGATGATGTTGCGCTGGATCTCGTCCGAGCCGCCGTAGATCGTGTCGGCCCGGCTGAAGAGGAACAGCCGCTGTGCGGCGTCGAGTTCGTACGGACTGTCAGGCGTCCAGTCCCCGGGCCCGGCGGCGGCGAGCGCGCCCCGCGCCTGGAGGGCGAGTTCGCCCAGACGCTGATGCCAGCGGCCCCACAGGAGCTTGGCGACGCTCGGGGCGCCCGGGTCCTGCGCGCCACCGAGCGTGCGCAGCGCGTTGAACCGCATGACCCGCAGCTCGGCCCACTGCCGTACGAGGCGGTCCCTGAACAGCGGGTCGTCGGCCGCGCCCGTACGCACCGCGGTCCGTACGACCTCGGCGAGTTCGGCGGCGAACCCGATCTGCTGGGCGAGCGTCGAGACGCCGCGCTCCAGGGCGAGCAGCCCCATCGCGACCCGCCAGCCGTTCCCCTCGCCGCCGACGACGTGCTCCACGCGCGCGTGCGCCCCGTCGAAGAACACCTCGTTGAACTCAGCCGTGCCGGTCAGCTGCCGGATGGGCCGCACCTCGATCCGGCCCGGCTGGTCCATCGGCACGAGGAGGAACGACAGGCCGTGATGACGCCGCGACCCGGCCTCGGTGCGCGCGAGCACGAAGCACCAGTCGGCCTCGTGCGCGAGCGACGTCCACACCTTCTGCCCGGTGACACGGTACGTGTCCCCGTCACGTACGGCGGTCGTGCGCAGGTTCGCGAGGTCGGAACCGGCACCGGGCTCGCTGTAGCCCTGGCACCACAGCTCCTCGCCGGAGGCGACCGGCGGCAGGAAGCGCCGCTGCTGCTCCTCGTCGCCGTACGCGATCAGGGTCGGGGCGAGCAGGTTCTCGCCGATGTGCCCGTGGCGTGCGGGCGCGCGGGCCCGCGCGTACTCCTCGGCCCAGACGACCTGCTGGGTCGGTGAGGCGACCCGGTTGCCGTACCCGTCGCGCTGCCAGCCGAGCCCGATCCACCCGGACGCGCCCAACTCCCGCTCCCAGGACCGCCGTACGCCGGCGTCCTCGTGCTCGCTCCCGGGCCCGCCGCGCCCCCGGGCGACGGCGTACTCACCGGTGAGGTGCTCCGCGAGCCACGCGCGGGCCTCCCGCCGGAACGCCTCGTCCTCATCCCCGAACCCGAACTCCACCACGCGCCTCCGCCCCCGGCCTCGACGTCACTGATTGGGCCGCGCTTTCGCGGCGGCCGCCTCGGCCATCGCCTCCAACTGCGCGAGCATCGGCATCGGATCGACGCCCACGGTGCCCGGCAGGAAGTCCGCGATCTTGTCCGGCGTCCAGCCGCCCTCCGCGTAGCCCGAGCGCAGCTCCCTCGGCTGGGCCCAGACCGCGATCTTGGGCCCGGCGATCGTGTACACCTGTCCGGTGATCTTCTCGGCACGGGCGCGTTCGCTGAGCAGATAGACGACGAGCGCGGCGACGTCCTCCGGCTCCCCGATCTCCTTGAGCTCCATGGGCACGTTCGCCGACATCCGCGTACGGGCGACGGGCGCGACCGCGTTCGCCGTGACGCCGTACTTGTGCAGCCCGAGCGCGGCGCTGCGCACGAGCGAGATGATCCCGCCCTTGGCGGCGCTGTAGTTGGCCTGCGCCACGGATCCCTGGTGGTTGCCGCTGGTGAAACCGATGAGCGTGCCCGACCCCTGCTTGCGCATGACGGCGGACGCCGCCCGGAACACGGTGAACGTGCCCTTCAGGTGCGTGGCGACCACCGGGTCCCACTCCTGCTCGGACATGTTGAACAGCATCCGCTCGCGCAGGATCCCGGCGACGCACACGACGCCGTCGATCCGCCCGTACCGGGCGAGCGCCACGTCGACGATCCGCTGACCGCCCGCCATGGTCGAGATGTCGTCGGCGACGGCGACGGCCTCGCCCCCGGATGCCTCGATCTCCTTGACGACGGACTCGGCGATCTCGCTCGCCGGTTCGCCGCCCTCGATGGACACCCCGTAGTCGTTGACGACGACCCGTGCGCCCTCGGCGGCGCAGGCGAGCGCGACGGCCCTGCCGATGCCGCGCCCGGCCCCGGTGACAGCCACCACCTTGCCTGCCAAGAAGTTCCCCACGTCCGGCCCCTTCCCGCGGTTTCTGACGGACCGTTAGATTCTATGACCCGTCAGACACTGGAAGACAAGCCCCGGGGAGCACTCATGTCGTTGCCTGCCGAGTTCCACGAGATGGCCAAGCGCGTCAACAACTGGGGACGTTGGGGCGCCGACGACGAGATCGGCACGCTCAATCTGGTCACCGACGAGGTCGTGCGCGAGGCCGCGTCGACCGTCCGCACGGGCCGCCGGGTACCGCTCGCGCTGCCCCTCAAGGAGGACGGGGTGCAGACCGGACTGATCCCGGGCCGCGTCAACCCGCTCCACACCATGGTGCAGATCAACCACGAGCTGTTCGGCCCCGGCACCGTCGCCACCAGCGACGACGCGGTGACCATGGGGCTCCAGGCGGCCACACACTGGGACGCCCTCACCCACATCTCGCACTCGGGCCGGATCTACAACGGCCGCCCCGCCGACACGATCACGGCGCACGGCGGCGCCCGGTTCAGCGGCATCGACAAGGCCCCGTACATCGTCTCGCGCGGCGTCCTGCTCGACGTCGCGGCGGCGAAGGGCGTGGACCGGCTGCCCGGCGACCACGCCGTGACCCCCGAAGACCTGTCCGAGGCCGAGGAGTTCGGCCACGTCACCGTCCGCGCCGGCGACATCGTCCTCGTCCGCACCGGCCAGATCCAGACGTATCTCGCGGGCGACAAGCACGCGTACGGCTATCCGTCCCCCGGCCTGTCCGTGCGCACGCCCGAGTGGTTCCACGCGCGCGACGTGGCCGCCGTCGCGAACGACACCCTCACCTTCGAGATCTTCCCGCCGGAGCACGAGAACCTCTGGCTGCCGGTGCACGCCCTCGACCTGGTCGAAATGGGCATGATCCAGGGCCAGAACTGGAATCTGGAGAACTTGTCCACAGCCTGTGCACAAGATGCGCGCTACGCGTTCCTGCTGTCGGCGATGCCCGAGCCCTTCGTGGGCGGCACGGGCACACCCGTGGCCCCGGTCGCGATCCTTTAGGCATCAAGAGGCTTGCCCCGTAGGCGAGTTCAGGCCCGGACGGCGATGCGCTCGCACCGCCGTCCGGGCCCCGGCGCCCGGGCCCTGCTCCCCCGGCCTCTGGGAGAGCCGCCCGCCGCGGCACGACCCGTACTCACCGTGGGCTCCCGTCACCGGAACCCTTGGCGTCCCCTCGCCACGAATCGCTGACCACAAGCGTGATCAAACGGACACCCGGCGTCAACACCCGTAAGGAGATTTGCCAGTTATGTGACTTTTATGACGGCGCACGCCCGGCGCGAACCGACGCACACCGGGGAACGGCGAGGCACGCCGGCGCACCGGAAGTCGGAACTGACGCACCGGGAGGCGGACTACACGGCCTCGTACGCCATCCCCTGATACGTCCCCGCCCCCGCGCCCTGCGCGCCGCAGCGGTCGATCTCGCACCAGATGGCCTTGCCCGTGCCCTCGGGCCGCCAGCCCCAGCGGTCCGCCAGACCGTCGACGAGTTCCAGGCCGCGGCCGTTGGTCTCGTCCCCGTCGGCGTGCCGCGGCGCGGGGGGCCGGTCGCTGGCGTCGGCCACCTCCACGCGGACCGTGCCGGCGCTGGCCTCCGCCGGGACGCCCGGCAGCAGCATGCGCAGGACGGCCGGACAGCCGGTGTGCACCACGGCGTTGGTGACGAGCTCGGAGACGATCAGGATGAGCGTCTCCGCCAGTGGCTCATCGGCCTCTATCCCCGACCCTGCGAGGCGCGAGCGCGCCCACCTGCGGGCTCGCCCCACCTCCGCGGGATCCGCCCCGACCTCCAGCTGAACTTGAAGCACCTGCACCGCTCACACCATCCGAACCGGCGGACACAACGCCTCGGGACTGTGACAAGTCAAGGAGCTCACGGACCGTGATCCCCTTGGGAGACAGCATGGTTGACGTACAGTCACCCCAACAAGCGCTTCGGGCATATTCCAGCGCGAAGGAGTACGCGTGCGCCATACTGTGCGACGCGTCCTGCGGGGAGTCGAACGGGCGGGCGTGCGGCCCTCCCATGCGCTGCGAACGGCGCGCATCGCCGGATCCGGAGCCGCCTCAGGGGCAACACCGGGATGGCTCGGACTCGGAACCACTCGCATCCCACACAAGGTACCCGAGCGGGACCCCGACTCCGTGCCGTGACGAGTCCCGCGCAGGACACAACCCGATATCGACGTTCCGTGACCCTCCGTACATGGGTTCGCCCCGCCCTGAGCGCGGCCCCGGACGTCACAGCGCCGCCGCCAGCTCCTCCTCCGTCTCGCGCGCCGTACGGCCCGTCCCGGCGCGCACCCAGGCCCGCTTGAGATGCAGATGCACGTCCGCCTCCCAGGTGAAGCCCATGCCGCCGTGCACCTGGACGCAGTCGCGCGCGTTGCGCACGGCCGCCTCGTCGGCGAGCAGCTCGGCGGCGGCGGTCTCGACCGGGTCGGCGGTGACAGCCGCCGCGTACACGGCCGCACGGGCCAGCTCGGCCCGTACGAGCATCTGGGCGCACAGGTGCTTCACGGCCTGGAACGCGCCGATGGGCTGCCCGAACTGCTCGCGCTCCCGGGCGTATTGGACCGCCAGCTCGCAGGTGCGCGTGGCGGAGCCGAGCTGTTCGGCGGCGGTGAGGAGTACGGCCTGTGGGCTGCGGGGCGCGTGCGGGCCCGGCAGCTTGTGCAGAGGCGTGAGCGGGTCGACGGAGGCCAGGGGTACGGCGCCGGTCGCGTCGCCCTGGACGACGTCCGACGCGTCCCGCCACGGGAGGAGCTCCCCGGCGGGCGCCGTCACGACGGCCTCGCCGGTCGCGGCGCCCGGCACGGTGCCCGCGGCGAGATGCGTGGCGACGAGCGGGCCCGGCAGCAGGACCCGGCCCGCCTCCTCGAAGACGAGGACGGCCTCGGGCAGCCCCAGGCCGACGCCGCCGTCCGCCTCCGGGAGGCACAGGGCGAAGAAGCCCGCGTCGCCCAGGGCCCGCCACAGCGCCCGGTCCAGGTGCCCGGGCGTGTCCACGGCGGTGCGCAGGGCGTCACGGTCGAAGCGTCCGGCGAGCAGGTCCCGTACGCCGTCGCGCAGGGCGCGTTGGTCGTCGGTGAGCTGGAAGCGCATGCTCACCGCCCTCCCTTCTGAAGATCCTTCGGCCGTTGGCCGGGCCGGTCCTTCGGCAGGCCGAGGATGCGTTCGGCGACGATGTTGTGCTGGATCTGGGAGGTGCCGGCGGCGATCGTGTACGAGAGGGACGACAGGCGGTCGAGGGTCCACTCCTGGTCCGTGTCGAGAGCACCCGCGACGCCGAGCACCTCGGCCGCGGCGTCGAACAGCTCCTGGCGGGCGTGCGAGTAGCGCAGCTTGAAGACCGAACCGCCGGTGCCGGGGACGCCGCCGGCCTGCTCGGCCTCGCTGACGTTCCACTGGGTGAGCCGCCACAGGGCGCGGAACTCGGCGTTGAGGCGGCCGAGCCTGCGGCGCAGCACGGCGTCGTCCCAGCGGCCGTTCTTACGGGCCTGTGCGGCCAGTTCGCCGAGGACACGGCGGCAGGCGACGACCTCGCCCACGAACGCGGTGCCGCGTTCGAAGGACAGCGTCACCATCGTCACGCGCCAGCCGTCGTTCTCCTCGCCGACCCGGTTGGCAACCGGGACGCGTACGTCATCGAGGAACATCTCGGCGAACTCGGCGGACCCGGCGAGCGTGCGCAGCGGTCGTACGGTGATCCCGGGCGCGTCCATCGGCATGGCGAGCCAGGAGATGCCGCGGTGTTTCGGGGCGGACGGGTCGGTGCGCACGAGCAGTTCGCACCAGTCGGCGACCTCCGCGTGCGAGGTCCAGATCTTGGACCCGCTGACCACGTAGTGGTCGCCGTCCCGCGTCGCGCGCGTGCGCAGCGCCGCGAGGTCGGAGCCGGCGTCGGGCTCGCTGAACCCCTGGCACCACACCTCGTCGCCGCGCAGGACCGGCGGCAGCCAGCGGGCCCGCTGCTGAGGCGTCCCCTCGGCGGCGATCGTCGGCCCGGCGTGCAGCAGCCCGACGAAGTTGGCCCCCACGTACGGCGCGCCCGCCTTCTCCGTCTCCTCCAGGAATATGAGGTGCTGCGTGGGCGTGGCACCGCGGCCGCCCGCGTCGGCGGGCCAGTGCAGGCCCGCGTACCCGGCGTCGTACAGCCTGCGCTGCCAGCCGAGGTCGTAGGCGCGCCTGCCCGGCCAGTCGTTCGGTGACGGCTTCGGGGGCAGCCCCGGCAGGACGGACGCGAGCCACTCCCGCAGCCGCGCCCTGAACTCCTCTTCCTCGTCCGTGTACGTCAGATCCACGGCGCGGCCCGCTACCTGTCGAGGTCCAGGTCGAGCATGCGGATCGCGTTGCCCCGCATGAGCTTGTAGACCGTCTCGGAGTCGAGGCCCTTCACATGGTCGAGGGCGACCTCCTTGGTGTGCGGGAAGGTCGAGTCGACGTGCGGGTAGTCGGTCTCGAAGGTCGCGTTGTCCCGGCCGACGACGTCGAGGGACGCCACCCCGTGCTTGTCGCGGAAGAAGCAGCAGAACATCTGGCGGTAGTAGTACGTCGACGGCGGCTCGGGGATGAGGTCGCGCACCCCGCCCCAGGCCCGGTGCTCCTCCCAGACGTCGTCCGCGCGCTCCAGGGCGTACGGGATCCAGCCCATCTGCCCCTCGGAGTAGGCGAGTTTGAGCGTCGGGAACTTCACCAGGACCCCGGAGAAGAGGAAGTCCATCATCGACGCCATCGCGTTGTTGAAGCTGAGCGAGGCCTGGACGGCGGGCGGGGCGTCCGGGGACGCGGCGGGCATCTGCGAGCTGGAGCCGATGTGCATGTTGACGACCGTCCCGGTCTCCTGGCACACGGCGAAGAACGGGTCCCAGTAGCCGGAGTGGATCGACGGGAGCCCCAGGTGGGTGGGGATCTCGGAGAACGTCACGGCCCTGACGCCGCGCGCGGCGTTGCGCCGGATCTCGGCGACGGCGAGGTCGATGTCCCACAGGGGGATGATGCAGAGCGGGATGAGGCGGCCCCCGCTGTCGCCGCACCACTCCTCGACCATCCAGTCGTTGTAGGCGCGCACGCAGGCGAGCGCCACCTCCTTGTCCTTGGCCTCCGCGAACGTCTGGCCACAGAAGCGCGGGAAGGTGGGGAAGCAGAGGCTGGCCTCGACATGGTTGAGGTCCATGTCCTCCAGGCGGGCCTTCGGGTCCCAGCAGCCGCGCCGCATCTCCGCGCGCGTGATGCCTTCGAGGGTCATGTCGTCGCGGTCGAAGCCGACGGCGGCGATGTTGCGCTTGTACGGGAACTTCAGGTCCTCGTAGATCCACCAGTCCGTCGGGGGCCCGTCCGGGTCCATGGTGATCTGGTACTTGCCCGCCACGTAGGCGAGCTCGCCGATCCCGGCCGTGAGCGGCTGCGGCCCCCGGTCCCGGTACTTCGCCGGCAGCCAGGTCGAGAAGAGGTGCGCGGGCTCGATCACATGGTCGTCGACGCTGATGATCCGGGGCAGTTCCATCGGGTCCATCGTGTCCCCTCACCTGACAGTTTCTGATGGCGTTTCTGATGGGTCGTCAGATAGCAGGCTAGCCCCGCACCCCTGGACCGACAAGGCGCAGCGCTCTACGCTCTGCGCACGATCTGACTAACCGTCAGGTACGGTCTGCCGTTTCGAGGGGGAGCAGTGAACGACACCGCACACGCCCTGGGCGCCGCCGGGACGCTCTGGGAGCTGATCGAGCGCCGCGCCGCCCTCACCCCCGACACCCCCGTACTGATCCAGTCCGCCCCCGACGCGAAGGACGACCGGCGCCTGACCTTCGGCGAGCTGCGCGGGCGCGGCGAGCGGGTCGCCGCCGGTCTGTACGACATGGGCGTACGCCCCGGCACGGTCGTCGCCTGGCAGCTCCCGACCCGTATCGAGACCGCGTTGCTCTCCTTCGCGCTCGCCCGCATCGGCGCCGTCCAGTCCCCCGTCATCCCCTTCTACCGGGACCGCGAGGTCGGCTTCGCGCTGCGCGAGTCGAAGGCCGAGTTCTTCGCGACCCCGGGCGTGTGGCGGGGCTTCGACCACACGGAGATGGCCCGGCGCCTCGGCGCCCGCGGGATCTTCGAGGCGTACGACACGCTGCCCGACGGCGATCCCTCCGTACTGCCGCCCGCACCCACCGACGGCACGGCCGTGCGCTGGATCTACTGGACCTCCGGCACGACCTCCGACCCCAAGGGCGTCCTCCACACGGACCGCTCGCTGATCGCCGGCGGCTCCTGCCTCGCGCACGCCCTGCACCTGTCGGCGTCCGACGTCGGCTCGATGGCGTTCCCCTTCGCGCACATAGCCGGCCCCGACTACACGGTCATGCTGCTCCTGTACGGGTTCCCCGCGGTGATGTTCGAGCAGTTCGCGCTGCCGGACGCGCTCGACGGCTACCGGCGGCACGGAGTGACCGTCGCGGGCGGCTCCACGGCCTTCTACTCCATGTTCCTGACCGAACAGCGCAAGTCCCCCGAGGACCGGCTCATCCCGACGCTGCGGCTCCTCGCGGGCGGCGGCGCGCCCAAGCCGCCCGAGATCTACCACGCGGTCGTACGGGAGATGGGCTGTCAGCTCACCCACGGGTACGGCATGACCGAGGTCCCCATGATCACGATGGGCGCCCCCGACGACACCGCCGAGAACCTCGCGACGACGGAGGGAAAGCCCCCCGAGGGCATGGAGATCCGGGTCACGGACGCGGACGGCAAGCAGGTCCCGTGCGGCGTGGACGGCGAGGTCAGGCTGCGCGGGGAGGCCGTCTGCCAGGGCTATCTGGACCCCGTGCAGTCGGCTGCCGCGTTCGACGGCGACGGGTTCCTCGTCACCGGCGACCTCGGGCATGTGAGGGACACGGGGCATCTGGTGCTCACCGGGCGGGCCAAGGACATCATCATCCGCAAGGGCGAGAACATCTCCGCGAAGGAGATCGAGGACCTGCTGCACGCGCACCCCGCGGTGGGCGACGCGGCGGTCGTGGGGCTCCCGGACCCCGAGCGCGGCGAGCGGGTGTGCGCGGTCGTCGTCCAGCGCGACGGCACCGAGCCGCTGACCCTGGAGGCGATGGCGTCCCATCTGCGGTCGGAAGGGCTGTCCACGCACAAGCTGCCCGAGCAGCTGGAACTGGTGGACGCCCTTCCGCGCAACGACACCCTGCGCAAGGTGCTCAAGTACAAGCTGCGCGAGCGCTATTCGGGAACAGGACCGGTGAACGCTATTCCGGAACGGTGAAGTAGTGGGCGAACGCGATGACGATCTCCTCCTCCGAGATCCGCCCGTCGCCGTCCGAGTCCAGCGCGGCGGCCACCGTGGCCACCACGGACGGGTCGGCACCGAGGACGCGCAGGATGCGCTCCGCTGCCGCCGGGGTGATCCCGGAACCTTCCTGGTCGGCGACGGCGATGGCGGCCCGCAGGAAGGGGCGGGCGATCTCCGCGAACCGCTTCGGGTTGTCCCGCAGCCGCTTCACCGCGCCCGTCACGAACTCCTCGCGGGAGACGCGCTGGTCACCGTCCACATCCGCTATGCCGGCCATGCCCTGCCAGAAGGCCTCGGCGCCCGCGTAGAGCGCCTGGCCCTTGTCGCAGCGCGCCGTCGTGGTGAACTCGGCCAGCAGTCCCTTGGCCGCGGTCACGAAGTCCTCGCGGTCGATGTAGCCGTTGCCGTCCTGGTCGAAGCCGGCGAAGCGGGCAGCGATCCTGCGCTCGTACTCGGCGTGATCGGTGCTCTCGGCGTGGTCCATGTCCTCTCGGCCGCCTCTCGCATCGGTGGTGGTACGGGTCCTGCCCGTCCCCTCGCCAGGGAGCGTACGTCGTGGAGCGGCGCCGGGGGCCCTCACAGCGACGCTTGTGCCAAGACCGGAAAAATTCCGCAACAACTTCCGCGCCCGGCGGCCCGGACGCACGGGTCTGCGCCGGTCGGATCCGCGCGGTCAGGCCGAGAGCGGCGACGCCTCGTCGTTCACGGCGCTCAGTACGTCCGGGTACACCTCGAAGAGGCGGCGCACGCCGAGCGCCGACAGGACGCGGTTGACGTGCGAGCCGTCCTCGGCCCCCTTGGCCGGCAGGATCAGCCGGAGCTCGCCGCGGCAGGAACGCATCAGCCGGCGGGCCGCGATCAGTACGCCGACTCCACTCGAATCGCAGAAGAGGACCTGCGAGAGATCGAGGACGAGGCTGTGCCGGCCGTCCGCGACCGCGTCGTGCACCTGCTGGCGCAGCGCGGGAGAGGTGGCGAGATCCATCTCGCCCGACACCCGCACGACGGCCCAGCCACCCTGCTGTCCCTCGGTCACTCTGAGCGTCACGCGCCACTCCTCCCGTTGATCCGGAACCCCTGCTTACGCTTGTCTTCTCTCGCGGCTGCCCGACCGCGAGGTGCTGAAACACCACTGCAGACGTATCACATATGACCCGGTTAAGACCCAAGTGATCGGATTTTGCACTGCTTTCGGCGCCAAAGGTCCGCGCAACGTGACTGCCTCCTTACCATCCGCATCCGGCCAGGTCGACCTTTGACGCAAAGGCAGGTGCGTTGTCGGCGCGTCCGACTACATTCGAGGGAACGCACACGGTGAGGGGGCCGCATGGCCAAGGAGACTCCGACCCGGTGGGACCGGAGGATGCAACAGCGGCTCGCGCACGGGGAGGCCGCGGCGCTCGGTGAGCTGTACGACCGCTTCGCGTCGCTCGTGCACGGGCTCGCGCACCGCGTGCTCGGTGACGAGGACGCGGCCGACCGCATCACGCGCGACGTCTTCACCCACGTCTGGGAGAACCCCGACGCGTACGACCCCAAGCAGGGGCCCCTGCGCTCCTGGATCGCCACCCTCACCCACCGGCGCGCGGTCCACCGCCTGCGCCAGACCGAGTCCGCCGCCCTCGTCCGCAGCGGCGAGGGCACCACGGAGGACCTGGAGCGCAAGGTGCGGCACGCCTCCGCCGCCGCCCGCGCCGACTACATCGTCACCTCGATGCCCGCCCCGCTGCGCGCCGCGCTGGAGCTGGCCTACTTCCAGCGCAGGGACTACCGCCAGACCGCGGTCGACCTCGGCGTCACCGAGGACGAGGCGCGCCGCCGCCTGCGCCTCGGACTCCAGCTCCTGTCCACGGCCCACGACAGCGGCACGTCCGGCACCCCGCCGGGATCTCCCGGACACGGGAGGGCGCTGTGAGCGGGCCCAACCCCTTCGGCAACGCCGACCAGCCCGATGACCACGACAACCGCGACAACCGCGAGGGCGCCGGGCAACCCGAAGGCTTCGAGGGCGCCGGGCTTCCCGACGCCGCCGCGAACGCCCGGATACCGACGCCGCGCTCCTCCGTGGAGGACACCCGGCGCCCGCTGCCGGATCACGTCCCCGAGCCGCTCGTCCTGGAGCACCGCGTCCTCAAGTCCCTCCTCGGCGCGTGGGCGCTCGCCGCGTGCTCGGCCGCGGAGAGCGTCGCCGTGGAGGAGCACCTCGGCGACTGCGGCCCCTGTGCCGAGGAGGCGCTGCGGCTGCGGGACGCCGTGGGCCTGCTGCACTCCGAGGAGAGCCTCGACCTCGACCCGATGCTGCGCTCCCGCGTCCTGGAGGGCTGCCTCACCCGCCGCCCGCCCCGCATCCCGGTCCCCGAGTGGGCCGCCCCGTACGACGCGGAGACCGCCCGCCTCGACGCCCTGCTCCAGGACATCGGCGACTCCGAGTGGCACGCGCCCGTACGGCTTCGCTGGTACGAGGGGGACGACCGGGTCAGCCGCAAGACGACCGTCGCCGGCGTCCTCACGCATCTGATGAGCGTGGACGGCCTGGTCGCCGTCGCGCTCGGCCTCGACGACCCGCTGTTCGGCGTCGCACCCGAGGAGCGCCGCACGCCGGAGAGCCGCACGGAGACGTTCTGGAAGGCTTCGCACTTCCCGCCGACCCGGGCCGTCCGCGGCCCCTGGCGCGAGCAGTCGCACGCCGTGATCCGCACGGTGTCGTTCGCGGCCGACCCGGACGGCTCCTCGGGCCGCACCCGCTCGTCGGGTCAACTGGCGGTCCCGTACGGGGACTTCTCCCTGCCGCTGCGCGACTCGATGCTGGACCGCGCCTTCGAGTGCTGGGTGCACGCCGAGGACATCGCCGAGGCGGTGGACTACCCGTACGAGCCGCCGTCGGCCCGCCATCTGAACCGCATGATCGATCTGGCGGCCCGGCTGCTTCCCGACTCCCTCGCCGGGCGCCGCCGCGCGGGCCTCGCCGCACCGGCCCGCAGCCTGGTCGCCGCGGGCGCGCCGGGCCGCACGCTGCGCCTCGAGGTCGAGGGGGCGGGCGGCGGCGAGTGGCTCATCGCCCTGGACTCGCCCGGCGCGGTCGGCTCGGAGGAGCACGAGGTTGCCCATGTCGCCCTGGACGGCGCCGAGTTCTGCCGCCTGGCGGCCGGTCACGTCACTCCGGAGGAGGCGGCCGCCGGACAGGACGGCGACCGCGAGGCCATCCACGACGTCCTGTACGCGACGGCGGCGCTCAGCAGGATGTGACGCGCTCCAGGGGGATACGCGGGATACGCCCTGCGGCACGCGTCATCCCTTGCTGACCGCCGCGAGGATCTCCGGCAGGCGGGCCGCCGTGCGCGGGGCGGCCAGGCGCAGGCCCGCCAGGGTGATCCCCGCCGCGTACGCGGCGCCGATCGGCAGCAGCAGCCAGGTCGCGGACTCGGCGCCCGACACGTGCAGCCAGATCGCGAGGGCGATGACGGGCGCGCACAGCAGGGCCGCCGCGACCATCCCGCCGAAGATCGATATCCAGGCGAGGCCCGCCTGCCCCGGGGCGACGTTCTTGTAGCCCTCCTGCGGGATCGAGTACGGGAAGCGGGCCGACGACCAGGCGCCGGTGGCGAGCATCGCGCCGAGGAGCGCGAAGGAGAGGCCGAGCACCTCGGGCAGGGCCCGCCAGTCGCCGAGCATCGCGGTCGTGACGACGGTGACCAGCGTCGCGTACGGCAGGGTGATCGTCAGGAGGGCGAGGGCGCGGCCGCGCAGTTCCACGTAGGCGTCACGCGGCGAGGAGATGGTCATGGCGACCATCCAGAACGCCGAGGTGTCCTGCCCGAACTGGTTGTACATCTGGATGCCGAGCATTCCGGCGGCGAAGCACGCGAAGTAGATGGAGCCGGTGCCCTGGAGGGCGTTGAAGACCGGCACGATCAGGCCGATGGCCAGGGACGTCACCCAGGCCGCCTTGGTCTTCGGGTCGCGCCACACATAGCGCAGGGCGCGCTCCATGACCGTGCCCGTGCGGCCGTCGGGCAGGAGGCGGGGGCCGCGGGACGTGCGCCTGCGGCGGGTGGGCTCGGCGGCCTGGAGCGTGGAGCCGTCGGGGGACGTCATGAGACGCGTCAGGGCGCGTTGCCACGCGTACAGAAGTCCGGCGAGTGCGGCCGCACACAGGACGAGGCGGGCCGCCGCGACGCCGTACGAGCCGTGGCTGACGGAGTCGACGGCGCCGATCGCGGACGCGGGCGGGATCCAGGCCAGTACGTCGCCCGCCGGGTCGAGCGCCCCGAGGCCGCCGGACGAACCGAGCCGCTGCGCACCGAAGTTGACGACCTGCGCGCCGACGGCGATGACGAGCCCGCTGAGGACGGCGAGGTCGCGTCCCTTGCGGCTGGTGAGCAGCCGGATGTTGGCAGCGGCCACGGCGCGGGCGAGGGCGACGCAGGTGAGCAGGGTGAGGGCGACGGCCAGGACCGCGACGGCGGACGCGGCGGCCCCGTGCGCCAGGGCGATCACCGCGCCGACCGCGAGACAGAGCGTGAACAGGGGGCCGATCCCGACGAGGGACGCGATGAGCAGACCCCGTACGAGGGGGTGTGGCCGCAGCGGGAGCATGACGAGGCGGGTCGGGTCGAGGGTCTCGTCGCCGGAGGGGAAGAAGAGCGGCATCACCGCCCAGCCGAGGGCGAGTACGGCGGTGAGGATGACGCAGAGGGTCGCCGCGTGGGTGCTGCCGCGCAGGGCGATCAGGCCGATGAGCTGGAGCGCGGCGACGAGCAGCACGACGACGAGCGTGGCGATGTAGGCGGCGCGGCGGCCCGTGGAGCCGCGCAGTCCGTTGCGCAGGAGCGCCAGCTTGAGGCGGACCAGCGTGACGGTCGTCGTGGTCACCGGCTGCCGCCTCCCAGCCAGTCCAGGTCGGAGGTGGTGTCGCGGCTGTTCGCGCCGACGAGTTCGAGGAACGCCTGCTGGAGGGAGGGCGCGTCGCCGCGCACTTCGGCGAGGGGCCCCTGTGCGCGGATGCGGCCGGCGGCCATGACGGCGACCCAGTCGCAGAGCGACTCGACGAGCTCCATGACGTGCGAGGAGAAGACGACGGTCGCCCCGGAGCCGGTGTAGCGCTCCAGGACGCCGCGGATGGTCTGCGCGGAGACCGGGTCGACGCCCTCGAACGGCTCGTCCAGGAAGAGGACTTCGGGGTTGTGGAGGAGCGCGGCGGCGAGCCCGATCTTCTTGCGCATGCCGGTCGAGTAGTCGACGACGAGTTTGTGCTGGGCCCCGGTGAGGTCGAGCACGTCGAGGAGCTGGGCGGCGCGCTTGTCGACCTCGGCGCCGGGCAGGCCGCGCAACCTGCCCGTGTACGCGAGGAGTTCATGCCCCGAGAGCCGCTCGAACAGGCGCAGGCCCTCGGGCAGTACCCCGATGCGGGCCTTCACCTCGACGGGGTCGCGCCACACGTCGTGGCCGACGACTTCGACGGTGCCACGGTCGGGCCGGAGCAGGCCGGTGACCATGGAAAGGGTGGTCGTCTTGCCCGCGCCGTTCGGCCCGACGAGGCCGATGAACTTGCCCGCGGGAAGGGCGAGATCGATCCCCGCGACGGCGACGCTCTGGCCGAACGCCTTCCAGAGGTCCTGTACGCGTACGGCCGGCGCGCCGGCCTCGGTCTCCGCCTCGATCCTGATCCCCGCCTCGGTCACTGTGCCGCCCGCCGCCCTTCGTCGCCGCCATAGGTTCCCGCACGATACGTGGCCGCGCGGGTCACTGTCGGGGTTCTACCGGCGGCCCTCCCGCCCGCACGCGTACGCCAGCGGGGAGATGAGCTCCTCGGCGTCGGGCAGCCAGCGGTTCGCGGCGGTGGGGCGGCAGGCCCACTGGACGGCGCCCCGGCCGCCGACGCGGGTGGGCGGCGCGGCGACGTAGGCGCCCTCGCCGAGCGCGTCCAGGTCGAGGGAGGCGGGCGGCCAGCCCAGCTTGCGGACCAGGTCGGGGACCTTCGAGGCGGCGCCCGGCAGGACGAAGAACTGCATCCGGCGGTCGGGGGTGCAGGTGACCGGGCCGAGAGTGAGTTCCATGCGCTCCATGCGGGCCAGGGCCAGGAACCCGGCGGTCTCGGGCACGTCGATCGCGTCGAACGTGCGGCCCGTCGGCAGCAGGATCGAGGCGGCGGGGTGCTTGGACCACAGCCGGCGGGCGGCGGTCGCACTCCCGGTCGCCTGGTTCGCCCAGTCCTCGCGGGCGTGGTGGGCACCGGGGGCCGCGCACCTGGCGTCGCCGCAGGAGCAGTGCTGCCTGCCCTCGTCGACCTCCAGCCAGGTGCCGGGGAACACGTCCCAGTGGCGTTCCTCCGCGTAGCGCACGGCGGCGTCGAGGAGGATCTCCCCGCGCTGCTTGGGGATCTGGGGAGGCGAGGTGACGGACGAGGTGACTGCCGAGGTGACTCCGATGGTCTCTTCCACGACGTTCTCAACTCCCGCCGCCACCCGGGGTTACGGGCGCACGCGCGCGGGGGCCTGCAGCACCGATCCTGCACGTGGGGCGCATGGATGCATGGGCGGGGGCGCGCGGGAGGAATGGCCCCGGCAGGGGGTAGCCAGCCCAGAGGACCAGACGAGGGTGTTGTCCACCGACCGGCCACCAGTTGGGGCTCTTGCTTGTTTTTGCCCTCCTTTGTGGCGCATCTTCCGTTTGATCTCAGGGCATTGATCACCTCAAGGCGGGCTCCGCCCGAGCCAGCCCGATGGTCCACGGTGCACACAGGGGGTACGCCATGGCCGCAAGGCCTCTCGTAGCGCGACAGCCCAACGAACGGCTGCAGGCGCTCATCCAGGAAGCAGGCTGCTCGAACGCCGGGCTGGCCCGCCGGGTCAACATGTGCGGATCGGAGCACGGCCTCGACCTGCGCTACGACAAGACGTCGGTGGCCCGCTGGCTGCGCGGGCAGCAGCCGCGCGGCCGGGCGCCCGGCATCATCGCCGAGGCCATCGGCCGCAAGCTCGGCCGCGCGGTCACGATCGACGAGATCGGCATGGCCAACGGCAAGAACCTCGCCTCGGGCGTCGGCCTCCAGTTCTCGCCGACCGTCCTCGGCGCCATTGAGCAGGTGTGCGAGCTGTGGCGCAGCGACGTGGGGCGCAGGGACTTCCTGTCCGGGTCGTCGGTGGCCTCGTCCGCGCTGGTCGAACCGAGCCGGGACTGGCTGATCTCCGTACCCGACTCGCAGGTCGCGCGGTCGGCGGGGCCGCGGGTCGGGGCGTCGGACGTGGCCGCCGTGCGGGCGATGACCCAGGCGCTGACGAACCTTGACCACCAGTACGGCAGCGGGCATGTGCGGCCGGTGGTCGTCCACTATCTGAACAGCGTGGTGTCGGGGCTGCTCGCGGGCTCGTACCGGGAGGCCGTGGGGCGTGAACTCTTCGCGGCGGTGGCCCGGTTGACGGAGCTGGCCGGGTACATGGCCGTCGACACCGGACAGCCGGGCCTCGCCCAGCGGTACTACATCCAGTCCCTGCGCCTCGCCCAGGCCGCCGGGGACCGCGGGTACGGCGGATACGTACTGGCCGCGTCCATGAGCCACTTGGCGGCGCAGCTCGGAAACCCCCGCGAGATCGCCCAGTTGGCGCGCGCGGCGCAGGAGGGGGCGCGCGGGCGGGTGACCCCGCGCGCGGAGGCGATGTTCTACGCGGCCGAGGCGCGGGGCCACGCCCTGCTCGGGGACGCGCGGGCCACGCAGGCGGTGGCGGGCAGCGCGCTGGCCGCGCTGGAGCGGGCCGAGCCGGACTCGGGCGACGACCCGGCCTGGATCGCGCACTTCGACGCGGCGTATCTCGCGGACGAACTGGCGCACTGCTACCGGGATTTGGGGCAGGCGGAGGCGGCGCGGCGGCAGGCCGAGGCGTCCCTGGCCGGGCATCCTCAGTCGCGGGCGCGGCGCCGGGCGATCGGCCTGGTGCTGCTCGCCACGGCGCAGGTGCAGCAGCGCGAGGTCGAGCAGGCCTGTCAGACGGGGACGCGCGCGGTGGAACTCCTCGGCACGCTGCGCTCGAACCGGGGCGCCGAGTACCTGGACGACTTCAGGCAGCGCCTCGAGCCGTACCGGGACGAACCCGTGGTGCGGGAGTTCGGTGCGCGCCTTGATCTTCAGGCAGCGTGAAGTTTGGTGAGCGGCGCGCAGGAGACGTACGGGTGAAGCTTGTGTGACGGACGCCTCAACCCGCTTGGGGAGGGCGCTAATCAGCGTTCCGCAGGCCTGTTTTGTTACTTGAGGGTGTGGGGAGGCTGTGGGGTTCTGAGCTGCGTGGCACGTGTGTGCGGGGACCCGGTAGCGTGAGCCGACGATTCCGAAGGTCCCCCAGTCGTAGGAGTCCCGGTGACGCAGCAGAGCGGACAGGGCGAGGATCCGCACCTTCCCTCGGTGCGGCAGGCACACGAAGGCGTCGTGCTGCCCGCCGACGGCAGCGAGCCCTTGCTGCCGGGTACCTTCGGCGACCAGTCGCACGTCGCCCCCTCGGGCGGCAGCCCCTGGGGCCAGCCGTGGGGCCCCGAGTCCGCGCAGGCGGCCTCCGGCGGCCCGATGCCCACGTACGAGTGGGGCGCGCCGTCCGCGTCGCCCGCGCTGCCGGGTGAGAACGCGCCGCACGCCGCGGCCCCGCTGCCCCCGGCCGCACCGCAGCAGCAGTACTCGGCGCAGCTGCCGCCCGCCGGAGCCCCGGCCGGCCCGCTGCCGCCGCACGCCGCCCCGTACGGCTCCGCGCCACTGCCGCCCGCCTCCGCCTCGGACGCGACGCAGTACATGGCCCCCACCGCGCCCTCCGACGCGGACGCCACGCAGTACATAGCGCCGGTCGCTCCGGGGGCCCTGCCGCCCGAGGTGCCCGCCGACGCCACCCAGTACCTGGGCCGCGCGAACGCACCCGGTCAGATGCCGCCCCAGCAGCAGCCGTACGGCTCCATGCCCATGCCGCCCGCGGGCACCGACAGCGATGCCACGCAGTACATCGCGCCCGTGCCCTCGGCGCCGCCGAGCGCGCCCTACGGCATCCGCCCCGGCGCCCCCGGCGACCGGCAGCCCCCGGCCGAGTTCGACAGCCTCTTCCGCACCGAGCCGGAGCCGGACGCGCCCGCCTCGACGCAGCAGATGCCCCGCTTCGACCCGCGCGCCGGCGGACCCTCGGGACCGGGCGGGCCGGGAAGACCCGGTCCGGCCGTGCAGCCCCAGGGCCCGTACGAGCCCACCGGGCGGGCCGCGGCCCGCAAGGGCCAGAACCGCACCGGCTCGAGGGTGCCGCTCATCGCCGCCATCGGCGTCGGCATCCTCGTCGTCGGCATCGGCGCGGGCGCCCTCATCAGCGGCGGGGGCGACGAGAACAAGGGAGACGACGCCAAGCCGGCCGCCGCGACCGGCGAGCCGGGCAGCTCGTCCCCGACGCCCGCCGACCCCGCCAAGGCGCAGGCCGTCGCACTCGACAAGCTCCTCGCCGACTCGAACAACAGCCGCGACACGGTCATCAGGGCCGTCGCGAACATCGGCGCCTGCAAGGACCTCGGCAAGGCCGCCAGTGACCTGCGCGGCGCCGCCACCCAGCGCACCGGGCTCGTCACCCGGCTCGCCGCGCTCGAAGTGGACAAGCTGCCCAGCAACGCGGCGCTCACGCAGTCACTCACCAAGGCGTGGCAGGCCTCCGCCTCCGCGGACAGCCACTACGCGGCGTGGGCCGACCAGGTCGCGGGCAAGGGCGGCTGTCACAAGGGCCACGCCAAACCCACCCCGCAGCGCCGCGCGGGCGACCAGGCGAGCGGCACGGCCTCCACGCAGAAGACCCAGGCGTCGAAGCTGTGGAACACCATCGCGACGCAGTGGAACCTTCCGCAGCGCAAGCCGTTCCAGCTCTAGGGTCTTTCGTTTGGATCATGCCAGACCCCGCGAGTCCGGCATGATCCAAACGAGAGGCCCTAGCTGATACGGGGGCGGCCGGGCGGGCTCAGCCCGTCGGGGTCGCCTCCAGCGTCCTCGACACGTCGACGAGTCCGCGGCGCGCGGCCACGAGCCGCCCGTCGCGCACCACCTGGAAGGTGACGTCGGCGTTGACGAGCCGCGGGAAGCCGCGGGCCGCGATCATGTCCTCGAAGCGCCAGCTCAGCGTCGGCGTCAGCCCGCCGGTGCGCACCTTCAGGCCGCCGTCGAGCGCCTCACGCACCGTGTGCGACGTCACGTCACCGTTGCCGAGTGACTCGATGACCTGCTTCAGGACGGTGTACGCGATCCAGGTCGTCTGCACGCCGGCATCCGCCGGGTCGATCCGGTTGTCGCCGAACGCCTGCTCGCTGATGACCTTGCGCATCGTCGCCCACCGCCGGTCGGTCGCCACCGGGTACCAGCCGGTGACGTACGCCCCTTCGTAGACGCCCGACTTGCCGCCCGAGCGGTCGATGACCGTCTGGTCGACACTGCCGAGGACGGTCGAGATCCGCACCTTCGGATACGAGTCGCGGGTGCGGCGGAACGAGTCGAAGAACGTGTCCGTGCGGTCGCCGAGGACCGCCGTCACGCAGCCCTTCCCGACCGGGTCGGCACCGGCCCGCAGGAGCGCCTGGCGGGCCTGCTCCGTGTAGTCGGTGGCGTCCTCGGCGGCGCGCACGTCGAAGGCCTTGTCGCGGCCCGCGGACAGGCCCGTGTCGAGAAGCAGCGGCAGCTGGTCGCCGGCGACGGTGTCGGGGCGCACGAGCGAGGTGCGGTCGCAGCCCGCGGCGGCCAGCTGCCGTCCGTTTCCGGCCATCAGGGCGGGCTGGCCGCCGTTGACCGGATACGACAAGGGGCTGGCGAACTCCTCGTCGGTGACGCCGTAGCCACCGATGTACGGGATGCCGGCGGACTCCAGCGGGGCGAGGAAGGAGCGGGCGTGCTGGCTGTAGGAGCCGACGACCGCGACAGCCTGCTGCTCGACGGCGTCCCTGGCACAGCGGGCGGCGCCCACGGTGTCGTTGTTGTCGTTGCAGGTGATGACCCTGAGGTCGCGGCCGCCGATGCCGCCGTGGGCGTTGACCCAGCGCGCGTAGGCGCGCGCCATGGCGGGCATGCCGGGCATGTTGGTCGCCTGGGTCTTCTCGGGCGCCCACGTCATCACCGTGATGGGGTCCTTGGAGCTCCCGGTGATGTCGGAGACGAGTCCGCACCCGGCGACGAGCGACGCGCAAGCCGCCCACACCGCCGCCGAAAGCACGGTGGAACGGAGAGAGCGCGAGGTACGCGAGGTGGTGGTGCGGCGACGGCCAGTCATGAACCTGCACGATTCCGCCGCATCCCTAACCCGCGAGTGACCTGCGGTCAACGTGCGGTGACGTGGAGGTGAATTACGGGGGTCCGGACGGGCCGGCGGGGACGGCACGTACGATCGATGACCGTGCAAAGCTCGGAGAAGTCTTCCCGTCGCGGCCGTCGCTCCTCCACCATGGGCGGCATGCCACTCAACGACATGCCGTGGTGGCGCTGGCGCAGCAATGTGCGCTCCGCGCTGCACATGCTCTCCGACCCCGCGTTCCAGCGGGACGTCTGGCTCGCGGGCGTGGACGGGTTCGGGGACGTCACCGACGCCGTGTACCGCCTCGTCGAGGACACCTGGCTCGACAACTGGTCCGCCGAGAAATACGTCGGCACGATCTTCCGGGACTCCCAGGAGGCGCAGCTCGTCGACACCGCGGTGCTGCGCGTGCTGCGGATCATGCACCAGGTGGGCCCGGACGCCCCCGTCTCCGCCTATCTCGACCACCACGCGTGGCCGGAAGCGGTGCACTCCGCGCGGGACGCGCACGTCGTGCTCGCCACGAGCGACGGCGACGACCCCGACGCGGCGCCCCGCACGCTCGAGGTCCTGCGGATCATGACGCGGGCGGCCTGAGCGCCGCGAGCGCGTCCGACCAGCGGGACGGCGGCCCGGCGCGGGTTACGTGTATGGGACCCTTGCCTGCATGAATGAGCAGTCCCCCGCGTCCGGCGTCGCCGGCGGCGAGCAGTACGTCCTGACTCTCTCCTGCCCCGACAAGCGGGGCATCGTGCACGCCGTGTCGAGCTATCTCTTCATGACCGGCTGCAACATCGAGGACAGCCAGCAGTTCGGCGACCACGACACGGGCCTGTTCTTCATGCGGGTCCACTTCTCGGCGGACGCGCCCGTCACCGCGGAGAAGCTGCGGGCCAGCTTCGCCGCGGTCGGCGACTCCTTCCACATGGACTGGCAGATCCACCGCTCCGCGGAGCGGATGCGCGTCGTCCTGATGGTGTCGAAGTTCGGCCACTGCCTGAACGACCTGCTGTTCCGCGCCAGCATCGGCGCCCTGCCGGTCGACATCGCGGCGGTCGTCTCGAACCACACGGACTTCGCCGAGCTCGTGAAGTCGTACGACATCCCCTTCCACCACATCCCGGTGACGAAGGACAACAAGCCCGAGGCCGAGGCGCAGATCCTCGACGTGGTGCGCGCGGAGGGTGTCGAACTGGTCGTCCTGGCCCGTTACATGCAGGTCCTCTCGGACGACCTGTGCAAGGAGCTGAGCGGCCGGATCATCAACATCCACCACTCGTTCCTGCCGAGCTTCAAGGGCGCCAAGCCGTACCACCAGGCACACGCGCGGGGCGTGAAGCTGATCGGCGCGACCGCGCACTATGTGACGGCCGACCTCGACGAAGGCCCGATCATCGAGCAGGAGGTCGAGCGCGTCGGCCACGACGTGACACCGGACCAGCTCGTGGCGATCGGCCGTGACGTGGAGTGCCAGGCACTCGCCCGCGCCGTGAAGTGGCACGCGGAGCGCCGGATCCTGCTGAACGGGCGCCGGACGGTCGTCTTCACCTGATCCACCGCGCGCGGGTCGTCGGCTCGTGTGTCGTGCACCCGCGGGTCGTGCTCACACGCAGACGACCCGCGAGCCAGGTCTCCTCCCGTACGAGACGGGCGGAAGCCGGCCGGACGTACCGGCGGCTCGCGGGTCGGGTGACTGCTTGGGATTGGGGCCGGCTGCACGCAGCTCTCACGTGCTGGTCCGGCGCCGAAATCGAGATGCGACGCCGGGCTACTAGCCCGCAGTCACCTCACGCGTCCGGTATTCATACATCTGCCGAACCACCTCCCTTCGTGTGTACCCCCACTCTAAAAAGGGTCCGGGGAGCCTTCAAGCGAATTAACGGGCCCGACACTCGTCCCGTCCGCGAGGTCGTACGCTGTGATCAAGGACGGAACGTTCCTCCCGGATCTCCGGGACGCAACGATTTCCCCGAACTCCGCGTGTGCTGCGTCACGTTCGAGTTGAATGATCTGAAGTGCGGAACACGCGGACACAGCCTGCAGGGGGTGCCAGGTGAGTGCTTCCCGGCGTAGTGGGGCCACCGACGAGCTCGGGCCCGACGAGCCCGAGCGGGACGGGGCCGATCTTCTTGCCGCGTTGCTCGACGGGATGGACGCCGCGCTCTGCGCGTTCGACGCCGACGGGATCGTGACCCATTGGAACCGTGAGGCCGAGCGGATCCTCGGCTGGTCCGCGGCCGAGGCCGTGGGACGGCGCGGGTTCTCCGGATGGGCGGTGCGCAGCGCCGACGCCGACGAGGTCGAGGCCCGGCTGATGGCCGCGATGCGGGCACCGGGCCGGCAGGTCCACGAATTCGCCCTGCTCACCAAGGACGGCGGGCGCGTCCTCGTACGGACACAGTCCTCCGCCGTGCGCGGGCCCGACGGCAAGCCGGCCGGGCTGTACTGCGCGTTCAGCGAGGTGCACACACAGATCGACCTGGAGCGGTCGATCGCCCTGAGCGAGGCCCTCTTCGAGGACGCGGCCTGGGGAGTCGTCCTCGTCGACGCCGACCTGCGGCCCGCCGTCGTGAACGTGCATGCCGCGCGAGCGCTCGGCTCCAGCCGTACCGCGCTGCTCGGACGCCCCCTCGGCGACCTGATCTCGCAGGGCGTCGAGGAGCTGGAGAGCGCGCTCGCCCATGTGCTCGCGGAGGGCGCGCCGCCGGCCCCCGCCGAGCTGTGGGTGACGGTGCGGCTCCCGGAGGGCGACGCGCGCAGGTGCTGGCGCAGCGGCTTCGTGCGGCTCGCCTCACCGCTGACCGAGGAACCCGTACCGCTGGGCGTCGGATGGCTTTTCCAGGACGTCACCGAGGCCAAGCAGACGGAGCAGGAGGCTGCGCAGCTGCGCTTCCGGGCCAACCAGCTGCACCGGGCCTCGCGGGCCGCCGCCGAGTGCGAGGACCCGGCGGAGGCGGCGACCATCCATCTGGACTTCGCGCTGGCCGGGTTCGCCGACCACGCGTTGATCGATCTGGTGGTCGGGGACGAGCAGGCCTATGGGGGTGCCGACGGGGAACGTACGGGTCCGGTGCGCCTGGCGCGGGCCGCCGCGACGCCTTCGGGGGCGCCGGGGCCGAGCCTGCTGGTGCCCCGTACGACGCTGCCCGTGCGCTATCTGGAGGGCCACCCGGCGCTGCAGTGCGTGGAGCGCACGGGTTCGGTGCGGGCCGGCGCGAGCGGGCGCGACGCCACGCGGGCGCGCGAGTGGGCCGAGGCGAGACAGTGGCCCGAGGGCACGTTGCACGCCCTGTGCGCGGTGCTGCGCAGCCGGGCGCGGACGCTGGGCGTGGTGACGTTCCTGCGCGGGCCCAGCCGTACGCAGTTCGAGCGGGCCGACGCCACGTACGCGGAGAGCGTCGCGGCCCGGATCGCCGGGACTCTCGACCTGGCGAGGGTGCTCGAGCGGTAGCCGCGCGCCACGCGTCAGTGCCGGTAGAAGATCCGGTCGCCGTACTCGCTGAAGACGCGGCCGTTCCACTCGTGGCCGCCGTCCACGTTCCCGGAGCGCAGGAGCGGCGGCTGGATGCCGCGGTCGGCGAGCTCGGCCGCGGCCGTCGCCATGGTGGCCTGCATCAGCGCGCTGGCCACCATCGTGGAGGCCGGCCCGAAGGGGGCGTCGACGGTGTCGTACGTGAGCTCCGCGTCGCCGACCTCGATCTTCGAGTCGAGGACGATGTCGCAGTGGTCCTTGAGGAACGTCCCCGACACATGGCGGGACTTCGTCTCCTCGGCGTACGCCACGGACGTCACGCCGATCACGCGCAGGCCCAGTGCGCGCGCGTTCATGGCCATCTCCACGGGCAGGGAGTTGCGGCCGGACAGCGAGACAATCACCAGGGTGTCGCCCGCGCGGACCGGGCTGGAGTCGAGGACGGCGCCCGCGAGCCCGTCGACACGCTCCAGGGCGGAGCCCAGCGTGGCGGGCATGACGTCGACGCCGACGACCCCCGGTACGGAGAGCAGGTTCATCAGGGCGAGACCGCCCGCGCGGTAGACGACGTCCTGCGCGGCGAGCGAGGAGTGCCCCGCGCCGAACGCGAAGAGCCGGCCCCCCTCGGCGACCGTGTCGGCGATGAGCGTGCCGGCGGCCGCGATGTTGCGGTCCTCCTCGTCGCGCACCCGCCTCAGCAGGCCGATCGCGGCGTCGAGGTACTGACCGGCCAGCTTGCTGTCGCTCATCGGCGGAGCCCCTTCGTCGTCCCGTACTGCCCGTGTGCCGCGCATCACGTTGCGGTCCGGACCAGTGCCCTGTCAATACGTTCCTGCCGTACGGAGCCCGGTTCCCCCGGCGCGGCACGGTTGTCGGCGCTATGCGTCAGAATTGGGTTCAGGGCCAGCGCACGAGCTAGCGGTGAGCTAGCAGAGCTAATCGAGGGGCACGTATGTCCGGACTGATCGACACCACGGAGATGTATCTCCGCACCATCCTCGAGCTCGAAGAGGAAGGTGTGGTCCCCATGCGCGCCCGGATCGCCGAGCGGCTGGACCAGAGCGGCCCGACGGTGAGCCAGACCGTGGCCCGCATGGAGCGCGACGGCCTGGTGGCCGTCGCCACGGACCGCCACCTGGAGCTGACGGACGAGGGCCGCCGGCTCGCCACGCGCGTCATGCGCAAGCACCGCCTCGCCGAGTGCCTGCTCGTCGACGTGATCGGCCTGGAGTGGGAGCAGGTGCACGCCGAGGCCTGCCGCTGGGAGCACGTGATGAGCGAGGCGGTCGAGCGCCGCGTCCTCGAGCTGCTGCGCCACCCGACCGAGTCGCCGTACGGGAATCCGATCCCGGGGCTCGAGGAGCTGGGCGAGAAGGACGGCGCGGACCCGTTCCTCGACGAGGGCATGGTGTCCCTCGCCGACCTCGACCCGGGCACGGACGGCAAGACGGTCGTGGTGCGCCGGATCGGTGAGCCGATCCAGACGGACGCGCAGCTGATGTACACGTTGCGGCGTGCGGGCATCCAGCCGGGCTCCGTGGTCAGCGTGACGGCGTCGCCGGGCGGGGTCCTGGTGGGCAGCAGCGGTGAGGCTGCGGAGCTGGTGGCTGATGTCGCCTCGCACGTGTTCGTCGCCAAGCGCTGAGCCGGGCGCCGGGCGCGACAAAAGGCGTCCGGGCAACTTACCGACGCGTCAACTCCTGTTCCCACAAGGACAGTTGGGACGTCATCGCCTTCCCTGAGAACTCTCGCAGAAACCAGGATTCCCTGCGTGGAATCGCAGCGCGCGGACGTTTTGCGTGCAAGGCTGTCGCAAGAGGCATATGACCTGAGGACTCCTGACCGTCTCGGTTTCGGGTCCGCACCGGTCCGGCCGCGCGGGCGGGGAGGGGGGCAGGACGATGTGCCGACGTACCCAGGTGGGGCGTACCCAGGCGGGGCGCACTCAGACAGAGGGCCCCGGCGCCTTGCGGCGCCGGGGCCTGTCCTCCCCTGTGCTGACCCGGAGCCCCGAGCTCCCAGGGTCATCCCCTTCGGACCGATTTCCCCGAGCGGTCCGCCTCCCGCTGAAGATCTCCCCTCGGCGACGGCGATCAATCCTTGAGCGTGGTCACTCGAACGAGGGGTATTGCCCAGAACGACCGCGTTTTCGAAAAAGAGTTCGATAGCGTGCGCGGGTACGCGACTGCAGGCGCGACCAAAAGGGGGTGCCAGGGCCTATGGTGCGGCGCATCGACGTGACCGGGGCGGGCGGCGTGAGCCTCGCCGCGTGGGAGTTCGCCGACCCTCCCAAGACGGGTGAGGTCGACCAGTCCCCCGGCGTGCTGTTACTGCACGGCCTCATGGGCCGCGCCTCGCACTGGGCGAACACCGCCCGCTGGCTCTCGGAGCGCCACCGTGCCGTCGCGCTCGACCAGCGCGGCCACGGCCAGAGCCAGAAACCCCCCGAGGGTCCCTACGACCGCGAGGCGTACATCCAGGACGCCGAGGCCGCCCTCGAGCAGCTCGGCCTCGCGCCCGCCGTCGTCATCGGCCACTCCATGGGCGCGCTCACCGCCTGGCAGCTCGCCGCGCGCCGCCCCGACCTCGTACGGGCCGTGATCATCTGCGATATGCGGGCCTCCGCACTCGGGGCGGCCTCCCAGCGGGAGTGGGAGGACTGGTTCGACGCCTGGCCCCTGCCCTTCGCCACGCTCGGCGACGTACGGAAGTGGTTCGGCGAGGACGACCCGTGGGTGGAGCGGCCCCAGCCCTCGCGCGGTGAGTTCTACGCCGAGGTCATGGCGGAGAGCCCCGACGGCTGGCGGCCCGTGTTCGACCACCGGCAGATGCTCGTCTCCCGGGCCACGTGGGTCTACGACGCGCACTGGGAGGAGCTGGCCCAGGTCCGCTGTCCCACCCTCGTCGTCCGCGGCCTCGACGGCGAGCTGGGCCGCGCCGAGTCGCAGGAGATGGTCCGCGTCCTGCCCAGGGGCGAGTACGCGGAGATCGCGGACGCCGGGCATCTCGTGCACTACGACCGGCCGGAGGCGTTGCGCTCCGCGATCGAGCCCTTCCTGGACGGCGTGCTCACCTCGTAGCGGCGGAACCTCGTAGCGGCGGACCCGGGTTCAGGGGCCCAGGCGTTCGACGCGCCAGGCGCCGGACGGCTCGTGGACGTAGCGGAGCCGGTCGTGGAGGCGGTTCTCGCGGCCCTGCCAGAACTCGACCGTGCGCGGGGTGACGCGGAAGCCGCCCCAGTGGTCGGGCACCGGGATGTTCTCGCCCTCCGGGTAGCGCTCGGCGAGTTCGGCGTACGCGGTGTCGAGTTCGGCGCGCGTGGCCAGGACCTGTGACTGGGCGCTGGCCCACGCGCCGAGCTGGGAGCCGCGCGGACGCGAGCGGAAGTACGCGGCCGTCTCCTCGCGGCTCGTGTGGGCGACGGTGCCGGAGACGATGACCTGGCGGGCCATCGGGTGCCAGGGGAAGAGCAGCGCGATCTCGTGGTTCGCCGCCAGGTCGCGGGCCTTGCGGGAGCCGTAGTTCGTGTAGAAGACGAAGCCCCGGTCGTCGTAGGCCTTGAGCAGCACGGTGCGCGAGCTCGGCCGGCCGGCCGCGTCCGCCGTGGAGACCACCATCGCGTTCGGCTCGTACAGCACGCCGCGCGCCCGCGTGGCCTCGTTGAACCAGAGCTCGAACAGTTCCATCGGGCGCGCGGGGACGTCCTCCTCCAGGAGCCCTTCACCCGGCGGGCGGTACTGCGCACGCATGACGGCGGGGTTCGGGGGCGCGTGGTGGTCGGGGTGGTCGTGGTGGTCGCTCACGCGGTCATCCTGCCGTACGCATGGGGCAGTCGGGCGCGTGGAGTTCATCACTGAGTGGCACTGAGTGCCGCGAGCTCTCCCCAAGGGTGGCACCAGCGGATATCGTCGTCGGTCCCGCCGCCCCTTCGGTTGGGTGACCGCCAGCCGAACGGGGCATCACCGGGGTGACCGATCCGGCCCGCGAGCCCCCGGGGCCGCGCCACCACCGCGGTCCACCGTCGTACAGATAGATGCAGAGTCGTACAGACGCAGAGTCGTACACATTCAGAGGAGCCGCCTGATGTCCGACCCCGGCCTTGACCCCGGCCCTGTCCCCGGCTTCGTGCCCGGCCTCGAGGGAGTCGTCGCGTTCGAGACGGAGATCGCCGAACCGGATAAGGAGGGCGGCGCCCTCCGGTACCGGGGCGTCGACATCGAGGATCTGGTCGGCCATGTCTCGTTCGGCAACGTCTGGGGCCTGCTCGTCGACGGGGCCTTCAACCCGGGCCTGCCGCCCGCCGAGCCGTTCCCCATCCCCGTCCACTCCGGCGACATCCGCGTCGACGTGCAGTCCGCGCTCGCCATGCTCGCGCCCGTGTGGGGCCTGAAACCGCTGCTCGACATCGACGAGGCGCAGGCCCGCGAGGACCTCGCCCGCGCCGCCGTCATGGCCCTCTCGTACGTCGCCCAGTCGGCCCGCGGACAGGGCCGGCCGATGGTGCCGCAGCGCGAGATCGACAAGGCGGACACCGTCGTCGAGCGGTTCATGAAGCGCTGGCGCGGCGAGCCCGACCCGAAGCATGTCGCCGCCGTCGACGCGTACTGGACGAGCGCCGCCGAGCACGGCATGAACGCCTCCACGTTCACCGCGCGCGTCATCGCCTCCACGGGCGCCGATGTCGCGGCCGCGCTCTCGGGCGCCGTCGGCGCCATGTCGGGCCCCCTGCACGGCGGCGCGCCCTCCCGCGTCCTCGGCATGATCGAGGAGATCGAGCGCACCGGCGACGCGGACGCGTACGTCCGCCGTGCCCTCGACAAGGGCGAGCGCCTCATGGGCTTCGGGCACCGCGTCTACCGCGCCGAGGACCCCCGCGCGCGCGTGCTGCGGCGCACGGCCCGCGAGCTGGGCGCCCCGCGCTTCGAGGTCGCCGAGGCGCTGGAGAAGGCGGCCCTCGCGGAGCTGCACGCCCGCAGGCCCGACCGGGTCCTGGCGACGAACGTGGAGTTCTGGGCGGCGATCATGCTGGACTTCGCGGAGGTCCCGGCGCACATGTTCACGTCGATGTTCACGTGCGCCCGCACGGCCGGCTGGTCGGCGCACATCCTGGAGCAGAAGCGCACGGGCCGCCTCGTCCGCCCCTCGGCCCGCTACATCGGCCCGGGCACCCGCGACCCGCGCGACATCGAGGGGTACGGGGACATCTCGGGCTGAGTACTGCCCTCGGCACAGCGAGCGGCGCCGCGCGGTCTTCCGTGCGGCGCCGATCGCGTACGTCATCTGCCCCGCGTCACCCCAGCGCCCCGTCCAGGATCGCCGCCCACTGCGCGACGACCCTCTCGCGGCGGGGCCCGTCGTCGGTGAGGAGGTTCGCGAGGCCGAGGCCGCGCGCCATGTCGAGGAGCCCCTGCACCGTCTCGCGGACGCCGGGGCGCGCCTCGTCGGCGGCCAGGAGTTCCACGGCGATGCGGTGGGTCTCGCGTCCGACGCGGGCCTCGAGTTCGGTGACGCGGCCGCCCAGCTGCGGCTCGTTCGACGCCGCCACCCACAGGTGCAGGGCGGCCCGGAACAACGGGCCCGTGTACAGGTCGACGAGGGCGGCGACGACCTCGGTGCGGCCCCGGGGACGCAGGCCGCGCAGGGCGGTCGAGCGCTCCTCGGCGACGTACTCGACGGCGGCGGTGAACAGGTCCTCGCGGGTCGGGAAGTGGTGCTGGGCGGCGCCGCGCGAGACCCCGGCCCGTTCGGCGACGACGGAGACCGTGGAGCCCGACCAGCCGCGCTCGGCGAGGCAGGACACGGCCGCTTCGAGGAGACGTAGGCGGGTGGCGCGGCTGCGGTCCTGTTTGGGGGCGCGCTCCACCGCCGTACCGGATGAGGTCACAGCACCCATGCGGGATCCCGTCGTTCGAGGAAGGCCGTCATCCCTTCGCCTGCCTGTGCGGAGGAGAACAGCCGGGCCGAGAGCGCGCTCAGGTCGGCCGCGTCCCGGTCGAAGGCCTCCAGCACCTTAGCCGTGAGCAGCCGTTTCGTCTCGGCCAGGCCCTGCGGGGACGACCTGCGCAGCCCGTCGAGGACGGGGGCGAGGGCCGCGTCGACGTCGTCGCCCGCCGCCGTCAGGAGCCCGATGCGGACCGCTTCCTCCGTGTCGAAGCGCTCTCCCGTCAGGTAGTAGCGGGCGACGGCCCGCGGGTCGGTGCGCGGGAGCAGGGGCAGCGAGATGACGGCGGGCGCGACCCCTATGCGGACCTCGGTGAACGCGAACGAGGCGGCGTGCGAGGCGGCCGAGATGTCGCACGCCCCGAGCAGGCCGAGCCCGCCCGCGCGCACATGCCCGGCGATCCGCGCGACGACGGGCCGGTCGAGCGCGACGATCTGCCGCAGGAGGGCGACCAGGGCCGCCGGCGGGGGCGGGGACTTCAGGTCGGCGCCGGCGCTGAACGTGTTGCCGGTGTGGGTGAGGACGACGGCCCGTACGGCATCGTCCTTGCCGCACGCCGTGAACGCGTCCGCCAGCTCGGCGACGAGCCCGGCGGACAGGGCGTTGCGGTTGGACGGGGAGTCGAGGGTGAGGGTGGTGATCCCGCGCTCGTGCGAGGCGTGGACCAGGGGCTCTTCAATGCTCACGACGTCTCCCGGAGCTGTCGGCGGAGGATCTTCCCGGAGGCGGCGCGCGGCACGGCCCCTCTCCGGTCACGTGGGTGCGACGTTCAGAGAGTGGCAGCGGCCACAGAAACAATCAAGCACGCCTGCATGAATCAGGATCCGGCCGTCCGGTCGCGGGTCAGAGCGTTCTGCCGTCGGGCCCGGTCACGCCCGGCCGGGTGTTCAGGGACCACATATGGGTGCACTGCGGGCACTGGAGGTGGAGGACCGGCCCCTGGTTGGAGATCAGGTAGCGCCAGTGCTCGCGGCAGTTGCGGCGGTCGGCGCAGGGCACGCAGTGGCGGGCGTCGTCACAGACGGGGCAGGCCACCCAGGCGCGCCGGGCGATGTCGGCGTGCGGATCAATGGGAAGACGCACGGCCGGACTCCTCCCCCGGCAGGACACCGGCTGCCACCAGAAGGTCGTAGGTGCGCTGCTGCTCGGCGTCCAGGCCCGAGTAGAGGAGGGCGTGCGCCTCGTCCTCGCCCCGCAGGACGGCCGCCGGATCCCAGTCGGGGCCGAGCGCGGCCACGACCTCGGCACGGCGCCGGGTCTCCTCGAAGGTCAGGTCGATCGTGAAGGGTATGAGGCCGGGTGAATTGTCTTGATTCATGGCGAGACTTCCGACGAGCCGAGCAGAACCCGACCATCAGTACCAGGCACCCCCGACTACAGGAAAGGGTTACCTAAGTTGCCATGTCGTGGCCGAGGGTGACATACCGCGCGGACGGTCGACGGGGCGGCCTCGGATTCGCCTACGGGGGTGGGCCGTTGCCGATGACAGCCCCGAAGAGACCGGCACGATCCGCCGACGGAACTATGACGTACTTCACGCCGCCCCACGGGGCGAGCCCGGCCATGATCCGCCGGACAACCCCCAGGGGCCCCAATCTCCGGCTCAGGTCGCTAGTACGACTTCGGCAGCCCCAGGGTCTGGTGGGACACGTAGTTGAGGATCATTTCCCGGCTCACGGGAGCGATACGGGCCACGCGGGACGCCGTGATGAGCGAGGCGAGGCCGAACTCGCGGGTGAGGCCGTTGCCGCCGAGTGTGTGCACCGCCTGGTCGACGGCCCGCACACAGGCCTCCGCGGCCGCGTACTTGGCCATGTTCGCGGCCTCCCCCGCCCCGATGTCGTCGCCCGCGTCGTACAGATGGGCCGCCTTCTGCATCATCAGCCGGGCCGTCTCCAGCTCGATGTGGGCCTGCGCGAGCGGGTGCGCGATGGCCTGGTGCGCGCCGATGGGCGACTTCCAGACGGTGCGCTCCTTCGCGTACCCGACGGCCCTGGCCAGCGCGAAACGGCCCATGCCGATCGCGAACGCGGCCGTCATGATGCGCTCGGGGTTGAGGCCCGCGAACAGCTGGAGCAGGCCGGCGTCCTCGTCACCGACGAGCGCGTCGGCCGGGAGCCGTACGTCGTCGAGGACGAGCTCGAACTGCTTCTCCGGCGCCTGGAGTTCCATGTCGATCTGCCGCCGCCCGAAGCCCTCGGCGTCACGCGGCACGATGAACAGACACGGCTTGAGGCTCCCCGTACGCGCGTCCTCGGTGCGGCCCACGATGAGGGTGGCATCGGCTATGTCGACGCCGGACACGAACACCTTGCGCCCGGACAGGATCCAGTCGCCGCTGTCCCCGTCGCGGCGGGCGGTGGTCGTGATGCGGTGCGAGTTGGAGCCCGCGTCGGGCTCGGTGATCCCGAACGCCATCGTGCGGCTGCCGTCGGCGAGACCCGGCAGCCAGGCAGCCTTCTGCTCCGGCGTCCCGAAGCGGGAGATGACGGTGCCGCAGATCGCGGGCGACACGACCATCATCAGCAGCGGCGCACCGGATGCGCCCAGCTCCTCGAGGACCAGCGACAGTTCATACATGCCGCCGCCTCCGCCGCCGTGCTCCTCGGGCAGGTTCACGCCCAGGTAGCCGAGCTTCGCGGCCTCCGCCCACAGCTCCTCGGGGTGGCCCTCCTCGCGGACGACGCGGGTCATGTAGTCGCGTCCGAAGCGGCTGCCGAGAGCGGCGACGGCGGAGCGCAGGGCCTGGTGCTCCTCGGATTCGAGGACGGGAGCGTTCACGACTGATCCTCCTGTACGACGGCGAGCAGGGCGCCGACCTCGACCTGGCGGCCGGGCGCGGCGTGCAGGGCGGTGAGCGTGCCGGAGGCGGGAGCGGTGATGCGGTGCTCCATCTTCATCGCCTCCAGCCAGATGAGGGGCTGCCCCGCGGCGACCGTGACGCCCTCGGCGAGCCCTTCGGCGAGCCGCACGACGGTGCCGGGCATCGGCGCGAGCAGGGATCCCGGCTCCTGGCGCGCGACGGGCTCGGGGAGGCGGGGCAGGGCGGCGAGCGCGGCGCCGTTCACGTACACGCGCTCCCCGTGGACCGATACGTCGAACTTCCTCACTACGCGATCCACTTCGATCACGACGAGCGCCGGGGTCGCGCGCACGACGCGCACTCCGTCCGCGGCCAGACCGTCGCGGGTGTGCCGGTAGCGCACCTCGTGCTCGGTCCCGTCGGGTTCGGTGCGGTAGTGCTTGACCTGCGGCTGCGACGCCACATTGCGCCAGCCGCCGAACCGCGAGCGGCCGTGCGCGTCGGCGAGGGCCGCGGCGAGCGGGGCGTACGGGTCCGGGTCCGGCGCCGTGAGCGCGGCCAGGTGCCGGTCGTAGAACCCGGTGTCCGTGCCGCCCGCGGTGAATTCCGGGTGCCGCAGCGACCGTACGAGCAGCTCCCTGTTGGTGACCGGGCCGTGCACGACGGCCCGGTCCAGGGCGCCCGCCAGCTTGCGCAGGGCCTCGGCGCGGGTCGGCGCGTGCGCGACGACCTTGGCGAGCATCGCGTCGTAGTGCACCCCGATCGGGTCGCCGTCCGTGAACCCGGTGTCCAGGCGCACGGCCTCCGGGACGGACAGCCGGTGCAGCGTGCCGGTCTGCGGGGCCCAGCCGGCGGCCGGATCCTCCGCGTACAGACGGGCCTCTACCGAGTGTCCGCGCGCGACGGGCGCCTCTTCACCCAGGGGCTCGCCCTCGGCGACGCGCAGTTGCAGCGCCACGAGATCGACGCCGAACACGGCCTCGGTGACGGGGTGTTCGACCTGGAGGCGGGTGTTCATCTCCAGGAAGTGCGCCTTGCCGTCGGCGACGAGGAACTCGACGGTTCCGGCGCCCCGGTAGTCGGTGGCGCGTGCGGCGCGCACGGCCATCTCCCGTAGAGACGCTTCGAGTTCAGGCGTGAGACCGGGTGCGGGCGCCTCCTCGATGACCTTCTGATGGCGCCGCTGGAGCGAGCAGTCGCGGGTGCCCAGCGCCCACACGGTGCCGTGCGCGTCGGCCATGACCTGCACCTCGACGTGCCGGCCGCCCTCGATGTACGGCTCGACGAACACCTCACCGTCCCCGAAGGCGCTCAGCGCCTCGGCCCCGGCGGCAGCCAACTGCGCGTCCAGCTCGGCAAGTTCCCGTACGACCCGCATGCCGCGCCCGCCGCCGCCGGCGGCGGCCTTCACAAGGACGGGCAGGTCCTCGTCCGTGACGGCCTTGAGGGGCTCGATGCCCATGAGCTCCTTGGCGCGCGTCTTCGACGCCATCGCCTCGATCGCCTCGGGCGGCGGACCGATCCAGGTCAGGCCCGCGTCGGCGACGGCCCGCGCGAAGCCGGCGTTCTCGGACAGGAACCCGTAGCCGGGGTGCACGGCGTCCGCGCCCGCGGCCAGGGCGGCCTTCACGATCAGGTCGCCGCGCAGATACGTCTCGGCGGGCGACGCCCCCGGAAGCCGCACGGCGGCATCGGCCACGCGCGCGTGGAGGGCGTTCTCGTCGGCGTCCGAGTACACGGCGACGGTCCGGATGCCCAGCTCGGCGCAGGTACGGAAGACGCGGCAGGCGATCTCGCCGCGGTTGGCGACGAGTACAGAGGTGATCATTCGCGTGGTCATGGGCCTCACATCCGGAACACGCCGAATCCACCGCGCGCGCCCTCCACGGGCGCCGTGTGGATCGCGGACAGGCACAGGCCGAGCACGGTCCGGGTGTCGCGCGGGTCGATGACCCCGTCGTCGTACAGCCGCCCGGAAAGGAACATCGGCAGGGACTCGGACTCGATCTGCTGCTCCACCATCGCGCGCAGTGCCGCGTCCGCCTCGGCAGCCTTGTCGTCGTATGGCTGCCCCTTCGCGGCGGCGGACTGGCGGGCCACGATCGACAGGACACCGGCGAGCTGCTGCGGCCCCATCACGGCCGACTTGGCGCTCGGCCAGGCGAAGAGGAAGCGGGGGTCGAAGGCCCGCCCGCACATCCCGTAGTGACCCGCCCCGTACGAGGCGCCCATGAGGACCGAGAGGTGCGGCACGCGGCTGTTGCTGACGGCGTTGATCATCATCGAGCCGTGCTTGATGATGCCGCCCTGCTCGTACTCCTTGCCGACCATGTAGCCGGTGGTGTTGTGCAGGAACAGGAGCGGGATGTCGCGCTGGTTGGCGAGCTGGATGAACTGGGCGGCCTTCTGCGACTCCTCGCTGAAGAGAACCCCTTGCGCATTGGCGAGGATGCCGACCGGATAGCCGTGCAGGGACGCCCAGCCGGTTGTCAGGCTCGACCCGTACAGCGGCTTGAACTCGTCGAAGTCGGAGCCGTCCACGATCCGGGCGATGACCTCGCGCGGGTCGAAGGGGACCTTGAGGTCGCCGGGCACGATGCCGAGGAGTTCGTCGCTGTCGTACTTGGGCGGCTCCACGAGCTGTGGATCCGCGTACGCCTTGCGGTGGTTGAGACGGGCGACGACGCGGCGCGCCTGCCGGATCGCGTCCCGCTCGTCGAGCGCGAAGTAGTCGGCGAGCCCGGAGGCACGGGCGTGCATCTCGGCGCCGCCGAGCGACTCGTCGTCGCTCTCCTCGCCGGTCGCCATCTTCACCAGAGGCGGCCCGCCCAGGAAGACCTTCGCCCGCTCCTTGACCATGATCACGTGGTCGGACATGCCGGGGATGTACGCGCCGCCGGCGGTGGAGTTGCCGAAGACGACGGCGACGGTGGGGATCCCGGCGGCCGAGAGGCGCGTGATGTCGCGGAAGATGCCGCCGCCCGGGATGAAGATCTCCTTCTGGGAGGGCAGATCGGCGCCGCCGGACTCGACGAGGCTGATGCAGGGCAGCCGGTTGGCGAACGCGATCTCGTTGGCGCGCAGGGCCTTCTTCAGTGACCAGGGGTTACTGGCTCCGCCGCGCACCGTCGGATCATTCGCGGTGACCAGGCACTCGACGCCTTCGACGACGCCGATGCCGGTGACGAGGGAGGCGCCGACGGCGTAGTCGCTGCCCCAGGCCGCGAGAGGGGAGAGTTCGAGGAAGGGCGTATCGGGGTCGAGGAGCAGCTCGATACGTTCACGGGCGAGCAACTTGCCGCGTTCACGGTGCCGTTGGACGTACTTCTCGCCGCCACCCGCAAGCGCCTTGGCGTGCTCGGCGTCGAGCGCGTCGAGCTTGCCGATCATGGCCTCGCGGTGAGCGGCGAAGTCGGCACCGCCGACGTCCAGAGCCGAGGCGAGAACGGTCACAGGAGCACCTCCGGTATGTCCAGATGACGGGAACGCAGCCACTCGCCGAGCCCCTTGGCCTGAGGGTCGAAACGGTGCTGGGAGGCGACGCCCTGACCGAGGAGGCCGGTGACGGTGAAGTTGAGGGCGCGGAGGTTGGGCAGCACGTGCCGGACAACTGTCAGATGACGGCTTTCAGATATCAGATTCTGAAATCTGTCAGCTGTCATCTCATGCACGAGCCACCGCCAGGCCTCGTCTCCGTCCACCCACACCCCCACATTCGCGTCCCCGCCCTTGTCGCCGCTGCGGGCGCCCGCGACGAGGCCGAGGGGGGCGCGCCGGGTGGGGCCGGGCGGCAGGGGCGCGGGCAGGGGTGGTTCCTCCACGTCCGTCAGCGCGCGTGCCGGACCGTCGTACGTGATCAACTTCCGCACGCCGTCCGGCAGTACGGCGACCTGCTCGACCTCGCCCCGGTCCACGTACGCCGCCTCGAACACCCCGTACGGCGCGCCCTTCCCCGGCGGTGCCGTCACGTGGAAGCCGGGGTAGCTGCCGAGTGCCAGCTCGATCGCCGCGCTGCTGAGAGTGCGGCCCACCGCGTCCGCGTCGCCGTCCCGGACGACGAGCCGCAACAGCGCGCTCGCGGTCTCCTCCGTGTCCGCGTCCGCCCGATCCGTGCGCGCCAGCTCCCACGTCACCTGTGCGGGCCGGGACTTGGCACGGTCGAACGCCTCGTCCATCTGCTCCCGTACGAGCGACGCCTTGGCCTCGATGTCGAGACCGGTCAGCACGAACACGACCTCGTTGCGGAAGCCGCCGAGCCGGTTGAGGCCGACCTTGAGGGTGGGGGGCGGGGCCTCGCCTCGTACGCCGTCGACGCGGACGCGGTCCGGGGCCTCCTGCGTGAGCCGTACGGTGTCCAGCCTCGCCGTCACGTCGGGTCCGGCGTACCGGGCGCCGCCGGTCTCGTAGAGGAGCTGTTCCGTCACCGTCCCCACGGTCACGAGCCCGCCCGTGCCGGGGTGCTTGGTGATGACGCAGGAGCCGTCCGCGTGGAGTTCGGCGAGGGGGAAGCCGGGGCGCCGCAGATCGCGGGCCCGCCCGGCGAAGCGGGAGTAGTTGCCGCCCGTCGCCTGGGTCCCGCACTCCAGGATGTGCCCGGCGACGACGGCCCCCGCGAGCCGGTCGTACGCGTCCTGCTCCCACCCGAAGCGCCAGGCCGCGGGCCCGGTGACCAGGGCGGCGTCGGTGACGCGGCCGGTGACCACGATGTCGGCGCCGGCGGCGAGACAGGCGGTGATCCCGGCGCCGCCGAGGTAGGCGTTGGCGGTGAGGGCGCCCGGGAAGCGCCCACCCGGGGAGAGGTCGTCGCCCTCGACGTGCGCCACGCGCGCGTGGAGGCCGAGCCGTCCCGCCAACTCCCGTACAGCGTCGGCGAGTCCGGCCGGATTGAGCCCGCCCGCGTTCGCGACGATCCGCACGCCCCGGTCGAGCGCCGGGCCGAGGGTCTCCTCCAGCTGGCGCAGGAACGTGCGGGCGTAGCCGCGCGCGGGGTCCTTCAGGCGATCGCGGCCCAGGATGAGCATGGTCAGTTCGGCGAGGTAGTCGCCGGTCAGGACGTCGAGGGGGCCGTCTTCGAGCATCTCGCGCAGGGCGTCGAAGCGGTCGCCGTAGAAGCCGGAGGCGTTGCCTATGCGCAGTACGTCCTCGGTCACCGCCCGGCCTCCTTCGCCTCACGCCCCGGTCCCGGCGGTCCCGCGAAGGCCTGGGCGATGTCCAGCCACCGGTCGGCGTCGGCGCCTTCGGCCCGTACGTCGACGTCGTCGCGGTGCGCCCGCTGCGTCACCAGCAGGCAGAAGTCGAGCCCGGATCCCGTCACGCGCTGCGCCGCGTCCTCGGGCCCGTACGTCCACAGGTCGCCGGAGGGGGCAGTCAGTTCGACGCGGAACTCCTCGGCGGGCGAGGTCAGCCCACGTACGGTGAAGGCGAAGTCGCGGGCCCGGATCCCGATGCGGGCCACATGCCGCAGCCGGTCGCTGGGCTTGCGCTCGACACCCAGCGCATCGGCCACGTCCTGACCGTGGGCCCAGGTCTCCATGAGGCGGCCCGTCGCCATGGAGGCGGCCGACATGGGTGGCCCGTACCAAGGGAAACGTGTCCCTGCGGGGGCGGCGACCAGGGCCCGGAGCAGTTCCTCGCGGCCCGCGCGCCAGCGGGCGAGCAGTTCGGCGGGCGGCAGCGCGGCGCCCTCCTCCGCCCCCGCGTCGACGAAGGCGTCGGGCGCGGCGACGGCGTCCCGCACGAGGGCGGCGAACGCGTCGGCGTCCGTCACCGCGAGCAGGGCGGAGTGGTCGGTCCAGGCCAGGTGCGCGATCTGGTGGGCCACGCTCCAGCCGGGCGCGGGCGTGGCGAGGGCCCATCGGTCCTCGCTCAGCTCACTGACGATCCGGTCGAGTTCGGCGCTCTCACTGCGCAGATCCTCGAGCACGGCCAACGGGTCGGACACGATGCGCTCCCCTCCGGGGCACGACGGCGTGCCCCGGAGCATGGCAGCGCCCGGAGAAACAATCAAGCGTGCTTGTATGAAAATTGGCCATGGGGGCGATGCAAAACGGGTGCGGCGGACGTCGGGGGGCTCTGCTCAGCCCTCCACCGACGTCCGCCGCACCCGCGCGTCAACCAACCTGACGCTCGGCCCACTTCGGCCCGCTCGGGCCTGCCTCGGCCTACTTGGTCTCCGACGCGGGCATCCTCTTGCCCTCTGACGCGGGCACCTTCTTGGCCTCCGGCTCGGGCATTTTCGCCCGCCCCCGGCCCACCTGTGTGCGCACAGCGCCGATGCTGGCCGCGATGACCAGGGCGATCGCCAGGGCGCCGAGGGCGGACATGGCCTGGTCGAGGATGAGGAATCCGGCGAGCGCGGCGATGGCCGGTTCGAGGCTCATCATGACCGCGAAGGTGGACGCGGGCAGGCGGCGCAGGGCGAGGAGTTCGAGGGTGTAGGGGAGCACCGAGGACATGACGGCGACGGCCGCGCCGAGGGCCATCGTCGTCGGCACGACGAGCTTCGAGCCGGACGCCGCGATGCCGAGCGGCAGGGAGAGGACGGCCGCGACCGCCATCGCGAGGGCGAGCCCGTCCGCTTGCGGGAACCTGCGCCCCGTACGGGCGCTGAAGATGATGTACGCCGCCCACATGCCGCCCGCCGAGACGGCGAAGGCCGCGCCGACCAGGTCGAGTCCGCCGAAGCCGCCCCCGCCGAGGAGGAAGACGCCGCAGAGCGCGAGGCCGGCCCAGATCGCGTTGACCAGGCGGCGGGAGGCGAAGACCGACAGGGCGAGCGGGCCGAGCACCTCGAGGGTGACGGCCGGGCCCAGGGGGATCCGCTCCGCCGCCTGGTAGAAGAGCATGTTCATGCTGCCCATGGCGACGCCGAAGGCGACGACGGTGCCCCAGTCGGCGCGCGAGTGACCGCGCAGCTTCGGCCGGCACACGATGAGCAGCACGATCGCGGCGAACACCAGGCGCAGGGTGACCACGCCGACCGCACCGGCGCGCGGCATCAGCGACACCGCGACGGCCGCGCCGAACTGCACCGACACACAGCCGCCGAGCACGAGTCCGACCGGCCCGAGCGCGCCCCAGCGGGAGCCGTTCGGCGTGGCCCCCTCGGGCGCGGCGGGAGCACCCGCCACCTCCGGCTGCGCCACCGCGGCCTCCGGCGGCACCAGTGCGGCGGCCGCCGCGTCGGCGCCGGTCGCCGCCCGGTCGGTCCGTGAGACGTTCACGTCTGAGCCTTCCCTTTCACCGCCACCCCCCACAGTTCAATAGGGTGGACTTCACCGTCCAAGGTAGTACACCACGTCATGATCGTGGACCCCTTTTACGGCTGACGTTCCACCGCCTGCACGCTCCGCGCGACGCAAGCCCACCTGTCACGCTAAGACCGCCGCGCGCGGTCCGTGAAATGCCGACTGCGCTCCCGTTATGCTCCGCAGGCATGAGCGGTCCGTATGCCCTCCACTCCCTGGAGCTGCGCCATCTGCGCTGCTTCCTCGCCATCGCCGAGGAGGGCAACGTCACACGCGCCGCCGCCCGGCTCCGCCTCACCCAGCCCGCCGTCTCGCGCACCCTCGCGACCCTCGAGGACGCGCTCGGCGTACGGCTCGTCGACCGCTCCACCCACCACCTCGCCCTGACCGCCGAAGGGCGCGCGTTCCAGGAGAGCGCGGCGGCCGCCGTCGCCGCGTTCGAGGACGCCCTGGACTCCGTCCGCGCCGTGCGGCGCCCGCTGCGGCTCGGGCACGCCTGGTCGGCGGCGGGCCCGTACACCACGCCCCTGCTGCGGCGCTGGCGGGAGCGGCACCCCGACGTGCCGCTCGAACTCCTGCGCATCGACGACCGCACGGCCGGACTGACCCGCGGCGCCGTCGACGTGGCACTGCTGCGCGGGCCTGTGGACGCGCCGGGCCTGGTCACCGAGCTCCTGCACACGGAGAGCCGGGTCGCGGCCGTACCGTCCGACAGCCCTCTCGCCGCGCGCGGCGCGCTCACCCTCGCCGACCTCTCCGGCCACACCATCGCCGTGAACACCGTCTCCGGCACCACCGCCCTCGACCTCTGGCCGGCCGCCGCCCGGCCCACCGCGACGATCACCGTGGCGAACACGGACGACTGGCTCGCGGGCATCGCGGCCGACCGCGCGGTGGGCGTCACGACGACGGCCACGCCCGGCATGCACCCGCACCCGGGCGTCGTCTACGTCCCGCTGACCGACGCCCCCGACCTGCCCGTCGTCCTCGCCTGGCGCGACGCCGGCCCGCGTCACCCCGCCGTACGGGACCTGGTGGAACTCGCCCACGAGGTCGTACCGTCCGGCGGAACGCGATCTACGGAGTGACCCTGGAGGTCGTGCCGTCCGGCGGAACGCGTCCTACGACGTGACCCCAGAGGCCATACCGTCCGGCGGAACGCGCCCTACGACGTGACCCCGCAGGTCATGCCGTCCGCCGGCACGCGCCCTACGAACTGAACCCCAGCGCCTCCGCGAGCACCTCAGCCAGATGCCGCCCCGGCCGGCCGCCTTCCCGCTCCAGTTGCTCCAGCTGCGTGCGGCACGAGAAGCCGTCCGCGAGGACCACGGCGCCGTCGTCGGCGGCACGGACGGCGGGCAGGAGCTGTTCCTCCGCGCAGGCCGCCGACACGTCGTAATGCCCTTTCTCGAAGCCGAAGTTGCCCGCGAGGCCACAACATCCCCCGCTCAGCTCGCCCTCCAGACCGGCCCTTTCCCGCAGCCTCCGCTCGGCGGCGTCACCCAGGACCGCGTGCTGGTGGCAGTGGGTCTGGCCGACGGCGGGGCGGTCTACCCGGGGTGGGTCCCAGTGCGGAGCGAACCGCTCCAGGGCCTCGGCGAACGTGAGGACCGAGTCGGCGAGGAGCCGGGCGCGCGGCTCGTCCGGCAGCAGCTCCGGCAGATCGGTGCGGAGCGCGGCGGCGCAGCTCGGCTCCAGGACAACGACGGGCAGCCCGGAGTCGATGACCGGCCGCATCAGGTCGAGGGTGCGGCGCAGGACGGCGCGGGCGCGGTCGAGCTGGCCCGTGGAGACATACGTGAGGCCACAGCAGACGCCGCCGCGCCGCGACGGAAGGAGCCCGGCGACCGCCGCCGGCCCGTCCGGCCTGTAGTCGAAGACCCGCGTCGGGGGCAGCAGCACGGAGAGCCCCGCCTCTTCGAGTACCCGCACGGCGGCCCGCCCGACCTGCGGCGCGAGATGCTCCGTGAACGTGTCCGGCCACAGGACCACCTCGGGCCCGTCGCCCCCGGACCGCGCCGCGCCGCCCCGCCGGGCCGCCTGCACCCGCCGGCGCAGATCCCGCCGCCACCACGCGCTGAACGTCTCGGGGGCGACCCGCGGAATCTTCCGCTCCGAGGCGATCCCGCCGAGCCGCTTGCCGAGGGCGGCCAACGGCCCCACGCGCGCGAGGGTGTTGACGACGCCCGCCACGCGCGCGTGGTGCACGGCCCGCAGCCAGCGCGGCAGCCACCCCATGGAGTAGTGCGCCGCGGGCCGCCTGCGCCCTTCGTAGTGGTGATGCAGGAACTCCGCCTTGTACGTGGCCATGTCGACGCCGACCGGGCAGTCCGTGCGGCACCCCTTGCACGACAGGCACAGGTCGAGTGCGTCCCGTACCTCCGTGGACTGCCAGCCGTCCGTGACCACCTCGCCGGCGAGCATCTCGTGCAGCAGGCGCGCGCGCCCGCGCGTGGAGTGCGTCTCCTCGCCGGTCACCCGGAAGGACGGGCACATGACACCGCCCGAAGGGGCGGATTCCGTACGGCACTTGGCGACGCCCACGCAACGGCGTACCGCGGCGGAGAAGTCGCCGCCGTCGTGCGGGTAGGCGAACTCGACGTCGACGGGGCCGCGCGGCAGGACGGCGAAGCGCAGGTTCTCGTCGAGGCGGGCGGGGCGCACGAGAATGCCGGGGTTGAGGAGACCGTCCGGATCCCACGCGTCCTTGATCCGCCCGAAGAGGTCCACCAGCTCGGGCCCGTACATCTTCGGCAGGAGTTCGGCGCGGGCCTGCCCGTCGCCGTGCTCCCCGGACAGCGATCCGCCGTGCGCGACGACGAGTTCGGCGAGGTCCTCCGAGAAGTGCCGAAAGCGCCGCACGCCGGTCTCGCTGAGCAGGTCGAAGTCGATGCGTACGTGGATGCAGCCGTCCCCGAAGTGCCCGTACGGGGTGCCGCGCAGGCCGTGCTGCGCCAGGAGCCCCCTGAAGTCCCGCAGATACGGGCCGAGGCGGGCGGGCGGCACCGCGCAGTCCTCCCAGCCGGGCCACGCCTCGGTGCCGTCGGGCATACGGGTAGCGGTGCCGGAGGCGTCCTCGCGGATGCGCCACAGGGCGCGCTGGCCCGCGGGGTCGTCGACGATGAGGGAGTCCGTCGTGCCGTCGGCTGCGGCCCGCACGATCTCCTGGGCGTGCGCGCGTGCCTGGGCCGCAGTGTCGCCGCCGGTCTCGACGAACAGCCAGGCGCCGCCCTTCGGCAGGCCGGCCTGTTCCCGTACGAGGTCGGCGGCCATGCCCTCGACGGTGAGCGGCCGGTGCGGCAGGAGCCCCGCTGCGGCCTCGGCGGCGGCGCTCTCGTCGGCGTAGGCGAGCACCGCGAGGGCACGCGCGCGTGGCGCTTCGACGAGCCGGACGGTCGCCTCGGTGACGATGCCGAGGGTGCCTTCGGTGCCACAGAGGAAACGGGCGAGGTCGACGCCGTTCTCGGGGAGCAGGGCGTCGGCGGCGTACCCGGAGATACGACGCGGCAGGTCGGGGAAGCCGGTGCGCAGGAGCGCCAACTCACCCTCGATCAGCGGGCGGAGGGAATCGGGGGCGCCTTGCCAGCCACGGCCCAGGGTGCGCTGACGAAAATCACCGTTGGACTGACGGACAACAGATGACAGATAACAGATATTGTCAGCCGTCGTTCCATAGGCCACCGAATGCGACCCGCACGAGTTGTTCCCGATCATCCCGCCCACAGTGCACCGGCTGTGCGTAGACGGATCGGGCCCGAACCGAAGTCCGTGCCGCGCGCCCGCCTCCTGCAACCGGTCGAGGACGACTCCCGGCTGCACCACGGCAGTTCGTGCTTCCGGGTCGACCGACACGATCCGGTTCATGTGCCGCGTGAAGTCCATGACGACGCCCGTCCCGGTCGCCTGCCCCGCGATCGACGTACCGCCCCCGCGCGCCACGACCGGCACCCCGTGCTCCCGGCAGACCGTGAGCACGGCCGCCACGTCGTCGGCGTCGCGCGGCGCCACGACCCCGACGGGGACTCTCCGGTAGTTGGACGCGTCCATGGTCATCAGCGCCCGCGCGGCCGCGGAGAAGTCGACCTCCCCGCGCACGACGCCGCGCAACGCCCTCGCGATACCTTCCGGGTCCTGGTTTCCCACGGTGGCAGCCATGCCTCCCAGCATGCATCTCCCCCGGGAACGACAACAGTTCGCCACGAACAGGAGCAACTCCCATGCCCCGCATAGCCCTCGACCCGTTCGTCACCGACCTGGACGCCGAGAGCGCCGCGCTGCGCGCCGCGGGCCCCCTCGCCGAGGCCGAGCTGCCGGGCGGCGTACCGGTATGGGCGGTCACGCACCATGCGGAGGCGCGTCAACTCCTCAACGACCGGCGGCTGGTGAAGGACATCGAGGTGTGGGGCGCGTGGCGGCGCGGCGAGATCCCGGCCGACTGGCCGCTGATCGGGCTCGCCAACCCGGGCCGTTCCATGCTGACGGTCGACGGCGAGGACCACCGCAGGCTGCGCACGCTCGTGGCGCAGGCCCTCACGCCCCGCCGGGTGGAGCTGATGCGCGACCGGATCGCGCTGCGCACCGAGGAGCTCCTGGACGCCCTGCCCGAGGACGGCACCACCGTCGACCTCAAGGCGGCGTTCGCCTACCCCCTCCCCATGTACGTGATCGCCGACCTCATGGGCATCGACGACTCGGCGCTGCCCCGCCTCAAGGTCCTGTTCGAGAAGTTCTTCTCCACGCAGACCCCGCCGGCGGAGGTCGTCGCGACGCTGACGGAGCTGGCCGGGATCATGGCCGCCACGGTCGCCTCCCGGCGCGCGGAGCCCGGCGAAGACCTGACGAGCGCCCTGATCCTGGCGTCGGGCGACGACGGCGACCGGCTCACGGACGAGGAGATCGTCTCCACGCTCCAGCTGATGGTCGCAGCGGGCCACGAGACGACGATCTCGCTGATCGTCAACGCCGTGGTGAACCTGTCCGCCCACCCCGAACAGCTCGCGCAGGTCCTCTCCGGCGACGTCCCGTGGGAGGCCGTGGTCGAGGAGACGCTGCGCCACTCCACGCCGACGTCACACGTCCTGATCCGCTTCGCCGCCGAGGACGTACCGGTCGGCGGCAAGGTGATCGCGAAGGGCGACGCGCTGATCGTGTCGTACGGGGCCATCGGCCGGGACGAGCAGGCGCACGGCCCGACGGCGGGCGCGTTCGACGTGACACGCACGTCCCCGAACCGCCACATCTCGTTCGGCCACGGCCCCCATGTGTGCCCGGGCGCGGCGCTCTCCCGCCTGGAGGCGGCGGTGGCACTGCCCGCGCTGTACGCCCGCTTCCCCGACCTCACCCTCGCCGTCCCGCCCACGTCCCTGCGCCACAAGCCGGTGGTGACGCAGAACGACCTGTTCGAGCTGCCGGTACGGCTTCTGCGCTGAGGGCCGACCCATCCAAGGCCGGCATATCCAGCCCTTCCGGCGTTTGAGGAACGGGGTCCGCGGCGGAGCCCCGCAACGTCCACCCCGGGTGGGGCATCGGTCTCAGCCGACGGACACCGGTAAGACGACGTGCCCTGAGCCGCTAGGCTCACGTCGTGGCTGAGATCCAGATTCCCGCTGACATCAAGCCCGCCGACGGACGTTTCGGCGCGGGCCCCTCCAAGGTGCGCACGGAGGCGCTGGACGCCCTGGCCGCCACCGGCACGTCCCTGCTCGGCACCTCCCATCGCCAGGCCCCGGTCAAGAACCTGGTCGGCCGAGTGCGCGAAGGGGTCAAGGACCTCTTCCAGCTTCCCGAGGGCTACGAGGTGATCCTGGGCAACGGCGGCTCCACCGCCTTCTGGGACGTGGCGACGCACGGCCTGATCGAGAACAAGTCGCAGCACCTGAACTTCGGCGAGTTCTCGTCCAAGTTCGCGAAGGCCTCGAAGCTGGCCCCGTGGCTGGCCGAGCCGACCGTCATCGCCTCCGAGCCCGGCACGCACCCCGAGCCGCAGGCCGAGGCGGGCGTCGACGTGTACGGCCTCACGCACAACGAGACCTCCACCGGTGTCGCCGCCCCGATCAAGCGCGTGGCCGGTGCCGACGAGGGCGCCCTCGTCCTGGTGGACGCGACCTCCGGCGCCGGCGGCCTGCCCGTCGACATCGCCGAGACGGACGTCTACTACTTCGCCCCGCAGAAGTCGTTCGCGTCGGACGGCGGCCTGTGGCTGGCGGCGTTCTCGCCGGCCGCCCTGGAGCGCGCCGAGCGCATCCACGCGTCGGGCCGTCACATCCCGGAGTTCTTCTCGCTGCCGACGGCGATCGACAACTCCCGCAAGAACCAGACGTACAACACCCCGGCGCTCGCGACGCTGTTCCTGCTCGGTGAGCAGCTGGAGTGGATGAACAGCCAGGGCGGTCTGGCCTGGACGACGGCCCGTACGAAGGACTCCTCGACGCGCCTGTACAGCTGGGCCGAGGACTCGAAGTACGCGACGCCGTTCGTCACGGACGCCGCGAAGCGTTCGCAGGTCATCGGCACCATCGACTTCTCGGACGAGATCGACGCGGCGGCGGTCGCCAAGGTGCTGCGCGCCAACGGCATCGTCGACACGGAGCCGTACCGCAAGCTGGGCCGCAACCAGCTGCGCGTCGCGATGTTCCCGGCGATCGACCCGGCGGACGTCGAGGCGCTGACGAAGTGCATCGACTACGTGATCGAGAAGCTCTAGTCACACCAGTTCTACGCCGATGGGGCGCCCGGCACTACGCCGGGCGCCCCATCGGCGTTAGGCGTAAAGGGTGACAGGAGGGCCGCGGAGTGCCTCTATGGAGGGATGACGACTGAACCGACGAGCCCGGTGCTCGCACCCCTGGTCAAGCAGTACACGGTCCTGCTCACGTCCCACAAGAAGGACGGCACGGGCGTCGGCACCCCCGTGAACCTCGTCGTCGAGGGTGACCACGCGTACTTCCGCACGTACGGCAAGGCGTGGAAGGTCAAGCGTCTGCGCCGCAACCCCGAGGTGGAGATCGCCCCCTCCACCCTGCGCGGCGCCCCCACGGGCCCCGAGTTCAAGGCCCGGGTCCGGCTTCTCGACGAGGGCGGCGAGGAGGCGAAGCACGCGGCGAGACTGCTCCGTCACAAGCACCCGGTGATGCACGGCGTCGCGGTCCCGCTGGCGCACAAGGTGCAGCGGGACAGGACGCTGCACTACGAAGTACGGGTCGTCGAGGAGTGACTACTTCTTGGGCCGGCGCAGCAGCCGGCCGATCCCGAACACGGCGATCACCACGGCGATGATTCCGACCGCGCTCGCACTGAGGCCCGTGTGGATGCGCCCGTCGCCCGAATCGCCGTCCGCCGAGGGCGACTTCGAGTCTCCGCCCGACCCGTCCTCGGCCTGTACGGGCTCCACCGAGCTGCCCCTGCCCTCGCTCCCGTAGAGCAGCGTCTTGCCGTCGGCGGTGTAGGTGACGGACTCGCCCTGCGGCTGCATCGGCACGTTCAACTGCCCGTCGCGCTCGGGCTTTCCGTCCTTCCAGGCGTACGAGATCCCGCCGAAGTAGCCGCGCAGGGCGAGGTGCTTACCGTCGGGTGAGAACGCGCCGTCCGTCACCCACAGGTCGATCCCGGAGACGCGGCGGAAGACGTTCGTGCCGGACGCGGACAGGTTCTCGGGCCCTTCGTAGAGGCCGCCGCCGTCCTCGTTCTTCTCGGCGATGTAGACGCGGCCGGTCTTCGGATGGACCATCAGCGCCTCGGCGTTGCGGGGCCCGTCCGCGTACTGGACGGTGAACTGCGTCGCCCGCACCGTCTGGTCGCGCAGTTCCTTCGGCTCCGGCAGCTTGTAGATCCACACGTGGGACCACTTGCCGCCGAGGTTGTCGCCGATGTCGCCGACGTAGAGGTTGTTGTCGGGGCCGATGGAGATGGCCTCGACGTCGCGCGGGGCACCGACGCCGGTCAGGGTGAGGGTGGCGACGGTTTCGCCGGTCCTGCCGTCGACCGCGTACAGATACGCGCCGTCGCTGCTGTCGTTGTGGGTCCAGTAGATGCCCGGGTGGAGCCGGGACGCGGCCAGGCCGCTGGACTCGGTGATCCGCGGGTCCTTGATGGTGAACCCGTCGCTGCCGGGGTCGTCCGCCACGGCGGGAGCGGTGGCACCGAACGCGAGAACGACGGCGGCTCCGGCCGCACCCAGAAACGAACGCATGCCCCCCAGCTTGCCAGGGCGTGCTCAGCGTCACACACTCCACCCGGCCCTGATCCGCGATGATGAGCGGATGCTCAGGTTCACATTCGTCGGCGACTCGATGACGATAGGCAGCGCGGGCGAACTCACCTGGCGCTACCGGATGTGGCAGCATCTGCGGGCCGCGTACGGCGACGGCGCGTTCGAGATCGCCGGGCCGCGCGAGACGCTCCACGACAAGACGGCGAACGCCCCGGTGTCGCACGACTACGCGGACGCGGACCCCGCCTTCCCGCGCAACCATCTCGCGGGCTGGGGCGAGGGCTGGCTGCACATGGCGCCCGTCATCGAGGAGGCGGTCGCGCTCGCCCGCACCGATGTCCTGCTCATCTCGCTCGGCCTGATCGATCTCGGCTTCTACACGAACGCGGAGCAGACCGCGCAGAACATGCGCCGCTTCGTCGCCGGGGCCCGCGCCGCGAACCCGCGCGTGCGGATGGTCCTGCTGCCGGTCATCCCGAACGTGCGCGCCGAGACGGACGCGCCGTTCGCCGCGGAGGTCGCGCACTTCAACATGCTCCTCGCGAAGGCGGTCGCCGACCTCGACTCGGGCCCCTCCCCCCTGCTCCTCGCGTCGGTGCCGGAGTCGTACGACATCCACCAGGACACGTACGACGGCACGCACCCGAACGCGAGCGGTGAGCGCAAGCTCGCGGACACGTTCGCCCTGGCGATGCGTCAGGCGTGGGGTCCGGTGGGCGCCTCGCCCGGGGGCCTTGCCTAGAGTCCACTCCACGCCGTTGGCTGGGGACTCATGAAGTACACGCAGCTCGGACGCACAGGACTCAAGGTCAGCCGGCTCGTTCTCGGCACGATGAACTTCGGCCCGCAGACCGACGAGGCCGACAGCCACGCGATCATGGACACGGCGCTGGCCTCGGGAATCAACTACTTCGACACCGCCAACGTCTACGGCTGGGGCGAGAACAAGGGCCGCACCGAGGAGATCATCGGCAGCTGGTTCGCCCAGGGCGGCGACCGGCGGGACAAGACGGTCCTGGCCACGAAGGTCTACGGCAACATGGCCGGCGCGGGCACCGATTCGCCCTGGCCCAACCACGACAAGCTCTCCGCGGTCAACATCCGCCGCGCCGTCGAGGCCAGCCTCAAGCGGCTGGGCACGGACTACATCGACATCTACCAGTTCCACCACGTCGACCGCGAGACCCCCTTCGAGGAGATCTGGCAGGCCGTCGACGTCCTGATCCAGCAGGGCAAGATCCTTTACGCCGGATCGTCGAACTTCCCCGGCTACAAGATCGCCCAGGCCAACGAGAAGGCGGCCGCCCGCGGCACCCTCGGCCTCGTCAGCGAGCAGTGCCTCTACAACCTCGCGGAGCGCCGCGCCGAGATGGAGGTCATCCCGGCCGCGCAGGAGTACGGCCTCGGGGTCATCCCCTGGTCGCCGCTGCACGGCGGTCTGCTCGGCGGGGTCATCAGGAAGGAGGTCGAGGGCGGGCGTCGCGCGAGCGGCCGGGCCGCGGACGCGCTAGCGAACCCGGAGACGCGCGCCCAGCTCCAGGCCTACGAGGACCTGCTCGACAAGCACGGCCTCGCGCCCGGCGAGGCGGCGCTGGCCTGGCTGCTGACCCGTCCCGGCGTCACCGGTCCCATCGTCGGCCCGCGCACCTCGGAGCAGCTCGACTCGGCGCTGCGCGCGGTCGAGCTCGAACTGAGCGAGGAGGTCCTCACGGGCCTGGACGAGATCTTCCCGGGCCCGGGGCCGTCACCGGAGGCGTTCGCCTGGTAGAGCCGGCGCCTCGCGCTGTGAACGGCCGGGGGTCCGGGGGTCGCCCCCCGGGACGGCACAGCCCGGGCCCGGGGCCGTCACCGGAGGCGTTCGCCTGGTAGAGCCGGGGCCTCGCGCCGTGAACGGCCAGGGGTCCGGGGGTCGCCCCCCGGGACGGCACAGCCCGGGCCCGGGGCCGTCACCGGAGGCGTTCGCCTGGTAGAGCCGGGGCCTCGCGCCGTGAACGGCCGGGGGTCCGGGCGTCGTCCCCCGGGACGGCACAGCCCTGGCCCGAGGCCGTCACCCAAGGCTTTTGCCTGGTAGAGCGGGGGTCTCGCGCGGCCCGGTAGCCGTGCGGGTGCGGGTACGGCGGGGTGCGGCCGCGGTCACTTTCCGACCGCGGCCGCCACTGCGACGACGGCGAACATCAGTACCAGCACAACGGCCATGATCCGGTTACGGCTCTTCGGGTCCACGCTTCGAGATTAACCCGTGGCCGAAAGCGGCCAGCCGCCGACCTTCTCGTAGCGGGGCTGCTCGCCGCGCACCCCGGACCTCGGCAGCCTGCTCCGGACGAGTGCCAGCTCACCCACCGTCCACTGCTCGCCGGTGAAGGAGTCGAGGGCGGCCGCGTACGGCTTGAGGTGGACGGTGCCGGAGCCACGTGCCAGCGTGAGGTGCGGCCGGTAGTGGCGGTGGTCCTCCGTGTCGAGGCCGGCCTTACGGGCCGCGGCCCCGGCCCGCTCGGCGAGGCGCCGCAGCGCCGCCACGTCACCGGACGCGCCCACCCACAGGGCCCGGTCCCCGAAGTGCCCGCCGCCGCGCAGGGCGAGCGGGAAGGGCGCGGTGCGGGCCGCCGCCCGTTCCAGGCGGCGCGACAGTTCGGGCACGGTCTCCTCGGGCACCTCCCCGTAGAAGGCGAGCGTGAAGTGCCAGCCGGGGAGACCGGTCCACCTCAGGCCCTCGGCCCCTTCGAGGCCGTGGGACCCCTTCAACTGGCTGACGGCGCGCCCCAGTTCGGCCACCGCCTCGTCCGGCGGCAGCACTGCTGCGAAAAGTCTCACCGGGCTAGTCTCCCCGTATGGAGATCAGAAAGGGCAGCGCGGCGGATATCCCCGCGATAGTCGGCCTGTTCGACGGGGCCATGGAGTGGCTGGTGTCACAGGGGCGCACGGGGCAGTGGGGCGAGAGGCCTTGGTCGGAGCGTCCGCGGGCCGTGGCGATGGTCGAGGAGTACGTGGCCAGGGGCGTGCCGTGGATCGCGGAGACCGACGGCATCCCGGTCGGCACGCTCACACTCTCCGAGGGGCCCGGCTCGTACGTGGAGCCGGCCGGAGAGCCCGAGCGCTACGTCCATCTGCTCGCGGCCCGGCACGGCAGCGGGGCGGGCGCCGCGCTGCTCGCCCACGCCGTGCAGGAGACCCGCAGGGCGGGCATCCCGCTCCTGCGCGTCGACTGCTACGCGGGCGACGACGGCAAGCTCGTCGCGTTCTACGAGGCGAACGGCTTCGTCCGCACCGAGTCGTTCACCGGACCCGACGGCGTGTGGCCGGGCCAGGTCCTGGCCCGGCACGTCTGACGGTCAGGCCCCTCGGCTCACGCCGCCGTGGCCAGGTTCTCGCGCGGTACGAACTGCACGTGCTGCCGTCCCCGGCGCAGGTCTAGCTTGAGCCGCAGGTTCGCGGCGCGGGCCAGCATCAGTCCGACGCCGAGCGCGGCCGTGGCGCACACAAGGCCGCCGATGGCGAAGCTGAGCCGGACCCCGTACTGGTCGGCGAGCCAGCCGAACAGGGGCCCGCCGAACGGCGTGCCGCCCGTGAACACCATCATGAACAGGGACATGACGCGGCCCCGCATCTCTGGGTCGGTCGCCATCTGGACGGACGAGTTCGCGGTCACGTTGACCGTGAGGCCGAGGATGCCGAGCAGCACGATCAGCGGCGCGAAGACCCAGACGTCGGGCGCGAACGCGGCCACGACCTCCAGGACACCGAAGCCGACCGCGGCTCCGGCGAGGACGCGCAGCCGGGTGGAGCGGCGCCGCGCGGCGAGCAGCGCGCCGGCCAGCGAGCCGAGGGCCATGAGCGTGTTGAAGACGCCGTACATGCCGACCCCGCCGTGGAAGACGTCGTCAGCGTAGGCGCTCAGCCAGATCGGGAAGTTGAACCCGAACGTGCCGACGAAGCCGACGAGGACGATCGGCCAGATCAGCTCGGGGTGCTTGGAGACGTAGTTGAGGCCCTCACGGAGCTGGCCCTTGCCGCGCGGGGCGCGCGGGGTGTGGTGCAGCTCGCGGGTGCGCATCAGGCAGAGGCTGGTGAGCGGGGCGAGGAAGGACAGGCCGTTGGCGAGGAACGCCCAGCCCGGACCGACGGCAGCGGTGAGTCCACTCGCGACCGCGGGACCGATCAGGCGTGCCGACTGGAAGTTCGCCGAGTTCAGGCTGACCGCGTTGCGGACCTGGTCGGGGCCGACCATCTCGGAGACGAAGGACTGGCGGGTCGGGTTGTCGACGACGGTGACGAGGCCGGTGAAGAAGGCCGCGAGGTAGACGTGCCAGACCTGGACGTTCCCGGTGAGGGTGAGGGTCGCGAGGAAGAGCCCGGACAGGCTCATCGCGCCCTGGGTGACGAACAGCAGGTTCCGCTTGGCGAAACGGTCGGCAATGACGCCGCCGTAGAGGCCGAACAGGAGCATCGGCAGGAACTGCATGGCCGTGGTGATACCGACGGCGGCCGAGGAGCCGGTGATGCTGAGCACCAGCCAGTCCTGGGTGATGCGGGCCATCCAGGTGCCGGTGTTGGAAACGACTGCGCCGGTCGCGAAGAGCCGGTAGTTACGGATCTTCAGCGAGCTGAACATCGAGCTCTTGCCGGGGCGGTCGGTCTTGTCGAGGGCGGCTGGTGCGGGGGCGGAGTCTGCTCCGGATCCCGTACTCAATGCGGGTTCGCCTCCTTGGCGGCCGTGAACGGCAGGTCAACGTACGCCCCGAAGGGCCTTACAGGTGGGCGAGCTTCTCCAGGACGGGGGCGGCGGCGCGGATCTTGGCCCACTCGTCCTCGTCCAGGTTCTCCACGAGCGAGGCCAGCCACGCGTTGCGCTTGCGGCGGCTCTCTTCGAGCATGGCCTCGGCCTGCTCGGTGGAGGTGACGACCTTCTGTCGCCGGTCCTCGGGATGCGGCTCCAACCGGACGAGCCCCTTGGCTTCGAGCAGCGCGACGATGCGGGTCATCGACGGCGGCTGCACGTGCTCCTTGCGGGCGAGTTCGCCCGGAGTCGCGCTGCCGCAGCGGGCGAGGGTGCCGAGCACCGACATTTCTGTGGGGCTCAGCGACTCGTCGACCCGCTGGTGCTTGAGTCGGCGCGACAGGCGCATCACCGCTGAGCGCAGTGCGTTCACTGCGGCTGCGTCGTCACCATGGGAGAGGTCCGGCATGTCGTTAGCTTAACTCATTACTCTCTCTAAAGACCAACCGGGTTCCCGTGACTCCCCCCACTGAATCCTTCGGGGCCCCCTTCGTCACCCGTATGAGTGATGTGGCCACGAAAAGTGACACGCGGGCGGACAGGGGCCCGCGACTCTGTTGCGCATGGGATCGACAGTGCTCAGCCTGCGGATAGACGGTGAGCTGCTCGACCGGCTCAAGTCCCACGCCGCCAAAAGAGGAATGAGCGTCCAGGACTATGTGGTCCGGACGCTCATTCGAGACGACTTCGACGAACGCTTTGCGACGTCCGTCGAGGAGACAGAGAAGTTCTACGGGGCGGCGTGACTCCTCCGCCTGCGGGCCGTCTGTGGCTGGTCGCGCAGTTCCCCGCGCCCCTGGCTCCCCTTCAGGGCGCTCAGGTCAGACCCAGCGCCGGCATCAGGTAGTAGAAGGCGAAGACCGCCGCGACGATGTACATCGCGACCGGCACCGTACGGGCGCGGCCCGCCGCGACCCGCAGCAGGGTGAAGCTGATGAAGCCGATCCCGATGCCGTTGGTGATCGAGTACGTGAACGGCATCATCACCATCGTCAAGAAGGCCGGGATGGCGATCGTGTAGTCGCTCCAGTCGATGGCACCGATCGAGCCCGACAGGATCAGGAAGCCGACCGCGAGCAGCGCGGGCGTGGCCGCCTGGGACGGGACCATCGTGGCGATCGGCGTGAGGAACAGCGCGACGGCGAACAGGCCGCCGGTGATCACGTTGGCGAAGCCGGTGCGTGCGCCCTCGCCGACGCCGGCGGTGGACTCCACGAAGCAGGTGGTGGCCGACGAGGACGAGGCGCCGCCCGCGGCGACGGCGATGCCGTCGATGAAGAGGACCTTGTTCATGCCGGGCATCTGACCGCTCTCGTCGGTCAGCTTGGCCTCGTCACTGACGCCCATGATCGTGCCCATCGCGTCGAAGAAGCACGACAGCAGCACGGTGAAGACGAAGAGGATGCCGGTCAGCATGCCGACCTTGTCGAAGCCGCCGAACGGGCTGACCTGGCCCACCAGCCCGAAGTCCGGCATCTCGACCGGGTTGCCGGGCCACTTGGGCGTCGTCAGACCCCAGCTCGGGACGTTGGCGACGGCGTCGATGACCATCGCGACGAGCGTCATGACGACGATGGAGATCAGGATGGCGCCCGGCACCTTGCGCACGATCAGGGCGAGGGTGAGCAGCACGCCGAGCACGAAGACGAGGACGGGCCAGCCGTTGAGGTGACCGTCGGCGCCGAGCTGGAGCGGCACCGTGGTGTGCGCGGCGTCCGGGATGCGGGAGACGAAGCCCGAGTCGACCAGGCCGATCAGCATGATGAACAGGCCGATACCGATCGCGATGCCCTTGCGCAGGCCGAGCGGCACGGCGTTCATGACGCGCTCGCGCAGGCCGGTCGCCACCAGGAGCATCACGACGAAGCCCGCGAGGACGACCATGCCCATCGCGTCGGGCCACGACATGCGGGGCGCGAGCTGGAGGGCGACGACCGTGTTCACGCCGAGTCCGGCGGCGAGCGCGATCGGGACGTTGCCGATGACGCCCATGAGCAGGGTCGTGAAGGCGGCGGTGAGCGCGGTCGCGGTGACCAGCTGGCCGTTGTCGAGCTGGTGCCCGTACATGTCCTTCGCGCTGCCGAGAATGATCGGGTTCAGCACGATGATGTAGGCCATCGCGAAGAAGGTGGCGAAGCCGCCACGGATCTCGCGGCTGACCGTCGAACCCCGCTCGGAGATCCTGAAGAAGCGGTCGAGGCCGTTCTGGGGGGCCGACGGCGGCTCGGTGAGATCGACCGGTGCGGGGGCCGAGCTGGACATGGATGACCTCTGAATCGGTGTGCTGGTGGGGGCGCTGTTTGGCGTTTTCTACGAACAGAAGTGGCCAGACTCAGGCCGTTTCAGTATGAACATATGAGCAAGAAATGGCTATCTCCGCGCGTAGACCCTTGACCCATCAGGGTTCCGGGGCGACTGAAGACGTCGTTTCCTGCTCCTCGTAAGCTATGCCCATGGAGAAGTGGACCCCCAAGCACGAGGCACCCGAGCCCCTTGAAGGGCCCGTGGTCGCCACCATCACGGGCGGCACGATCCTGTGGTTCGTCCTCTTCCTGGCGCAGCTGCCGTTCTACGGCTGGTTCGACGACCACGGCCACACGTGGTGGATCTGGACCTGCCTGGCCGGAGCCGGGCTCGGACTCATCGGTATCTGGTACGTACGGGGGCGCGACGCGGCGCTCAAGCGCGCGGCCGCCGAGGCGGGCCCGGCAGCCGAGTAGCGGCCGGCGCGCAGCCCGCGTACGACCACGGGACCGGCCCCCTCGCCGCCACGTCCTCCCCGAGTCGGATCTTTGGCGCACCCGAGGGGTGAAGCCGCAAATCCGCCCGTACTGTCGTTTGCATGACGCACATCGACGCGGGCGCCGAGCTGGACCCGGTCCACCCGGTGCCGGTCCCCGAGCGGGCGAGGGGGCTCACCACCGCCGAGGTGGCCGAGCGCGTCGCGCGCGGCGAGGTCAATGACATACCGGTCCGCAGCTCCCGCTCGACCACCGAGATCATCCGCGCGAACGTCTTCACACGGTTCAACGCGATCATCGGCGCCCTGTGGCTGATCATGCTGTTCGTCGCGCCGTTCCAGGACAGCCTCTTCGGCTACGTCATCCTCGCGAACACCGGCATCGGCATCATCCAGGAGCTGCGCGCCAAGAAGACCCTCGACTCACTCGCCGTCATCGGCGAGGCGAAACCGACGGTCCGGCGCGACGGGCAGGCCACCGAGATCTCCACCTCCGAAATCGTCCTCGGCGACCTCATCGAGATCGGCCCTGGAGACAAGATCGTCGTGGACGGTGTGTGTGCCGAGGCCGACAGCCTGGAGATCGACGAGTCCCTGCTCACCGGCGAGGCCGACCCCGTCGTCAAAAAACACCGCGACCCGGTCATGTCCGGCAGCTTCGTCGTCGCCGGCGGCGGCGCGTTCACCGCGACGAAGGTCGGCCGCGAGGCATACGCGGCGCAGCTCGCCGAGGAGGCCAGCCGCTTCACCCTCGTCCAGTCCGAGCTGCGCACCGGCATCTCGACCATCCTCAAGTACGTCACCTGGATGATGGTCCCGACCGCGATCGGCCTCGTCATCAGCCAGCTCGTGGTCAAGGAGAACGACTTCAAGGACTCCGTCGCGCGGACCGTCGGCGGCATCGTGCCGATGGTCCCCGAGGGGCTCGTCCTGCTCACCTCCGTCGCCTTCGCGATCGGCGTGATCCGCCTCGGCCGCAAGCAGTGCCTCGTCCAGGAACTCCCCGCCATCGAGGGCCTCGCCCGCGTCGACACCGTCTGTCTCGACAAGACCGGCACCCTCACCGAGGGCGGCATGGACATCACCGAGCTGCGCCCGCTCGGCGAGGCCGAGGAGAGCTACGTACGCAAGGTCCTCGGCGCGCTCGGCGAGTCCGACCCGCGGCCCAACGCCTCGCTCCAGGCGATCATCGACGCCTACCCCGACAGCGAGGAGTGGCGCTGCACCGAGTCACTTCCCTTCTCCTCCGCCCGCAAGTACAGCGGCGCCGCGTTCAGCGAGGGCGACGGCACCGCCAGCGCGTGGCTGCTCGGCGCACCCGACGTACTCCTGCCGGCCGGGCACCCGGTGCTCGCCGAGACCGAGGAACTCAACCACCAGGGCCTGCGCGTCCTGCTGCTCGCCCGCGCCGCCGGCGACCTCGACGACCCGGCGGTCAAGGAGGGCGCCAAGGCCGTCGCGCTGGTCGCCATGGAGCAGCGGCTGCGGCCCGACGCGGCGGACACGCTGCGGTACTTCGCCGACCAGGGCGTCCACGCGAAGGTCATCTCCGGGGACAACGCGGTGTCGGTGGGCGCCGTCGCCGGGAAGCTGGGCCTCGCGGGCGCGCAGGACACGGTCGACGCCCGCACGCTCCCCGCCGACCAGGCCGGGATGGCCAAGGCCCTCGACGAGAACACGGTGTTCGGCCGCGTCACCCCGCAGCAGAAGCGCGACATGGTCGGCGCGCTGCAGTCCAAGGGGCACACGGTCGCGATGACGGGCGACGGCGTGAACGACGTGCTCGCCCTCAAGGACGCCGACATCGGCGTCTCGATGGGCTCGGGCTCGGAGGCGACCCGGGCCGTGGCGCAGATCGTGCTCCTCAACAACAGCTTCTCCACACTGCCCTCGGTCGTCGCCGAGGGCCGCCGCGTCATCGGGAACATCACGCGCGTCGCGTCCCTGTTCCTCGTCAAGACGGTCTACTCGGTGCTGCTCGCCGTCCTCGTGGTCTGCTTCCAGATCGAGTACCCGTTCCTGCCGCGGCACCTGACGCTGCTGTCGACGCTGACGATCGGCATCCCCGCGTTCTTCCTGGCTCTCGCGCCCAACAAGGAGCGCGCCAAACCGCAGTTCGTGAAGCGCGTGATGCGGTACGCGATCCCGGGCGGCGTCGTCGCCGGAACGGCCACCTTCGTGACGTACGTGATCGCCCGGCACTACTACACGGGCTCCGGCGCGCTCGACGCCGAGACGAGCTCGGCGACGCTGACGCTGTTCCTCGTCTCGATGTGGGTGCTCGCCATCATCGCGCGGCCCTACACCTGGTGGCGGGTGTGCCTGGTGGCCGCGATGGGCGCGGCGTTCCTGCTCGTCCTCGTGGTGCCGTGGCTCCAGGACTTCTTCGCGCTGAAGCTGGTGGGCGCGTCGATGCCGTGGACAGCGGTCGGCATCGCGGCGGTGGCGGCGGTCGCCCTGGAATTCGCGTGGAGATGGGTCGACCGCCGCTTTCCCGTCTAGGACTTCTACCGCACGTCGACGAAGTCACCCGTGGCCTTGACGGCCGGGGTGGTGGAGGTGCCGAGGAAGTTGTAGCGCCAGTAGCCGTCGTACGTGGCCGTGGACGTGGTCTTCAGCGAGCCGGTCGAGGACGACGTGACCGACTTCAGGTACGTCGTCGGGTACGTCGAGGAGCTCGTCTTGCGGAACTGCAGCTTCACCGACTGGCTGGTGTAGCCAGCGTACTTGTGAGTGTCCCAGTTCGCGCGGGTCAGGGCGCCCGTGATGGTGAGCGTGCCGCCCTTCTTCACGGGCTCGGGGGACGCGTTGACGGTGAGCTTGGAGTAGCGCTGCAGGGCGTTGGACGACACGGCGTCCTGGTACGCGGTGCCGATCTTGCTCGGGTCGCTGGGGCTGTCCGGGTCCTGGCCGTTGTACGCGACGGCGAACGCCTCGCCGGTCCATTTGGCTCCGGCGTCGACGTTGGTCAGCTCCTCCTGCGGGTTGATGTCGATGCTGCCCTTGCAGTTCGCGACAGTCGACGAGGCGGCCGTGCAGGTCGCCGGGGCGTCGCCGAACAGGGCGTTCCCCTCGTCGGTGCGGTAGAGGTCGACGCCCGGGACGAAGTCGTCGGCCGTCGGGTCCACGTCCGAGCCGTGGGTGAAGGTGAAGCTGTACGAGACGTGCACCGTGTTGGTGGTGCCGACAACGATGGCGGACTTACCGCTGTTCACCTTGATGTTCGAGAAGGTGGCGTCCATCACGTATGGGTCGCCGGCCTCGGTGGCGGTCAGCGAACGGGCCTGCGGAGCCGAGTGCCCCGCAGCCTTCTGGGCGACCTGGTGAGCCTGCGCCAGGCTCGGCTGGTCGGTGGCCTGCGCGGCCGGCACGGCGAAAGCGGCCAGGGCGAGAGAGCCGGTCACCGTCGCGGCGGCCATGGTGGCACGTATGCGCATGTGTTCCCCAAGTTGGAGAAGGGATCCCGCGGTGCTGATGCCGTCACGCGGGACCCAAGTGATCTAGGAGCCTGTTGGCTCGCAAGATCAGACATGCGACTGGAGGGATCGGTTGTACGGGCGGTGAACTCTTGTGATCACCTTTACCTTTACCGGCCCGCACTCGCCCGTGCCCCTGAAGCGCCCTCAGTCGAACCAACGGTCCCGGGCCAACTCCGCCGTGCGCGACGGGTCCTCGAGGAGTGCCGCGACCTCGAAGCGGCGCGGCCACTGACCCGCCGCCCACGCCAGGCCCGCCGCCACGCCCTCCAGGGTCGAGGCGTGGACCGTGCCGTCGGACGTGCGCCGCCAGTCGACCTCCACCCCGGCGACGAACAGCTCCTCGTGCTCGACGTACGTCTGCGGGGTCGCGGGCCCGAGCAGGGTCCGTACGGACTCCGGCACCGGATGTTCGGCGCCCTCCTGCGTGACCTCGGCGTCCGCGGTCGCGCTCAGCCGCCGCACCTGGAACAGCTCCGCCAGGTCCGCGGCCCGCCCCGGACTCACCGGCAGCAGCGCAAGACCGCCGGCCAGGGGCAGCAGATCGGGCGCGTCCGCGACGACGGCGTCGGCCGCGTCCACGACCCTGACCTCGCCGTCCACCACGGCCCGCAGCTCGTCGGGCAGGGTCACCTGCTCCGGGTCGAGATCGGCCAGCGCCCCGTACAGGGCGTGGAGTTGGGACGCACCGACCTCGCGCTCCGGGTCGGCGAGACGGTCGAGAAGCTCGGCCGCGCCGCCCGGTTCGTCGAGGAGCGCGGCGACCGACGTGCGGACGCCGAGCGCGCGCAGCACCTGCTCGTCCTCGAAGCCGGTCGCGTCCGCCGGGTCGTAGAGCCCGGCGAGCAGCGGGTCACCACCGGCCGCGCGCAGACCGGCCGGCCGGCGGCCGTCGAGGACGGGGTGGTCGCGCAGCCACCAGGCCGTGTACGGGCGGACGATCTCATGCGTGCCGTCGGGCAGCAGGACCCGTACGGGCTGGGTGAGGGCGTCGCGCAGCGGCGGGCGGGAGAGGAGGGCGAGAGCCTGGGGCCAGCGGTCGTCGTCGACGAGGTCCAGGTCGCGTACGGCGACGAGTTCGGTGACGACGGGCGGCACGGGGGTGTCGGGCAGCCGGTCGAGCACGTCCTCGCACCACACGTCGACCGCGTCGAGCAGACCCGCGTCGTCCGGCTCCGCGAAGTCACCTTCGCGCGGGTCGAGTTCGTCCGGGTCGAGGACCACGTCGGTGGCGCGGACCAGGGCGAACCCGGCAAGGACACCGCATGCGGCGAGCGGCTGCTCGCCCCACCGCTCGGCGAGGTCGCCGTCCACCATGCCGAGCTCACCCTCGCGGACGACCTGCGCGAACGGGCTGCCGGGCAGCGCGAGTTCACCGGCGGGCGCGAGTTCGCCCTCGTCGTCGGGCAGTGCGAGCGCGCCCAGCCACGGCTCGTCCCCGGGCTCCAGATTCGCGTCCCGTACGAGGGTGAGGACCAGCTCGGCCAGTTCGTCCACGCCGACCGGGCCGTCGTCGTCGAGGGACCAGGAGTCGTCGTCGAGCGAACCGGCGACGGCCGCCCGCACCTGAGGGGTCGTCAGGACGGCACGGGGCGTCGCGGGCAGCGCGCCCAGCTTCTCGAGCAGGGGGTGCGCGGCCTCCACGTGGGCGACCTTGAGGCCGAGCCGGGCGAGCGTCTCGCCCGGTGTCGCGTCCGGCATGGGCAGCAGCACCTGCCGCGGCCCGATCGTCGTACGCCCCCCGGCCAGCGGCACCGGAAGCCCGGTGAGCCGGTCCGGGTCGACGCCCGCGAGGCTGTCGTACAGGCGCCGCCACCAGCCCGGTTCCTTCTCCAGACCGGCGAGCCGGTCGACGGCCTCCGTCAGCGGGACCCGGGCGACCTCCAGGGTCCGCAGCTCGACGCGACGCTCCAGGCCCGCGGGCAGCAGGCTCGGCAGGACCTCGGCCAGGACCTTCACGGTCTCGGCGCCGGCGCCCTCGACGACCTCGGCCTCGCGCGGCCGCAGCGTCTCGGGCAGCCCGTCGGCGTCGTCCTTCGTGCGCGGCAGCGCGGGCGGCAGGAACGCGGTGCGGGGCAGCCGGGCCAGGATCGCGCCGCGGAGGCTGCCGTCCAGCTCGCCCCGGCCGAGCGGGCCCGGCACGAGGCCGAGGATGGCGGGGCTCACCGGACGCCATCCGGCGAGGAGTTCGGCGTAGGCGTCGGCGGCGCGCTCCACCAGGAAGTCGGTGAGCGGCCCGGGGGCGGCGTGCCGCCGGGTCGTGTCGAGGGGGAACGACGCGATGAGAAGCGCGGGCACGCCGAGCGGCTCGTCGCTGGGGGTCGGCGCGTGCAGCACGGGCGCGCTGCGGGGCGGCTCGGGGGCGCCGTCCGCGTCCACCGCCACGGCCCAGGTCACGGACCAGTGCGGGCGCAGGCGCTCTTCGAGGGGCCGGTCGGCGAGGAGTGCGGCTTCGAGCGGGCCGTTGCGGGTGAGGACGCACCAGCGGGTCGTGACGCTCTCGCGCCTGCCGGACACGGCGTCCTCGCGCTCGTCGTCGACCGCCACGTACGGTCCGTCGGTCCTGCGGCGCAGGATGCGCGTACCGGACTCGGTCTCCACGACGACCTCGTCGAGGCCGGGCAGGGCGAGGAGCAGAGTGTCGTCGATGGCGTCGATGAGCCGCGCCGCGAGCGCCTGTGCCGCGGCGTCGCGCAGCGGCAGGATCACGACGGTCTCGTACGGGTCCGGGGCGGAGCCCTCCGCGGCGAACGGGAGCCTGAGCAGCGGCACATGGCCGTCCCGGCGGCGCAGTTCGTCGCCGAGGCCGGGGCTGTGCCGCGCGGTGTCGGCGGCGAGTCCGCGCGCGTCGGTGAGCGACCAGCGCACCCCGCCCGTGCGGCCGACGACCGCGGGCTCGTCGGTCACCGCGAGGACGGCGGCGAACCCGACGCCGAACCGGCCCACCGCGCCGTCGCCCTGCTCACGCTTGGCGGAGGCCCGCAGCGTGGACAGCGACTCGACACCGGCGGCGTCCAGCGGCGCGCCGGTGTTCGCGGCGACGAGCACACCGTCGCGCAGGGTCAGGGAGAAGCGACCGCCTGAGGTGCCACCGGCGCGGGCGGCGGCGTCGGCGGCGTTCTGGGCGAGCTCGATGACGAGACGGTCGCGGTAGCCGCCGAGGGCGAGGTCCTCCTCGGCGTTGGCGTCCTCACGGAAGCGGGCCGGGCTGCCTGCCCAGGCATCGAGCAGCCCACGCCGCAGACGGGCCGTCCCGAACGGGTCCATCCCCTCGGCTGCCGGGCGCACGATCTTGCTCACGCTCACGGTGTGGTCTCCCTCTGCCGTTCAACCAGGCCAACCCTGGCGACGCAGACGCTACCGCGCTCGCGGAAAGAGAACCGCGAGGGCTACGAGTGGCCGAGGTCCTCCGTGCCGTCCGGGGTCGTCGGGACCGAGCCCGAATCCGCCGACGGGCGCAGGGGGAACGGGTCCACGCGCGTTTCGTCGATCACGTGGGGAGCCGGCCGGGGAGGCTTCGGCATGACGGCCGCCTCGGAGTGCCCCCCGCAGCCGTACGCGAGCGAGACGACACGTCCGTCCGCCGGAGAGAACTCATTGGCGCAGACACCGAAGGCCTGGCCGAGCGAGCCGCCGATCCGGGCCAGGAAACCGCAGGACACGCAGGTGGCGGGCGCCGCCTGAGCCATCTGAGTCTTCGCCCCGTACGCCTCGTCCCAGCGGTCTGCCGCGATGTGGAGGCCGTACCGGGACAGGACCCGGGCGCGCCGCATGCCGAGCTCCTCGGCGACCGAGGCGATGGAGCCGCGCTCGGGCGCGATGGGCAGTTCCGCGGGCGGTCCCACCGTCAGCTCGGCGTCCTCCGCCTCGACGAGTTCGGCCATCTCCTCGGACACCGCGGAGTTCGGCGGCGGGACGTCCTCACCCGAATAGCCGGGCTCGAGCCGAAGATCCTCGGCGTCGGTCGGGAGCAGGTCACCGGGGCCCATGTCGCCGGGCCGCAGCCGCTCGCTCCACGGCACCCACTCGGGGGCGAGGAGCGCGTCGGGGCCGGGCAGCAGAACCGTCTCGTCGAGGGTGACGACCTTGGCGCGGGAGGCCCGCGCGACCGTCACGGCCCACCGCCAGCCGCGGTAGCCGAACTCCTTGCACTCGAAGAGATGCGTGACCACCCGGTCGCCCTCGACGACGACGTCGACGTGCTCGCCCACGACTCCTGGCGCGGCGGCCTCCTCGGCCGCGGTCCGCGCGAGGCCTACCGCCTCGGCGCACAGACGGTCAGGGGTGCGGCTTCGCGTTGTCGCTGCGCTCACAGGTATCGCTTCTCTCCTACGCCGTCTCACGAGTGCGCCACCCTTGCGCGGGGGTACGGACGGAGCGGACCAGGGGGCCGCGTCGACGTCCGCGCCCGAACGTCCTCGGGCGCACCTACGTCACCCATTCTGCGGGATAACCGAGAGGCGCGCGGCCGAGGACAGCTGCCGCAGGCGCGTTACGCACGCTACCTTCTCCCGGCCCGTGCGCCCACACCGACGTACAACTAGCTGTGTCCTGCACCACGCGGCGGAGCGGTTCCGGGGGGCCGTACCGGCGACCCGCTCAGCCGATATCGGCACTAGTCACCACCTTCCGGGGGCACTATGGCTGAGTGACTTCCGCGAGGTCGTCGGCGCGCGCAGCAGGCGGATCGGGCCCGGTGCTCAGGGCGGTCCGCGGGTTCGGGCGCGCCCTGCACCTGCCGTTCACCGGTACGGCGCGCGGGATTCGCAAAGCGACCCACGCGCACGGCGCGGGCGAGTCGGGTCTGGGAAAACTGATCGAACTGCACGCGGTGAACGGCGCCGGCGACGTCATGATCACCATCGCGCTCGCGTCCACGGTGTTCTTCTCGGTGCCGACGGACGAGGCGCGCGGGCGCGTCGCCCTGTACCTCGGCATCACGATGGCGCCCTTCACCCTCCTCGCGCCCGTCATCGGGCCGCTCCTGGACCGGCTGCCGCACGGGCGGCGCGCCGCGATGGCCGCTTCGATGCTGGCGCGGGCGCTCCTCGCGATCGTCCTGTCCGGGGCGGTGGTCAGCGGCAGCGTGGAGCTGTACCCGGCGGCGCTGGGCGTCCTGGTGGCGTCCAAGGCGTACGGAGTGGTCCGCAGCGCCGTCGTGCCGCGCCTGCTGCCGCCCCGCTTCTCCCTGGTCAAGGCCAATTCGCGGGTGACGCTCGGCGGACTCCTCGCCACCGGTGTGGCCGCGCCGGTCGGCGCCGGGCTCCAGGTGCTCGGGCCGCGCTGGCCCCTCTACGGCGCGTTTGTGATCTTCATTTCGGGGATGGTGCTGTCCTTCCAGCTGCCGCACAAGGTGGACTCCGCGAAGGGCGAGGGGAAGGCGCTCCTGGCGGCCGACGAGCAGCATCTGCACGGCCCGCGCAAGGAGACCACCAAGCAGAAGCGCCCCGGTCTGCGCACGGTCGGCCCGGCCGTGACGCACGCGCTGTTCGTCAACGCCTCGCAGCGCTGCCTCTCCGGCTTCCTGATCTTCTTCCTGGCGTTCCTGCTGCGCGAGCACCCCATGTCGGGGCAGAGCGCCGCCGTGTCGCTCAGCATCGTCGGCGTCTCGGCGGGCGCGGGCAACGCGCTGGGCACGGCCGTCGGGGCGTGGCTCAAATCACGGGCGCCCGAGATCATCATCGTGACGGTGGTGGCGGTGGTCCTCGGCGTGGCGATCACGGCCGCGCTGTTCTTCACCGCGTTCCTCACGGCGTGCCTCGCGGCCGTCGCCGGGTTCGCGCAGGCCCTCTCGAAACTGTCCCTGGACGCCCTGATCCAGCGCGACGTCCCCGAGGAGGTCCGCAACTCCGCGTTCGCCCGCTCCGAGACCCTCCTCCAGATGGCGTGGGTCCTCGGCGGCGCCATCGGCATCGCGCTGCCCCTGAACGGAGCACTGGGCCTCAGTGTCGCCGCGGCGATCGTCGGAACGGGCTGGCTGACGACCGTACGGGGCCTGCTGGCCGCCGCGCGCCACGGCGGCCAGGCACGCAGCCGCGTGGCGTGAGGGACGGCCGGGGGAGCGGGAGATCCGCCCCGGATGGCGTGAGCATGCGGCACGCCGCACCCGCATGGCGAGTGTGCGCGGGCCGCCAGATAGCCTGCCCGCATGACCTCCCTGCGTTTCACCGTGCGCAACCGCCGCACCGTGGCAGCCGCCGGCGCCGTCGCTGCCGGGCTGCTCGTCCTCTCGGCCTGCGACAAGCCGACGCCGCTGGCGACCATCACGGTCGGCCGCTCCACGGTGACGTCGGAAGCGGCCTGCTACAACGACGGCAAGACCCTGGACGCCTCCGCGCTGAAGGACTGCCTCAAGAACAAGGACATCAAGTCCATCAAGGTCGACCCCGACGCGACGGTCCGCTTCGGCGTCGACCCGAAGATCGCGGACAAGGGCTGGACCCTGCTGATGAACGGTCAGGCGCTGACCGACGCCAGCAACAAGACGTACCGCACCGTCCCGGGCAGCGTGTTCTTCAACCAGCAGTACGGCGCCACGGGCAGCTCCACGACGGTCTCCATCGTCGAGGGCAGCGGCTCGAAGGCGACCGGCCTGTGGTCGTTCAAGCTCAAGAAGGACGCCTGACGGACAGCGGGCGGGTCCTGATCGCCACCGCCGTCCCCGCGGAGCGGGACGCGGTGGTCAGGGGCCTGTCCGAGGCGGGCGCCGCGCACCCTGCCGTCGATGTCGTCGCGGTGGGCGTCGGGCCCGCCGCCGCGGCGGCCGGTACCGCCACCGCCCTCACCACCGCCGCCCTGTCGGGACGGCCGTACGGCCTGGTCGTCTCCGCCGGCATCGGCGGCGGGTTCCAGCCGGACGCCCCGCTCGGCTCCGTCGTCGTCGCCGACGCGCTGACCGTCGCCGACCTGGGCGCCGAGACCCCCGACGGCTTCCTGCCCGTCACCGAGCTCGGCTTCGGCACGGTCACGCACCGCCCGCCGCCCTCCCTCGTACGGGACGTCGCCGCGGCCACCGGTGCGCTCACCGGCACCGTCCTGACGGTCTCCACCGTGACGGGCACCGCGGCCCGCGCCGCCGAGCTGCAACGCCGTCACCCCGGCGCCGCCGCCGAGGCGATGGAGGGCTTCGGGGTCGCCGAGGCGGCCGCCGCGCACGGCGTGCCCGTCCTGGAGATCCGCGCGGTCTCCAACGCCGTCGGCCCCCGCGACCGCGCGGCCTGGCGCATCGGCGACGCACTCGCGGCGCTGACCGAAGCGTTCGGGAAGTCCGCGCCCGTACTGGAGAGTTGGAACCGCACATGACGCACCCCGAAGAACTCCGGATCGCCTTCTCGCCCTGCCCGAACGACACGTTCGTCTTCGACGCGTGGGCCCACGGCCGCGTCCCCGGGGCGCCCGCCCTCGACGTGACCTTCGCCGACATCGACATCACGAACGGCGTAGCCGAGCGCCGCTCCCCCGACTTCGACGTGCTGAAGGTGTCGTACGCCGTCCTGCCGTACGTCCTCGACGACTACGCGCTGCTGCCCTGCGGCGGCGCGCTCGGCCGGGGCTGCGGCCCCCTCGTGCTCACCCGCGAGCCGGGCGTCGACCTCAGCGGGAAGACGGTCGCCGTCCCCAGCGAGAAGTCGACGGCGTACCTGCTGTTCCGCCTGTGGACCGCGGACGTCGTGCCCGGCGGGGTCGGCGAGGTCGTCGTGATGCCGTTCGACGAGATCATGCCCGCCGTGCGGGACGGCAAGGTCGACGCCGGACTCGTCATCCACGAGGCCCGCTTCACGTACCAGGACTACGGTCTGCACTCCCTCGCCGACATGGGCGAGCACTGGGAGAACACGACCGGGCTGCCCATCCCGCTCGGCGCGATCATCGCGAAGCGGAGCCTGGGCGAGGACCGCCTGCGCCGGCTCACCGACACGATCCGCACGTCGGTACGCATGGCCTGGGACGACCCGGAGGCCTCCCGCCCCTACGTCCTCGAACACGCCCAGGAGATGAACCCGTCCGTCGCGGACCAGCACATCGGCCTGTACGTCAACGAGTTCACAGCCGACCTCGGCGAGAACGGATACGCGGCGATCCGGGGGTTGCTGACGCGCGCTGCGGCCGAGGGCCTGGTCCCCGCACTTGCCCCCGGCGCCCTGTCATTCCCCTGAACGCAGCGGCCGGACGGAGTCCGGCACAGCCGCCCGAAGCCTGCGAAGCGGCGCGAGGGCAGCAGAAAAGAGGGGCCGCGGCGATCCGGGGCCTGCTGACGCGCGCTGCGGCCGAGGGCCTCGTGCCCGCCCTCGGCCCGGGTGCGCTCGCGTTCCCGTAGCGCGGTCAGACGTCCAACTGGTCGGCCACCGCCCGCAGCAGGCCCGCGATTTTCGCGCCGGAGGCCTTGTCCGGGTAGCGGCCCTTTTCCAGCATCGGCGTGATGTTCTCGAGGAGCGTCGTCAAGTCCTGGACGATCGAGGCCAGTTCGTCCGGCTTGCGGCGCTGTGCCGCGGCCACGGACGGGGTCGGATCGAGGATCGTCACGGAGAGCGCCTGGTCGCCGCGCTGTCCCGCGACGACGCCGAACTCGACACGCTGGCCCGGCTTGAGAGCGTCCACGCCGTCGGGAAGTACGGAGGAATGCACGAAGACGTCGCCGCCGTCGTCGCGGGAGAGGAAGCCGAAGCCCTTCTCGCTGTTGAACCACTTGACCTTGCCGGTAGGCACGTGAAGTCCTCGTCCTCGTACTCGTCATGCCGTTCCGAGCGATGAAGAACGGCGCTGAAAACGGCTCTGGATAGCACTGCAGCGGGCCGCCCGACCCGCCGGCACCAGGCTAATGGTCCAGGAGGCGGTGACAAGACGGCCCGAGGAACCCGGATTGTTCCTTCGCGCTGGGAACTACCCTGGTCGGGTGCGTGACAAAACCCAAGCGAATTCCGCAGGACCCGGCGACCGCCTCGTCAAGGCCGGCGGCATCGTCTTCATCGTCGGAGCCGTGGCCACCCTGGCCACCATGGCCCCTCTGTTCCTCGGAACCGACCCGTTCCCGCCCGTCGCCTACGCGGTGTGCATGCTGATGGGCGTCGGCTTCCTGATCTCCGCGGCCGGAGTGCTGCGCGGGATCGCCGTGCAGCGCCGTCAGGCCCGCTCGGCGACGTAGGCCTCCAGCCAGGCGGGGAACTCCGTCAGATCCGCGAGCACCACGTCCGCGCCGGCCTCGCGCAGCTCCGCCGCGTCGCACGGCCCGGTCGTCACCGCGACGGACAGCGCCTCGGCGGCACGGGCGCCGCGCACGTCGCCGGTGTGGTCACCGACGTACACGGACGCGCCGTGCTCGCGCAGCGCCGTCGCCTTGCCCTCGGCCCACAGATTGCCGATGACCTCGTCGGCGGCGATGTCCAGGTGTTCCAGGTGGAGCTTCGCGCTGGGCTCGTACTTCGCCGTCACGACGATCACCCTGCCGCCCGCCTCGTGCACCGCGGCGACGGCCTCGTGCACGCCCGGCATCGCGTACGTCCCGGTGATGGCGTGCGCCGGGTAGAGCTCCCGGTACAGGTCGGCCATCTCCGGGATCCCCTCCTCGGGGAACCAGTACGCGAGCTCCTGCTCCAGCGGCGGGCCGAGCCGCGTCACGATGAGATCGGCGTCGAGCTGCGCGCCGGTGCGCTGGGCGAGTTCCAGCCATGTGTCCCTGATTCCCGGCCGTGAGTCGATCAGCGTCATGTCGAGGTCGAAGCCGACCGTCGGTCCCGAAGCTGATCCGTTCGCGCTCTCGTATGCACCCATAGGAGCCATTGTGCCTGGGCGTACGATTGCCGCTTAGCTAAGCCTTACCAACCTCGGATTGGTCCATGGGTCAGATCTCAGCCGCCCCCGCCGCGCGGCGACGCATCGTCTGGACGGCGGCCGCGCTCGTGGCCCTCGTTCTCGCGGTCCTGTTCAGCCTCGCCGTGGGCGCCCGCGCGATCGCCCCGTCAGCGGTCCTCGACGCGCTCGTGCACGGCGGCCACAGCGACGACGCCGAGGTCATCAGGGGCCTGCGGCTGCCGCGCACGCTGGTCGGCCTGATGGTGGGCGCCGCGCTCGCCCTCGCCGGGACCGTCCTCCAGGGCATCACCCGCAACCCCATCGCCGACCCCGGGATCCTCGGCATCAGCCAGGGCGCGTCCGTCGGCGTCGTCCTCGCGATCGCGTTCGCCGGCATCCACACGCTCACCGGCTACGTCTGGTTCGCGTTCGCGGGCGCCGCGCTCGCGTCCGTCGCCGTCTACGCCATCGCCTCCAGCGGGCGCGGCGGCGCGACGCCGGTGAAACTCGCGCTCGGGGGCGCCGCGATCAACGCGCTCCTGGTCTCCGTCACCACGGCCGTCCTCACCACGAAGGCGTCCGCCATGGACGAGTTCAGGTTCTGGCAGGTGGGCTCGCTGTCCGGCAGGGACGCGCACATCGTGGGCCAGATATGGCCGTTCCTCGTCGTCGGCGTGCTCCTCGTGCTGTCCGTCGCGCGCGGCCTCGACGCGCTCGCGCTCGGCGAGGACGTCGCCAAGGGTCTCGGCCAGCGGGTCGCTACCGTACGGATCGTCGGCGGCCTCGGCGCGACCGTCCTCACCGGCGTCGGCGTCGCCGCCGCCGGACCGATCGCCTTCATCGGCCTGGCCGTCCCGCACATAGCCCGGGCCGTCGTGGGCAGCGACCACCGCTGGGTCCTGCCGATGGCGGCCCTCATCGGCCCCGTCATGCTCCTCGTCTCCGACACCGTGGGCCGCGTCGTCTTCCCGCCGAGCGAGGTCCCCGCGGGTGTGATGACCGCGCTGATCGGCGTCCCGTTCCTCGTCACCCTGGTCCGGCGCAAGGCGGTCCCCGCATGAGTACGACCACCGCGCCCCGGGTCCGCCCCGCCGGGTACTCCGTCGTCCGGGCGGGCAGCGCCGCGTTCCTCCTGCACCGCAGGGCCGCCGTCGCCGCCGCGTCCCTCGTGGTCCTCCTCGCGACCGCCTGCCTCGCCTACCTCTGCGTCGGCGAGTCGTTCATCGCCCCCGGCGAAGTCCTCAGGGTCATCACCGGCCGGCCGTCGCCGGACGAACTCGTCGTCGGCACGCTGCGCGCCCCCCGCATGGTCGTCGGCCTCCTCGTCGGCGCCGCGTTCGGCGCCGCGGGCGCCCTCATCCAGACCGTCGCCCGCAACCCCCTCGCGTCCCCCGACATCATCGGCATCAGCCAGGGCGCGAGCGCGCTGACCGTCGGCGCGATGACGTTCGGCGTCACGTCGTACGCGGTCCTGCCCTACCTCTCCGTACTCGGCGGCCTCCTCGCGGCGCTCCTCGTGTACGCCTTCGCCTGGCGCGGAGGGCTCCACGCGACGCGCTTCGTCCTCATCGGCATCGGCTTCGCCATCGCGCTGCGGTCGGTGACGACGCTCTTCATGACGAAGGGCGACTACCTCGTCGCCCAGCAGGCGCAGATCTGGATGACGGGCTCGCTCAACGGCCGCGGCTGGGCGGAGGCCGCCCCGCTCGGCTGGACCCTCCTCGTCCTCGTCCCGTTCGTGGCGTGGGCCGCACGCGCCCAGCGCACCGTGGCCATGGACGACGACACGGCGACCGCGCTCGGCGTCCGCCTCGGCCGCGTACGCCTCGGCCTCGTCCTGCTCGGCGTCGTCCTCGCGTCCGTGGCGACCGGCGCCGCAGGGCCCGTCGACTTCGTCGCGCTCCTGGCCCCGCAGATCGCCCGCCGCGTGACGCGCACCGCCCAGATCCCGCTCCTGTGCTCGGCGCTCCTGGGCGCGTTCATCGTCGTCGTGGCCGACCTGCTGGCCCGGCGCCTGTTCTCCCCCACCGAACTCCCGGTGGGTGTCCTCACGGCCGCCGTCGGGGCGCCGTACCTGATCTGGCTCATCATCCGCAGCCGCACGGGAGGAAACCGGTGACCCGGCTCAGCACCAGCGCGCTCACCCTCGCCTACGAGGACCGCACCGTCGTCCACGACCTCGACCTCGCCGTCCCCGACGGCCGCGTCACCGTCATCGTCGGACCCAACGCCTGCGGCAAGTCGACCACGCTGCGCGCCCTCGGCCGGCTCCTCAAGCCGAAGAGCGGCTCCGTGCTCCTCGACGGTGAAGCGCTCACCAAGCTGCCCACCAAGAAGATCGCCCAGCAGATCGGGCTGCTGCCGCAGACGCCCGTGGCGCCCGAGGCGATCACCGTCGCCGACCTCGTGGCCCGCGGCCGCCAACCCCACCAGCACTGGTGGCAGCAGTGGTCCGACGCCGACGAGCGCGCCGTCACCGAGGCCATGGAACGCACCGACGTCGCGGCCCTCGCCGACCGCTCCGTCGACGAGCTCTCCGGCGGCCAGCGCCAGCGCGTCTGGATCGCCATGGCGCTCGCCCAGGAGACCGAACTGCTGCTCCTCGACGAGCCGACCACATATCTCGACATCGCCCACCAGGTCGAAGTCCTCGACCTCGTACGCCAGTTGAACCACGACAAGGACCGCACCGTCGTCCTCGTCCTGCACGACCTCAACCAGGCGGCGCGCTACGCCGACCACCTCGTCGCCATGAAGTCCGGCCGCATCGTCGCCGAGGGCCCGCCCGCCGAGATCGTCACGGCGGACCTCGTACGGGAGGTGTTCGGCCTGGACTGCGTGGTCGTCCCCGACCCGGTGACCGGCTCCCCGCTGATCGTGCCGGGCGCGCCCTGGCAGGCCGACGCCCGGCCCGGCGAACGGTCCGTTGCCCGGCCCGACGCCCCGTCCGACTCCCTCTCCCGGAAGGCAGCCTCATGACCCGCAGCGATCATCGCGCCCTCACCGCCGGAGCACTCGTCCTGACCGGCGCCCTGGCCCTGACCGCCTGCGGCTCGTCCGACGGGGACTCCGGCTCCGACGCGGCTGCCCCGACATCCCGGAAGACGCACACAGTGAGTACGGCGATGGGTGACGTGAAGGTGCCCGAACACCCCACGCGCGTCGTCGTCCTGGACACCGGCGAGCTCGACTCCGCGCTCACCCTCGGCGTGAAGCCCGTCGGCGCGACGCACGCGGCGACGGAGGCGGGCTTCCCGTCCTACCTGCCCGGAGACGAGGTGAAGGGCATCAAGGAGGTCGGCGAGATCGCCAACCCCGACATGGAGGCCGTCGCCGCCCTCAAGCCCGACCTCATCCTCACCAGCAAGGTCCGCGACGGCGCCCGCTACAAGCAGCTCAGCGCCATCGCCCCGACCGTGATGACGGAGTCCACCGGCACCGCCTGGAAGGAGAACTTCCAGGTCCACGCCGACGCGCTCGGCAGGAAGGCCGAGGCGAAGAAGGTCATCGCCGACTACGACGCGCACGTCGCGAAGGTGACCGCCGCGATCGGCGGCAAGGAGAAGGCCGCCGCGACGGACATCAACTTCGTCCGCTTCGTCGAGGGCGCCGACATCCGCATTTACGGCAAGCAGAACTACATCGGCTCGATCCTCGCCGACCTCGGCGTCGGCCGCCCCGCCATCACCGACAAGGCCAAGGACGGGTTCTCGTACGACGTGAGCCCCGAGAAGGTCGACCTCGCGGACGCGGACGTCATCTTCACCTCGACCTACGGCGACCCGGGCAAGGCCAAGGCGACAGAGACGATGAAGAGCGGCCTGTGGAAGAACCTCAGGGCGTCCGAGGACGGCAAGGTCTTCAAGGTCGACGACAACCTGTGGATCGCGGGCATCGGCTACACCGCCGCGCACCAGATCCTCGACGAGTTCCAGAAGGACCTGACCGCCTGACAGCCTCTCTCTTCAAGGCCGTTGCCGCTGCGATCTCCACACCACGAAGAGCGCGGAGGCGACGGCCGCCCCCCGCACCACCCACGGCCACGTCGCGCCGATCGCGTCGCTCATCCGCCCGTCCGCGATCGGCTCGCCCCACCGCCCGGTGTTGCGGCCCCACAGCCACACGAGCCCGGCCGTCACCGCGAGCCCCGGCAGCCACAGCACGGCCACCTTCGACTCGCCCTCGCTGAGGCGCCGCGACGCGTACGCGATGATCCAGCCGAGGCCCAGCGCGAACCAGTTGCCCATGACCGCGCCGGCCACGAGGAGCGCGGCGGCGAGCAGCAGGAGTGGGTTCGGCCGGCCGGGCAGGGTCGGGAGGCGGCGCCCCCGGAGCGTCTTCTCCGTGCCCGTCTCCGGCTCGTCGTCCGGGAGTTCGTCCTCCGTCCCGGCCGCGGCCCTGCGTGCCTTGGGCAGGCGCGGGTCGTCCTTGCCCGGCGGCTTGAGTATCTCCGGGATCTCGACGCCGCCCACGAACCCCGGCACGGTGTCCGCAACGCCGAACGGGCTGCTGTCCACGCGCCACCAGTCCGGCTCCGAACCCGGCTCCCCCAGCTCGTCCGTCCCCGCCAGATGCGGCGGCGACGGCGCGTCCCGCACCTCTTCGTCCTCCTGCGGCTCCGTGCGCGGGCCCGGCACGATCCGCCGAAGGCCCTTCGGACGGGGCTCCTTGGGCCGCTGCTCCTTCGACCTCTGCACGGGCACCGCCGCCCGCGGCGCCTCCGGCTCCGCCGGGCCGCGGCCCCTGCCCGCGCCCATCACCACCTCGTCCGGCGTGCCGAGGCGCTCCAGGATCCGGCGCACCGCGGCCGGGCTGTCCACCGTCGTTTTCGCGCGCCGCGTCTCGATCTCGTTGCGCAGCTCCGACACCAGGCGCATCCGCGTGCCGGAGGGCAGCTGACGCTGCTGGGCCAGGTCGCCGACCCGGCTCAGATAGTCGAAGACGAGCTGATCGCTCTCGATCCCCACGAAGTGCCCTCCGGGGTGGTGGTGTTGACGGTTCGTTCACCCGTTTTACGACGTTACCGTGCCCGGCGCGGCACCGGGGGCCTCTTCCGGGCCCAGCGGGGCCACCGCCCGGCGGGCCGGTCAGGCGCTACCGTGGCCCGGATGAGCACTCACGAGCCGGACCGCGCCGCCGAGGACGGGAGCGGGGCGGGGAGTACGGCCCCCCGGTCCCTCGCCGAGGCGTTGCGCGCCCGCGACGACGCCTCCCTCGGCGCACTCCTGCGCGCCCGCCCCGATCTGCTCAACCCTGTTCCCGGCGACCTCACGCAGCTCGCCACCCGTGCGGGCACCCGCGCGTCCGTGATCCGTGCGCTCGAGCACCTGGACCGCTTCACGCTCCAGACCGCGGAGGCGCTGGCCGTCGCCCCGGACCCCACCACATACGGCACCCTCCTCGCTCTGCTCGCCGGGGACGAGGGGGACGACGCGGGCGTGGACGCCCGTACGGTCTCCGCCGCTCTGCCGCACGCCGTCGCCGCCCTGCGCGAACAGGCCCTGCTCTGGGGGCCCGACGACCGGCTCCGCCTCGTGCGCACCGCCCGTGAGCTGCTCGCCCCCGCGCCACAGCGGCCCTCCCCCACCGGCCTCGGCCCCACCGTCGCCGAGGCCACCTCGGGCATGTCCCCCGGCCGTGTCCAGGAGATCGTGACGGCCGCGGGCCTCGCCTCCACGCACGACCCGGTCTCCGCCGTCGCCTCGCTGACCGCGCTCTTCACCGACCGGCCGCGCATGTCGGCCCTCCTCGACGAGGCGCCCGCGGACGCCGTCGAGGTCCTCTCCCGGCTCGTCTGGGGCCCGCCCTACGGCCAGGTCACCGCCGAGCCCGCCGCCCATCTGCGCTGGCTCCTCGACCGCGGACTCCTCCTGCCGACGGCGCCCGGGACCGTCGTGCTGCCCCGCGAGGCCGCCCTCCACCTGCGCGGCGGACGCGCCCACCGCGCCCTGGAACCCGTACCCCCCGCCGTCGAACCCGCCGCCACCCACCGCCCCACCGTCGTGAACGCGACCGGCGCCGGGCAGGCCTACACCGCGCTCGCCACCGTCGAGGAGTTGCTCAAGGACTGGGACGAGGGCGGGCCCGCCGTTCTCCGCGCCGGGGGGCTCAGCGTGCGCGACCTCAAGCGCACCGCCGCCGCCCTCGACACCACCGAGCCCCTCGCCGCGTTCTGGGTCGAACTCGCCTACGCCGCCGGGCTCATCGCGTCCGACGGCGAGGCCGACGAGCAGTACGCCGCGACGCCCGCCTACGACGACTGGCTGGAGCAGCCCGCCGCCGACCGCTGGGCGCGGCTCGTCGCCGCCTGGCTCCCCGCCACCCGCACCTCCGGCCTGGTCGGCGGGCGCGACGGCGCCGTCGCCGTCTCCGCGGCCGGGCGCACCCTCTCCGTGCTCGGGCCGCACCTCGACCGCTCCGCCGCTCCGGAGGTCCGCCGCCGCGTGCTCGCGCTCCTCTCCGAGCTGCCCGAAGGCGCCTCCCCCGACCCCGAGACCCTCCTCGCCCGGCTCCGCTGGGAGCGGCCCCTGCGCGGCGCCGCCGCCTCCTCCGACGAGGCCGGTGACCCCGACGACCTGCGCGCCCGCATCGCCCGGTGGACCCTCACGGAGGCGGAACTGCTCGGCTTCACGGGTCGGGGTGCCCTGTCCGAGCACGGGCGGGCACTTCTTGAGGGCGGTGTGACGACTGCTGCGGAGGCGGCCGCCGTCGCTCTGCTCGCTCCGCTGCTGCCCGAGCCGCTGGACCATGTCCTTCTTCAGGCCGACCTGACCGCGGTCGCCCCCGGGCCCCTGGAACGGCCCCTCGCCGAGGCGCTCTCCGTCCTCGCCGACGTGGAGTCCAAGGGCGGCGCGACCGTCTACCGGTTCACGCCCGGGTCCGTACGGCGCGCACTCGACTCCGGCCGCACCGCCTCCGACCTGCACGACTTCCTGAACACGCACTCCCGTACGCCCGTCCCGCAGCCCCTCGCGTACCTCATCGACGACGTGGCCCGTAAGCACGGGCATCTGCGCATCGGCGCCGCCTCCGCGTACGTGCGCTGCGACGACGACGTACTCCTGGGCGAGATCCTCGCCGACAAGCGCTCCGCCGCCCTGCGCCTGCGGCGGCTCGCGCCGACCGTCCTCGCCGCGCAGGCCGACCCCGCGGCGCTCCTGGAGGGCCTGCGGCAGATGGGGTTCGCGCCCGCCGCGGAGAGTCCCGAGGGCGATGTGCTGATCACCCGCGCCCACGCCCGCCGCACTCCGCCGCGCAGCGCCCCCGAGCCCGTCCCGGAGGGGCCGCCCGTCCCGGACGGCACGCTCCTGACCGCCGCCGTGCGCGCGATCCGCGCGGGTGACCTCGCCTCCACGACACCGCGCAAGCACGCGCCGGGCGAGCAGAGCGGGGCGCTTCCCCGTACCAGCGCGGCGGACACGCTGGCCACGATGCAGGCGGCCGTCCTGACGGGTGAGGCCGTGTGGATCGGCTATGTGAACGCGGAGGGCTCCGCCAGCCAGCGCGTGATCGCCCCGATCCGGGTCGAGGGCGGGTTCGTCACCGCGTACGACCACACGGCGGACGAGGTGCGGACGTATCCGCTGCACCGGGTGACCGGGGTGGCCGAGCTGGAGGCCGAGGCCTGACGCCGGGGTCCGTGCCCCCACGTCCCGTCGGCCGCCGACCGTACGCGGTTCGTACGCGTCATGCGGCACACTGGACGTTTGGCCCCGCGCCTCGCGGAGCGCGGTGGAAGGGATACACGTGAACGGACCGCTCATCGTCCAGAGTGACAAGACGCTGCTCCTGGAGGTCGACCACGACCAGGCCGACGCCTGCCGTCGCGCCATCGCGCCCTTCGCCGAGCTGGAGCGCGCCCCGGAGCACATCCACACCTACCGGCTGACGCCGCTCGGGCTGTGGAACGCGCGGGCCGCCGGCCACGACGCCGAGCAGGTCGTGGACGCCCTCGTCGAGTACAGCCGCTACCCCGTCCCGCACGCGCTCCTGGTCGACATCGCCGAGACCATGGACCGGTACGGGCGTCTCACGCTGTCCAAGCACCCGGCGCACGGCCTCGTCCTGACCACCACGGACCGGCCGGTGCTCGAGGAGATCCTCCGTTCCAAGCGCGTGGCCCCGCTGGTCGGCGCCCGCATCGACGCGGACACCGTCGCCGTGCACCCCTCGGAGCGCGGCCAGATCAAGCAGACGCTCCTCAAGCTGGGGTGGCCCGCCGAGGACCTCGCCGGTTACGTGGACGGCGAGGCGCACCAGATCGAACTCGCGGAGGACGGCTGGGCGCTGCGCCCCTACCAGAAGCAGGCCGTCGAGGGCTTCTGGCACGGCGGGTCCGGCGTGGTCGTGCTGCCCTGTGGCGCCGGTAAGACGCTGGTGGGCGCCGGCGCGATGGCCGAGGCCAAGGCGACGACGCTCATCCTCGTCACCAACACGGTCTCCGCCCGGCAGTGGAAGCACGAGCTGGTCAAGCGGACGAGCCTGACCGAGGACGAGATCGGCGAGTACAGCGGGACGAAGAAGGAGATCCGGCCCGTCACCATCGCCACGTATCAGGTGCTGACCACGAAGCGGAAGGGCATCTATCCGCATCTGGAGCTCTTCGACTCCCGCGACTGGGGGCTCGTGATCTATGACGAGGTGCATCTGCTGCCCGCTCCCGTCTTCAAGTTCACCGCCGACCTCCAGGCCCGGCGGCGCCTCGGCCTCACCGCGACGCTGGTGCGTGAGGACGGGCGCGAGTCGGACGTCTTCTCGCTGATCGGCCCCAAGCGCTTCGACGCTCCGTGGAAGGAGATCGAGGCCCAGGGTTACATCGCGCCCGCCGACTGTGTCGAGGTACGCGTCAATCTGACCGACAGCGAGCGGCTCGCCTACGCGACCGCGGAGGCCGAGGAGAAGTACCGCTTCTGCGCCACCACCGCGACCAAGCGGAAGGTGACGGAGGCCCTCGTGCGCAAGCACCAGGGTGAGCAGACCCTCGTCATCGGGCAGTACATCGACCAGCTCGACGAGCTGGGCGAGCATCTGGACGCCCCCGTCATCAAGGGCGAGACCAGCAACGCCCAGCGCGAGAAGCTGTTCGACGCGTTCCGCAACGGCGAGATCTCCGTCCTCGTCGTGTCCAAGGTCGCCAACTTCTCGATCGACCTGCCCGAGGCCACGGTCGCGATCCAGGTGTCCGGCACCTTCGGGTCCCGGCAGGAGGAGGCACAGCGCCTCGGCCGGGTCCTGCGCCCGAAGGCCGACGGGCACGAGGCCCGCTTCTACTCCGTCGTCGCCCGCGACACCATCGACCAGGACTTCGCGGCCCACCGCCAGCGCTTCCTCGCCGAGCAGGGCTACGCGTACCGGATCGTCGACGCCGACGAGCTCCTCGCGGGCGAGCAGGGCAGCTGACCATCAGCAAGCAGGGCCCGTCCACGGTGTGTGGACGGGCCCTGTTGCTCATTCCTACGACTGCGGCCTGAAGTTCCTCAGGCGCAGGCTGTTGCCCACGACGAACACCGACGAGAACGCCATCGCCGCGCCCGCGATCATCGGGTTCAGCAGGCCCGCCGCGGCCAGCGGCAGCGCGCCGACGTTGTAGGCGAACGCCCAGAACAGGTTGGTGCGGATCGTCCCCAGCGTCCGCCGGGACAGGCGGATCGCGTCGGCCGCCGCCCTCAGGTCGCCCCGGACCAGCGTCAGGTCGCCGGCCTCGATCGCCGCGTCCGTGCCCGTGCCCATCGCGAGCCCGAGGTCGGCCTGCGCCAGGGCCGCCGCGTCGTTGACGCCGTCACCGACCATGGCCACGGAACGCCCTTCGCCCTGAAGCCTCTTCACCACGTCGACCTTGTCCTGCGGCATGACCTCCGCGATCACCTCGTCGATGCCGACCTCGGCGGCCACCGAACGCGCCACGGCTTCGTTGTCGCCGGTGAGGAGGATGGGTGTCAGGCCGAGGCCCCGCAGTCGCCGTACCGCTTCCGCGCTGGTCTCCTTCACCGCGTCCGCGACTTCGAGGACCGCCCTGGCCTCCCCGTCCCAGGCCACCGCGACGGCCGTGCGCCCCGCCGCCTCGGCCTCCGCCTTGGCGCGCTCCAGCTCCACCGGCAGACGGATCTCCCACTCGGCGAGGAGCTTTTCGCGGCCGACGAGTACGGCGTGGCCGTCCACGATGCCCTGCACGCCGAGCCCGGGAAGGTTCGCGAAGTCCTCGACGGCGCCGAGCTCGCCCACCTTCTCGCGGGCCCCGTCCGCGATGGCCTGCGCGATCGGGTGCTCCGAGGAGTGCTCCAACGCCCCCGCGACACGCAGGACTTCACCTGCGTCCGTGCCGTCCGCCACGTGTGTGGCGAGCAGCGTCATCCGGCCGGTCGTGACCGTTCCGGTCTTGTCCAGGACGATCGTGTCGACCGCCCGCGTGGTCTCCAGGACCTCCGGGCCCTTGATGAGGATGCCGAGCTGCGCGCCGCGCCCCGTGCCGACCATCAGCGCCGTCGGTGTGGCGAGGCCCAGGGCGCAGGGGCAGGCGATGATGAGGACGGCGACGGCCGCGGTGAAGGCGGCCGTGATCCCGGCGCCGTTGCCGAGCCAGAACCCGAGCGTGGCCAGCGCGAGCCCGATGACGACCGGCACGAACACGGCGGAGATCCGGTCGGCGAGGCGCTGCGCGGCGGCCTTGCCGTTCTGCGCGTCCTCCACGAGACGTGCCATACGGGCGAGTTGGGTGTCCGCGCCGACTCGGGTGGCCTCGACGACGAGGCGTCCGCCGACGTTCAGCGTCGCGCCGGTGACGGCGTCCCCGACTGCGACCTCCACGGGGACGGACTCGCCGGTCAGCATCGAGGCGTCGACGGCGGAAGCGCCCTCGACCACTGCGCCGTCGGTGGCGATCTTCTCGCCGGGCCGTACGAGGAACCGGTCGCCGACCTTCAACTCGGCTACGGGGACGGTCTCTTCACGTCCTTCCTCGCGCACGAGCGTGACGTTCTTGGCCCCGAGTTCGAGCAACGCCTTGAGCGCCGCGCCGGCCTTCCGCTTGGACCTGGCCTCGAAGTAGCGCCCGGCGAGGATGAAGGCGGTGACTCCGGCGGCGGCCTCCAGGTAGATGTTCCCGGCGCCGTCGCTGCGGGCGATGGTCAGCTCGAAGGCGTGCGTCATGCCGGGCATGCCGGCGGTTCCGAAGAAGAGCGCCCACACCGACCAGAGGAACGCGGCCGACGTCCCGACGGAGATGAGCGTGTCCATCGTCGCGGCGCCGTGCCGCGCGTTCGTGAAGGCGGCCTTGTGGAAGGGCCAGGCCGCGTACGTCACGACGGGTGCCGTCAGCGTGAGCGACAGCCACTGCCAGTACTCGAACTGGAAGGCGGGGACCATCGCCATCGCCACGACGGGCACGGCCAGCACCACGGCGGTGATCAGTCGCTGCCGGAGCGGCGCGAGTGAGTCGGCCGACGCCTGCGATTCCGCCTCCTCGGCCTTCTCCTCGTCGGTCGCGGGCGGTTCCTGGGCCGTGTACCCGGTGGCCTCGACCGTCGCGATCAGGTCGGCCACGGCCACCCCGTCGGCGAAGGTGACCTTCGCCTTCTCCGTCGCGTAGTTGACGGTCGCCGCCACGCCGTCCATACGGTTCAGCTTCTTCTCGATCCGGGCGGCGCACGAGGCGCAGGTCATGCCGCCGATGGCGAGTTCCACCTCTGCCGCCGGGGCGGCGGAGGGCGCGGTGGCGGCTGGGTGCACCGACATGAGGCCTCCTCGGTTGCGGTCCGACTCCGGTACCTGGGGTGGGTATCGCTTACGAGATCCAATCTATACCCATGGGGGGTATCTGACGCAAGCGCTCCCACCGCTTGACTTCATACCCCCCAGGGGTATGGTCGGGCTATCAGCCACCGGACACCGACACCGTCCGCACCGTCCGCACACCAGGAGCCGTCATGAAGACCGGACTGAAGATCACCGCCTTCGCAGCCGCCGTCGCCGCGACCTTCGGCACCGCGTACGGGGTGGGCAGGGGCGTCGACCCCATAGCCGCAGGCGAACAGAAGACGGCAGGGCATGCGGAGGGAGGGCATGCGGAGAAAGGACGTACGCAGGAGGCGCCGGACGGGCACGCCGGCCACGGCGCATCGGACACCGCGGCCGCCGCCCCCGGCGGGCTGCAGATCTCCGAGCGCGGCTACACGCTCGACCTGCGGACCCGGCGCATCGCCGCCGCCGGAGAGCGCACCGAGCTGAGTTTCGCGATCACGAAGGACGACACGGGCCGCAAGGTCACCGCGTACCGGACGGAGCACGGCAAGCAGCTGCACCTGATCGTGGCCTCGCGGGACCTCACGGTCTACCGCCATCTGCACCCGGCCCGCGCGGCGGACGGCACCTGGAAGACGCCGGTCGAGCTGCCGAAGGCGGGCGGATACCGGGTCTTCGCCGACTTCGCCCCGCAGGCGGAGAAGGAGGGCCTCACCCTCGGGGCGGACCTGTCGGTCGCCGGAAAGTACGCACCCCGAGACCTCCCGGCAGCCTCGCGCACCGCCGACGCCGGCGACGGCTACGAGGTGCGGCTGGGCGGGGACCTCGCCGCGGGCTCGGCGAGCGAGCTGACCCTGAGCGTCGCGAAGAACGGCAGGCCGGTCACCGACCTCCAGCCCTACCTCGGCTCGTACGGGCATCTGGTCGCCCTGCGCTCCGGCGACCTCGCGTATCTCCACGTCCACCCGAACAAGGGCGGGCCGGGGCCGGAGGTCTCGTTCACGGCGACGGCGCCCAGCAACGGGACGTACCGCCTCTTCCTGGACTTCAAGCACAACGGCACCGTGCGCACGGCGGAATTCACGGTGCACGCCGGGCGGAGCGCGGGTGATCATTCGGAGGGGCACGGCCACTGATCGTCTGTCGGCGCGGGCCGTCTGCGCGTAGTCTGGCCTATTGGACTAGACCTCTAGGACCTGTTGTGACGACAGGCCCTGGAGCCCGGCGCCACCGCATCCGCACCCGCCTTCGCAACCGACAAAGGGGTCCCATGAGCAAGCGTGCAGTCCTGGAGGTGATCGCGCTCGGCGCCGAGGACGCCGTCGCGGCCCAGGCGGGCGGCGCCGACCGCCTTGAGCTGGTCACCGACATGGCGGCGGACGGGCTCACCCCGTCGCGCGAGACGTTCGGCCGGATCCGCGCGGCCGTCGGCATCTCGCTGCGGGTCATGATCCGGCTCGCGGACGGATTCGCCGCGGGCGATCTGGACGCGCTGGCCGAGACCGCGCGCGGGCTGCGCGCGGAGGGGGCCGACGAGTTCGTGCTCGGCTTCCTCGACCCGGCGGGCGGCCCCGACCTCGCGGCGGTCGAACGGATCACGGCCGAGCTGGACGGCTGCCGCTGGACGTTCCACCGCGCGATCGACCGGACCGCGGACCGCGCCGGCCTGCGCAAGCACCTCGCGCACGCGCCGGGCCTCGACACTTACCTGACGGCCGGTTCACCGGACGGCGTGGACGCCGGGCTCGACGTCCTGGCGGCGGAGGCGGCCCGCTCGGGCGAACCTGGTTACGAGCAGCAGATCCTGGTCGGCGGCGGCCTCCGCCTCGACCACCTGCCGCGCCTGAAGGCGGCGGGCATCGACGCCTTCCACATCGGCGGCGCGGCCCGCCCCCGGGGCTGGACGGCCCCGGTGTCGACGGAGGCGGTCCGCACGTGGCGCGAGGCGGTCGACACCCCCTAGGCGGCCGTCACACCGCCAGCTGCTCCGGCAGCTCCGCGGCGTGGACCACGACCAGACCGGAGACGGCCCGGGTCAGCGCCACGTACAAACGCCGCAGTCCGGTCCGCTCGTCGGGTTCGCCGTCGACGACGGCGGCGGGCTCGTCGAGGACCACGTAGTCGTATTCGAGGCCCTTGGCGAGCGAGGCCGGTACGAGGGTGAGGCGGGTCTCGGCGGTGGTCTCCTCGCCGGGGCCCAGGTAGGTGATCCCGGCGTCCGCGAGGGCTGCGGCCAGTGCGGGGAGGCGGGCGTCGGCGGCGATGAGACCCACGGACCCCTCCCGCTCCAGCGCCTCGGTACACGCGGCGACCACGTCGTCGGTCCCGCGCGCAGCCTCCCGGACCTCGAAGGCGCCGGGGTTCTCACGGACGGACGAGACGGGCGCGAGTCCGGGCGCGATGTGGGGCAGCAGCCGGGACGCGTACGCGATGACGTCGCGCGGCACGCGGAATCCGACGGTCAGCTCCTCGACCACGGCCTCCTCCTTGCCCAGATGCCGCAGCGCCTCGGCCCAGCTGCGCGTGGCCCAGGGCGTCGTGCCCTGCGCGAGGTCGCCGAGGACGGTGGCGGACCCGGTGGTGCAGCGCCGCCCGACGGCCCGGTACTGCATCGGCGAGAGGTCCTGCGCCTCGTCGAGCACCACATGCCCGAGGGAGTGCGTACGGGCGACGAGATCGGTGACCTCGTCGATCAGCACGGCGTCGGCGGAGGACCACTTGGCGGCCCGCACACTGCGCGCCGGCCGCTCCCACAGCACGCACTTCTGCTCGTCCTCGCTGAGGACACCCTCCGCGTGCTCGGCGAGGAACTCGGCGTCGGACAGCAGCCGCAGCACGAGCTTCGCGGGATCGACGGCGGGCCAGAGGACCTTCACGGCGGCCTTGACGGCCGCGTTCCTGGCCACGGCGTCCTGCACACGGTCGTCGGGCGCCTCTCCCGACCGCTCCATCTGTACGAGGACGGCGTGGGCGATGCGCTGCGGAAGCGCGTCTCGGGCGGCGCCGTAGCGCATGTCGCGCGCCATCAACTCCCGCACGATCTCCTCCAGTTCGTACGCGGGCACCCGCCACCGCCGGGACCCGCGCACGACCACGAGGGGCTCCACGGGCAGCGTGATGTGCGACCGCACGGCCCGCCGCAGGACCTCGGCCATCCGCGCGTCGCCCTTGACCACGGCGGTGTCCGCGCCGTCGGCGCCCCGCACCTCCACATGGGCGACGAGGTCGTCGACGGTGGCCTGCTTGACCTCCAGCTCACCCAGCGCGGGCAGCACTTGCTCGATGTAGTGGAGGAAGGACCGGTTCGGCCCGATGACCAGGGTCCCTGTGCGGGCGAGCCGCTCGCGGTGGGCGTACAGCAGATAGGCGACACGGTGGAGGCCGACGGCGGTCTTTCCGGTACCGGGCCCTCCCTGGACGCACACGGACCCCGAGAGCCCGCTCCGCACGATCTCGTCCTGCTCGGGCTGGATGGTGGCAACGATGTCGCGCATGGGCCCGACGCGGGGGCGCTCGATCTCGGCCTGGAGCAGCGCGCTCACGACCTCGGCCTCGGCGGGATCGGACAGCCGCTCGTCCTCGTACGCGGTGAGGTCCCCGCCCGTGTACCCGAACCGCCGGCGCAGCCCGACGTCCATCGGGTCCTTCTTCGAGGCGCGGTAGAAGGGCTGCGAGACGGGGGCGCGCCAGTCGATGACCATCGGATCGCCGGCCGCGTCATGAACATGCCGCCGCCCGATGTAGAACCGCTCCCCGCCGGCCCCTTCGGCCTGGTCGGCGCCGGGGGCGTGCAGGTAGTCGAGCCGCCCGAAGAACAAGGGGGTGTGCGACAGGTCGGCCAGGGCCTTGATCCGGTCGTCGATCTGGCGCTGCAGAACGGCGGCGTTCACCCAGTTCGCGGTGACGTCGGCGATGTTGAGGGACTCCACGTCCTCGCGCATGGCGCGCAGGGCGGAACGGGACGACGTGAGGTGGGCGCGCTCGCGGGAGAGCGGGTCGTCGAGGGACACGGGCGATGCCTCCGGGCTCCGGGGGGGGTCGGTTACACACGGCAGCCGACCGGTTTCCGTCCGGGCGGCGGCGCTCCACGGAGGGAGGCGGGCAAGGCGGACCACCTTACTCCCGCCTCAACACGCGACCAACACATTTATTTCCCGTTTTCCGGGGAGCCGTGAGGGCCCTAGGGGACGGAGTCACCCCCAGGACGCACGCCCGCCGCCGCAACCTACACCTCCGGACCGATGTGCACGGAATGCCCGTATTCCACCATGGGGACATGACGACCATGACGTTCACTCACGGTGCCACCGCAGTCACGGAGACCCACCACCCCCACCGCCTCGGAAACGTCCTGCGAGCGGCCAAGGTCATCGTGACCTCGGCGCTCGGCGTGATCCTTCTGGGCGAGTACGACGAGGAGGCCGGCGTACAGAAACGATCAGGACCGTACGGGCCACCCCCGGATTCAGGACCGTACGGGCCACCCCCGGATTAGGGAGTGCCGACGGGGCCTGCCGACGAGGTTCACCGGCAGGGTCTAGGGTCGCCGCATGCGGGACGACCTGAGGAAAGCCTGGGCTGAGACACTCGCCACGGCGCAGCACGCGACAGCCACACCCACCACCCCGGACGCCTACGCGGACGACCTCCTGGCCCGCTGGTCGGAGCCACAGCGCCGCTACCACACGACGACGCACCTCAAGGCGGTCCTGGACCACATCGACGTACTGGAGGACCACGCCGACGACCCGGCCCTGGTCCGCCTCGCGGCCTGGTTCCACGACGCGGTGTACCTCCCCGAGCGCTCGACGAACGAGGAGCGCTCCGCGCGCCTGGCCGAACGGGCCCTGTCGGAAGCGGGCCTGACGGATCAGCAGATCGACGAGGTGAGCCGCCTGGTCCTGCTCACGGTGACGCACGACCCGGACGAGGACGACCACAACGGCGAGGTCCTGTGCGACGCGGACCTGGCGATCCTGGCGGCGGCCCCGGACGCGTACGCGGCCTACGCGGCGGCGGTCCGGGAGGAGTACGGCTTCGTACCGGACGAACCGTTCCGCGAGGGCCGCGCCGCCGTCCTGCGGCAACTCCTCGCCCTGCCCCGCCTGTTCCGCACCCCGTACGGCGCTGCGCACTGGGAGGAGCGGGCCCGCGAGAACCTCACGGCGGAGCTTGACCTGCTGACTCCCCAAACCGGTTGATCGGCGCGAGCGGCTGCCGCATCCTCGCCCCATGACACTCCTCACCATCGCGGCCGCCCGCGTACGCCTGCACGAACTGTCCCTGGAGTCGGCCAGGGACCTGAACGCGGACAGCGGGTCGGGCGGGTTCGCCTGGCTGGACGGGGACGCACCGGACGGCACCCGGACCGGCTCCGGGATCACGGTGAAGGCGCACGCGGCGGGCACGTACCGCGAGGGCTGGGGAACGTACGCGATCGTGCGGATCGAGGACGGACGCGCGGTCGGCGGGATCGGCTTCCACAGCGCTCCGGACGAGGAGGGCCGCGTCGAGATCGGCTACGACGTGACGGAGGGGGCGCGCGGCCGGGGCTACGCGACGGAGGCGGTGCGGGCGATAGCGGCATGGGCGCTGTCGCAGTCGGCCGTCACCGCGGTGACGGCGAACACTGACCTGGACAACGGCCCGTCCCAACGGGTACTGGAGCGGGCCGGTTTCGTACGGATTCCGACGACAGAGGACCTCTGCGCGTACGAACTGTTGGGAATTTAAGCACCGCTGCGTCGCGTTGTGTCACGTCATGCCTGACTCTGCTCGAAAAGCTCCCGAAGACGCCGCCGAAGCCCCCGCGGACGCCGTCGCGACTGCCCCTGTGGACGCCCCCGTGGACGCCCCCACCCGCATGCCGCTGGCCGTCTACATCCTGGGCCTGGCGGTATTCGCGCTGGGCACGTCCGAGTTCATGCTGTCAGGCATCCTGCCCGCGATCGCCGACGACATGGACGTCACGATCCCGCAGGCGGGCCTGCTGATATCGGCCTTCGCGCTCGGCATGGTGGTGGGCGCGCCGCTGCTCGCCGTGGCGACGCTGCGCCTGCCGCGCCGCACCGCGCTCATCGCGCTGATCTCGGTGTTCGGCCTGGGCCAGGTCGCGGGGGCGCTGGCGCCGACGTACGCGGTCCTGTTCGCGTCGCGGGTCGTGAGCGCGCTGGCCTGCGCGGGGTTCTGGGCCGTGGGCGCGGCGGTGGCCATCGGCCTGGTGCCGGTGACGCAGCGGGCGAGGGCCATGGCGGTGATGATCGGCGGTCTGTCGATCGCGAACGTGCTGGGCGTCCCGGCGGGCGCGTTCCTCGGTGACGGTCTGGGCTGGCGGGCGGCGTTCTGGGCGGTGGGCGCGGCCTCGGCGATCGCGCTGGTGGGGGTGGTGACGCTGATCCCGCGGATCCCGCTCCCCGCGCAGAGGCCGCAGCCGCGGCGCGAGCTGGCGATCTACCGGGACAGCCAGGTCTGGCTCTCGATCACCGTGACGGCGCTGGCGGCGGGCGGCGTGTTCTGCGCGTTCAGCTATCTGTCACCGCTGCTCACGGATGTGGCGGGCCTCGACGAGGGCTGGGTCCCGACGGTCCTCGCGCTCTTCGGCGTCGGCGCGCTGGTGGGTACGACGGTCGGTGGCCGGGTCGCGGACGCCCACCTCTTCGGGGTGCTGCTGAGCGGGATCGCGGCATCCACGGTGTTCCTGGTGGCGCTGGCGCTGCTCGGCGGGTTCGCGGTGGCGGCGGTGGCGCTGTCGTTCCTGATGGGCTTCTCGGCGTTCTATACGGCGCCGGCGCTGAACGCCCGCATGTTCAACGTGGCGGGCGCGGCCCCCACGCTCGCGGGGGCGACGACGACGGCGGCGTTCAACCTGGGCAACACGGGCGGGCCGTGGCTCGGCGGCACGGTGATCGACGCGGGGCTCGGCTACCCGGCGACGGCGTGGGCGGGCGCCGCGATGACGGTGACGGCGATCGGCGCGACGGCGGTGTCACTGCGCATGCACCGGTCGACCACGAAGGTGATCGCCACGTCCCCCAAGTCGGGCCTCAACTCTCCACCGCGGGACGCCCCTTCGGCCTCCGCAGCCCCGCCTCGGTGAGCCTGCGCACCAGCTCCTTCGAGCCGATCTGCACGGCCCCGGCCCGCACCGCGTCCTCGTAGCGGTGCGACAGCAGGTCGTAGTGGTCGCGCTCGAAGGCGCGGGGCGGGACGCCGAGCAGCTCGGCGAAGAGATGGAGCTCGCCGAAGGAGACGTCGCTGACCAGGTGGGACCACATGCGCCCGTGCCCGGGCCAGGTCGGCGGATCGATGTAGACGGTCATCGCGCGACGGTGCCGAGGGACCCCACGGGCGCCACGACCACGCCCGCCTCGCTGCACACCCAGTGCGGGTCGGGGCCCAACTCCGGTTCCACATCGAGGGCGTGGGGTTCGCCTGAGCCGCACACCGGGCACAGGGGCCAGCGGCCGGCGCGTTCGAGGAGTCCGTCCTGGACGTCCTGCGCGACGAGCCCGGCGACGTATTCGATCCCTTCCGGCCACTGCTCGACCCACCAGCGACGGTGCACTATCGAGTCCTCGACGAGGGACACGACGTCGGCGTGGGCGATCTCGCCGGAGCCGAGGTCGGCGAGTACGAGGGCGCGGGCCGCGTGCAGCGCCTGTTCGAGGGGGCTGATCTCCATGTAGCCATTGTGCTCCCTCGGCGTACGCGCCCACCTACCCCTCAGCACGGCCGAAGGACCCGGGAAGACGTGCCGTACGGCACAGCCGAGGGACTCTTGACGCCGCACCCCCCTGAAAATATCTTTCAAAGGTGACCAGCAACGTGAAGGAAATTTTCGGAGGCGACGCGCCGCCCGCCCCGGCCGCCCTCGCGGCCAAGGTGCGGACCCTCGCGCCGTCGATGACCCGCTCCATGCAGCGGGTCGCCGAGGCCGTCGCCGGTGACCCGGCCGGCTGCGCGGCCCTCACGGTCACCGGCCTGGCCGAGCTCACCGGCACCAGCGAGGCGACGGTGGTCCGTACCGCCCGCCTCCTCGGCTACCCCGGATACCGGGACCTGCGCCTCGCCCTCGCCGGGCTCGCCGCCCAGCAGCAGTCGGGCCGCGCCCCCGCCGTCACCGCGGACATAGCGGTCGACGACCCCATCGCCGACGTCGTCGCGAAGCTCGCGTACGACGAGCAGCAGACCCTCGCCGACACCGCGGCCGGACTCGACACCGTGCAGCTCGGCGCGGCCGTGAACGCGCTGGCGGGCGCCCGCCGCATCGACATCTACGGCATCGGCGCGTCCAGCCTCGTCGGCCAGGACCTCGCCCAGAAGCTCCTGCGCATCGGCCTGATCGCCCACGCCCACGGCGACACGCACCTGGCGATCACCAACGCCGTACAGCTGCGCGCCAAGGACGTCGCCATCGCGATCACGCACTCGGGATCGACCGGCGACGTGATCGAGCCGCTCCGCGTCGCCTTCGAGCACGGGGCCGCCACGATCGCGATCACCGGCCGCCCCGACGGCCCGGTCTCGCAGTACGCCGACCACATACTGACCACGTCCACGGCCCGCGAGAGCGAGCTGCGGCCGGCCGCTATGTCGTCCCGCACGAGCCAGCTGCTCGTCGTGGACTGCCTGTTCGTGGGCGTCGCGCAGCGTACGTACGAGACCGCGGCCCCCGCCCTGTCCGCTTCGTACGAGGCGCTCGCACACCGTCACACGCCGCGCGGCTCCCGCTAGGCGACGCGCCCGCACTCCCCCTGAATCCACTGCAGCACCGGACCCCACCGCCGCACCGGAAAGAGCCGCACACGTCATGACCTCCACGACCGACGCCGCCGACAACTACAGCGAACTGCGCGCCCAGCTCGCCACGCTCACCACCGAGGCGTTCCGCCCGGAACTCTCCGAGATCGACCAGCTGTCGACGGTGGAGATCGCGCAGATCATGAACGGCGAGGACGCGAGCGTCCCCACCGCCGTCGCCGAGCGGCTCCCGCAGATCGCCGCGGCGATCGACGGCACGGCCGAGCGGATGGCCCGCGGCGGCCGCCTCGTCTACGCGGGCGCCGGCACGGCGGGCCGGCTCGGCGTCCTGGACGCGTCCGAGTGCCCGCCCACCTTCAACACCGACCCGAGCGAGGTCGTCGGTCTGATCGCGGGCGGCCCGAGCGCCATGGTCAAGGCGGTCGAGGGCGCCGAGGACTCCAAGGAGCTCGCGGCCGAGGACCTGGACGCGCTGGGTCTGACGGCGGACGACGTCGTGGTGGGCATCTCGGCCTCGGGCCGCACCCCTTACGCGATCGGCGCGGTCGAGCACGCGCGCGGCCGGGGCGCCCTCACGATCGGCCTGTCCTGCAACGCGGACAGCGCGCTCGCGGCGGCCGCCGACCACGGCATCGAGGTCGTCGTCGGCCCCGAGCTCCTCACCGGTTCCACCCGGTTGAAGGCGGGCACGGCCCAGAAGCTCGTCCTCAACATGCTGTCGACGATCACCATGATCCGGCTCGGCAAGACGTACGGGAACCTGATGGTCGACGTACGCGCCTCGAACGAGAAGCTGCGGGCCCGCTCCCGCCGGATCGTCGCCCTGGCCACCGGCGCGGACGACGCCGCCATCGAGGCCGCGCTCGCCGCGACGGACGGGGAGGTGAAGAACGCCATCCTCGTGATCCTCGGCTCGGTCGACGGCCCGACGGCCGCCCGTCTCCTGTCCGACAGCAAGGGTCATCTGCGCGCCGCGCTCCAGGCCTCGGCCACGACCCCGTAATCCCGCAGTCCCGTATCGCTCCACCCCCCACGCACAGCAAGGCACCACGACCATGGCTGACTCCAAGAACCGCGCCATCGCCGCCGCGATCCTTCCTCTCGTCGGCGGCGCATCGAACGTCACGTCCGTAGCCCACTGCATGACCCGGCTCCGTCTCGGCCTCGCCGACCGTGCTCTCGTCGACGACGACGCGCTGAAGGCGCTGCCCGACGTCATGGGCGTGGTCGACGACGAGACGTACCAGATCGTCCTCGGACCGGGAAAGGTCGCCCGGGTCACCCCGGAGTTCGAGGATCTGATGCAGGACGGCAAGACGGCCGCACCGGAGCCGCACGCGGTGACCGCTGACGAACTCGCCGCCCAGGGCGCCGAGTTGAAGGCGGCCCGTAAGGCGAAGAACGCCACCCCGTTCAAGCTGTTCCTGCGCCGGATCGCGAACATCTTCGTGCCACTGATCCCCGCGCTGATCGGCTGCGGCATCATCGCCGGCATCAACGGCCTGCTGATCAACCTGCACTGGCTGCCGGGCGTCACCCCCGCCCTGGCCGCCATCGCCTCCGGATTCATGGCGCTGATCGCGGTGTTCGTCGGCTACAACGCGGCGAAGGAGTTCGGCGGTACACCGATCCTGGGCGGCGCGGTCGCGGCGATCATCGTGTACGCGGGCGTCGCGAACATCGAGGCGTTCGGCCAGAAACTGTCGCCCGGGCAGGGCGGCGTGCTGGGCGCGCTGGGCGCCGCGGTTCTCGCGACGTACATCGAGAAGTGGTGCAGGAAGTGGGTCCCGGAGGCCGTGGACGTGCTGGTCACGCCCACCCTCACGGTCCTGGTCTCCGGCCTGGTCACGATCTTCGGCCTGATGTTCGTGGCGGGTGAGATCTCCACGGGCATCGGCACCGCGGCGAACTGGCTCCTCGACAACACGGGCGCCTTCGCGGGCCTCATCCTCGGCGGGCTGTTCCTCCCCCTGGTCATGCTGGGCCTGCACCAGGCCCTCATCCCCATCCACACCACGCTCATCGAGCAGCAGGGCTACACCGTCCTCCTCCCCGTCCTGGCCATGGCGGGCGCGGGCCAGGTCGGCTGTGCGATCGCGGTGTTCAAGCGCCTCAAGCACAACAAGTCGATCCGTACGACGATCAAGTCCGCGCTCCCCGCAGGCTTCCTCGGCGTCGGCGAACCCCTGATCTACGGCGTCTCGCTCCCCCTCGGCCGCCCGTTCATCACGGCGTGCGTGGGCGGCGCGGCGGGCGGCGCGTTCGTAGGCTTCTTCTCGATGATCGGCGACAAGGTCGGCTCGACGGCGATCGGCCCCTCGGGCTGGGCCCTGTTCCCCCTCCTCGACGGCAACAAGGGCCTCGGCACGACGGTCGCGATCTACGGCGCGGGCCTGCTGGTCGGCTACATCGTGGGCTTCGTGGCCACGTACTTCTTCGGCTTCAGCAAGCAGATGCTGGTGGATCTGAACGTGGACTCCCCGGCCGCCGCGGGCGAGTCCCCGGCCCCCGCGGGCACGACGGAACCGACGGCACCGAAGGAACCCGCGAAGGTCTGACCGGCCACTCACTCCCTGAGAGCCGGGGCCCGCACGGGCCCCGGCTCTCAGCTTTCCTGTACGCCGCCCGGCACTCGCGTGAAACGGAGCGACCCGGCGACGGCGGTCAGCCCGCGCAGCATCCCCAGCTGGTTCCACCCCATGTCGAAGTCCGCCCGGTCCACGGTGAACTCGGCCGCCAGCGTGACCGCGTCCGCGCCCTCCCGGGTCAGCCGCACCGGTACGGACACCGGCCTGCTGACACCGCGCACGGTCAGCTGACCGTCCACCTGCGCCGCGGCGTCCGCACCGGTCTCGACGCCCCGCACCTCGAAGGTGATCTCCGGGTGCTTCTCGACGTCGAAGAAGTCCGCAGAGCGCAGATGGGTGTCGCGCTTGGCGTTCTTGGTGTCGAGCGAGGCGGCGTCCAGGGTCACGGCCCCGGTGACGGCCCCGTCGGGCCGGACCTCACCGCCCCCGCCGACGACACCGAAGGCGCCCTTGACGGTGACGAGCCCCCACATGGTGCGGTGCTTGAGCGCGACGGTGGAGGCGTCGGCGTCGAGCTGCCACTGCCCCGTTTCCACGGCGACGGTCATGACTTCTCCCGGTTGCTGATCACTCGGCTGCTGATCACTGAGCACGGATCACTGAGCTTGGGTAATCCAAATTTGGATCACTCGTGCACCTCACGTTAGCCACTGATCCAAATTTGCACAACCGATAGGGCAAATTTGGACAACCGGTAAACTCTGACCCCATGAGCGACGACGCGGCAGAACCCGACGAGAGCCCGTCCGGCTGTCCGAGCGCGGGCGCCGGCCTGCTGCCGCCCGAGCTGCGCGCGTGGATGCTGCTGCTCGCGGCCACGGGCGGCGTGGAACAGCGGCTGCGCTCCGTCGTCAAGGAGCAACTCGGTGTCTCCCACGACGAGTTCCTCATCCTGTGCCTGCTCGCGGAGGAGAAGGGCGAGTCCACGGAAGGCGGCGTCCGCATGACCCGCATCGCCGACCTGCTCGGCCGCCCCAAGACCCGCCTCACCTACCAGGTGGCCCTGCTCCAGCGGGCCGGACTCGTCACCCGCGCCTCGGCCTGCGGCGACAAGCGCGGCGTCGAGGTCGCCCTCACCGACAAGGCCCGCACCCTCCTGCGACAGGCCTCGGCCGCCCTGGCCGCCACGGTCACCGACGCCATCGCCCAGTTCGTCGGCGCCGCCCAGCAGGAGGCACTGCACAGCCTCATCCCCGCGCCCGGAGAGGCGCGTAACTGATCAGGGCAGTCGCCCCTCCCGGTTCACCAGCCGCACCCGCGCCCGCAGCTCCTCCGCGACGGGCGCCGGCTCCACCGCCTCCGGCGGACAGTCCCACTCGCGCCCGCCGCCGGGCGGCCGCAACTGCACGTAACCGCCCTCGCGCCCCATGACCTGCCCGACGCGTCCGTCCCGTACGTCGATCACGTACGCGCCGATCTTCACGCGCCGCGCCTGTCGTGCAGTACGGCGACCAGCCGCATCGCCGTATCGAGGTTCACGCACCCCAGGTCCACCAGCGGATAGCCGACCTCCCCCGCCGCCGACACGGGGTCGACCCGCAGGGACGGCAGCAGCACGCCCAACACCCCGAGTTCGGCCCGCAGTTGCGCGACGGTCTCCTCGACCACCCGCAGCCGCTCCGCGTCCCGCACCACCATCGCCCGCTCCTTCACGCCAAGTTCCGCTTCCACCACCCAGCGTGACGGGATCGGCTCTAGGCTTTCCAGAGCCACCGGCCCAACAATCCCTTTGTTGCTCGGGGAGTCGATGCACGTGACCGGACCGAAGGACCTCGACCCCGCCTCCCGCCGCGTCATGGTCGGCGAGGAACTCCGCCACGCGAGAGAGCGGGCGGGCCTGACCCAACAGGCCCTGGGCGAGCTGCTGTTCGTCAGCGGGTCGTACGTCGGCCAGATGGAGGCGGGCACGCGCAGGATCCTGCCGGACATGGCGGAACGGCTGGACGCGGCGCTGGGGACGGCGGGGTTCTTCGTCCGGCACGGTGTGAAGGCGAACGAGTCGAAGCACCCCGAGCACTTCGCGGAGGCGGCCGAGGCGGAGGCCATCGCGATCGAGATCAGGCAGTACGAGTCGCTGCTGATCCCTGGCCTGCTCCAGACCCCGGCATACGCCCGCGCGGTCTTCCTGGCCTACCAGCCCACGGCCCCGGAGGAGGCGATCGACAAGCTGGTGGCGGCCCGGATGGAACGGACCCGCCTTCTCGACGATCCAACAAAGCCCTTGTTGTGGGCAGTTCTGGATGAGGCCGCCCTGCGCCGGGAAGTCGGCGGACCTGCGGTGATGGCCGAGGCCCTGCGGCACATCGCCGCGCTGATCCGTAGGCGCCGAGTGATCGTTCAGGTGGTGTCGTTCTCTGCGGGGGCGCATGCCGCTTTGGAGGGCTCGCTCAAGCTCATGTACTTCAGGGACGCACCGCCGCTCTCCTTCGTCGAGGCTTCCAGCATGGGGCAGTTGACCGATGATCGGGCAACAGTCGCCCGCCACCAGCTGTCCTACGATCTGCTCAGGTCCGATGCACTCACTCCGAGACAATCAGTGGCCCTGATCGCAGCAGTGGCGGAGGATTACACGCATGAAGATCACGCATCCGGAGCCTGACGTCACCTCGGCCACCTGGTACAAGTCCTCGTACAGCGGCGGCAGCGGCGGCGACTGCCTCGAAGTCACCCACGACCACCCCGGACTGGTCCCCGTCCGCGACTCCAAGAACCCCGACGGCCCGAAGCTCGTGCTCCGGGCGGAGGCCTGGACCGCGTTCATCGACGACCTGCGCCGACGCTGACCGGACCCCGCCCGAAGCCTCAGCCCCGAGCCCTGCTTTCAAGGAGGGGGAGGCAGGTTTCAACCCAGCTCCCCTCCCTGCGAGTTGGCGAAGCCGGACACTCCCGGGAAGGGACTTGGCCCGCTGACACCCCGCCCGCGACGGGCGGGTCAGAGCCGCAGGCCGCACCAGCCGGGTGCGTATCCGGACGGTGCCGGCGGCGCAGGGCTCCCGAAGTAGTAGACCCCGGGCTCGTAGCACGGGGCTGGTGCGAACCCGGGCGACACCAGGCCGGCCGCCTCCGCCTCCTCGTTCGACATGATCACCGTCTGGTGCGGCGGCTCCGGATCGGCGGCGTACGCGCCCGGGGCGAACACCCCCGCCACCGCCGAAGCCGCCAACACCCCTGTCACCAGAGCCCGCACGGGCATGTTCATCGTCATGCCCGGCGCAACGAACGGCACCGCGTCAGGTCACCCCGGAGCACCGTCCGCGAGCCCCGATGCCCCGCGATATCGTTCAAGCCGCAATCACCTTCACAGGCCGCACACATCCTTCGGCCGCACGACCGACGCCGGAGCATCCATGCGCGCCCCCTTGCCCTTCACCGCTGCCCTCGTGACCGTCGCCGCCCTGTGCGCGGGCTGCGCCTCGCACGACGACGCCGGGGACGGCTCCGCCGCGAAGAGCACGGCCGCGAAGACCGCCCCGGCCGACGCCGTGCGCGCCGCGGTCAAGGCCACCCGTGCCACCTCCGCGCACACCCGGCAGAACGTCAAGATCTCCGACGGCCAGGGGCAGACCTACCGGATCGACATCACCGGCGGCTTCGACCTGGACGCCGACCGCGGCGCACTCTCGGTTCGGATGCCCGGGGGCCCCACGGGCAGGATCGACGAGGTCTTCGCCGACGACACGGTCTACGTACGCGGCACCGGCGATCTCGCCATGGACGGCTGGGGCTCGACCTCCCGCTCGGCGGCGAAGGCGCACGCCATGCTGCGCGCCCCGCTCAACGACCCCGAGTACGTCCTCGAGCAGATCTCCGCGATGCGTCAGGTCACCGAGAGCGGCACCGAGACCCTCGACAAGACCCCCGCCACGCACTACCGCGGCACCCTCGGGCACTCCACCCTGACCCTGCGCACGACCTCCAAGATCCGCGACAAGGCCGAGGAGGCCAGGGACTACCTCGGCAGCGACCTGCCGGTGTTCGCCGACGCCTGGATCGACGGCAAGGGCCGCATCGTCCGCGCCCGGACGGACCTGAACCTGGGCGGGGTCCGCATGACCGTCACGCTGTCGCTGTCGCAGCACGGCAAGCCGGTCCGGGTGGCGGTTCCCGATGCCGGGCAGACCTCCCCCGTGCCCGGGTTCGACGGCCCCATGCTGGGCTGATCGGCCTGCGGACACTCTCTCCGCATGCGACCCGCCCCGCCGTCCCGCATCCTGAATTCATGGCTGAGAGCACGTTCTCGAAGATCTCCTGGACCGAGTTCCGTCCCGATCAGGGGCGGCTGACCACCGGCGCCGCGCTGACCGGCGCCGGGATGCTGATCGGAGCGGCCGGTGTCGGCCTGCTCGTGTTCGAACTGGTCCGCGCGGGCCGTACCTGGACCAGCAGCTGGGAGGTGCCACCCGGCGAGATGGCCTCCCGGACCCTCCACCAGGCGCAGACCGCCGCCCAGAGCGCGGTCCAGGCCGGCCGCGAAGCCTGGACCAGCTACGAGGAATCGCCGGTCCCGCACTTCTAGGGCCTGTCAGTCGGATCGTGTCCCGGTCGCGGGGCCTGGCACGCACACGCCGACCTGCACCGACCTGCACCGACCTGCACCGACCTGCACCGACCTGCACCGACCGAAGCTCACCGTGCGCGGGCCGTCACTCGGCGGCCGCCCACCCCGGGATCCTCGGCAGCACCTTCTCGGCGACCTGGAACAGCATCGTGTCGTCCGGCACCGCGCCGTCCGAGCGCCACAGCGACAGCTCGAAGGAGCCCCCCTTGTCCTTCGCGTCCTGCGCCACGGACAGAACACGGGCCGGGACCCCGGGAGCGCTGCTCGAGTCGCTGCCGTCGAGGCGGAACCTGATGCTGATGGTGCGGTCCGAGTAGAGGACCGCCCGGTGGCCCAGGAACGTCCGCCGCTTCTGCGTGTCCCCGAAGAGGCCGGCGGTGTCGGCGACCGGATGGCCGTCGTAGGTGCCCTCCAGCGTCACGGTGTACGTCTCGAACTCGACCCGCGCCGAGGGCGTGGAGATCTCGCGTCCACCGGCCGTCTTGATCGAACTCGCGCTGCCCGACGCGGACTTCGCGATCTCCGTCGGTGTGCCGAGCAGTTCGGCGAGGTCCCGCCGGTTGAGTACTCCGCACAGTTGGGCGCCGGAGACCTGCCCCGCCGCCTCACCGGCCTTCGCGCCCTTCTCGGCCTCCCCGCCCGAGCAGGTCGCCGGCTTCGGCTCAGCGCTGCTCTCGGCGTCCGTCTTCGCGATCGCCCAGAACCCGATGGCGAGCGCGGCCACCAGCGCCACGGCCGATATCGCCTGTCCCCACGCGTTCATGCCCTTCTTGGGCACGTCGTCACTGTCGGTCATGTCCCCCACCCGCCCCGATCCCCTGACATATGCCCGGGGACCTTAACCCGTGATCACCGGGCGGACAAGGAAAACCGACCGGGGAACGCCCGAGGGCGGCACCCCTCGTGAAGAGGAGTGCCGCCCTCGGAAAGGACAGGCTGAACCGTCAGGCTCAGAAGTCCATGTCACCGCCCGGCATGCCGCCCGGAGCGCCGCCCGCGGCGGCCTTCTCCGGCTTGTCGGCGATGACGGCCTCGGTGGTGAGGAACAGCGCGGCGATGGACGCGGCGTTCTGCAGGGCAGAGCGCGTGACCTTCGCCGGGTCGAGGATGCCCTCGGCGATCATGTCGACGTACTCACCGGTCGCGGCGTTCAGGCCGTGGCCGATGGGAAGGTTGCGGACCTTCTCCACGACGACGCCACCCTCGAGACCACCGTTGACGGCGATCTGCTTGAGCGGGGCCTCCAGCGCGAGCTTCACGGCGTTGGCGCCGGTCGCCTCGTCACCGTCGAGCTCGAGCTTCTCGAAGACCGCGGAGGCCTGGAGCAGGGCCACGCCGCCACCGGCGACGATGCCCTCCTCGACGGCCGCCTTCGCGTTGCGAACGGCGTCCTCGATGCGGTGCTTGCGCTCCTTGAGCTCGACCTCGGTCGCGGCACCGGCCTTGATGACCGCAACACCGCCGGCGAGCTTCGCCAGGCGCTCCTGCAGCTTCTCGCGGTCGTAGTCGCTGTCCGAGTTCTCGATCTCGGCACGGATCTGGTTGACGCGGCCCTGGACCTGGTCGCTGTCACCGGCGCCGTCGACGATCGTCGTCTCGTCCTTGGTGATGACGACCTTGCGGGCGCGGCCGAGCAGGTCGAGACCGGCGTTCTCCAGCTTGAGGCCGACCTCCTCGGAGATGACGGTGCCACCGGTGAGGATGGCGATGTCGCCGAGCATGGCCTTGCGGCGGTCACCGAAGCCCGGGGCCTTGACGGCGACGGACTTGAAGGTGCCACGGATCTTGTTGACGACCAGGGTCGACAGGGCCTCGCCCTCGACGTCCTCGGCGATGATCAGCAGCGGCTTGCCGGACTGCATGACCTTCTCGAGCAGCGGAAGGAGGTCCTTCACGTTGCCGATCTTCGAGTTGACGATCAGGATGTACGGGTCGTCGAGCGACGACTCCATGCGCTCCATGTCGGTGGCGAAGTACGCCGAGATGTAGCCCTTGTCGAAGCGCATGCCCTCGGTGAGCTCAAGCTCGAGCCCGAAGGTCTGCGACTCCTCGACGGTGATGACGCCTTCCTTGCCGACCTTGTCCATCGCCTCGGCGATGAGCTCGCCGATCTGGGTGTCGGCGGCGGAGATGGAGGCCGTGGAAGCGATCTGCTCCTTGGTCTCGACATCCTTGGCCTGCTCGAGCAGGGCGGCGGAGACGGCCTCGACGGCCTTCTCGATGCCACGCTTGAGGGCCATCGGGTTGGCGCCGGCCGCGACGTTGCGCAGGCCTTCCTTGACGAGCGCCTGGGCGAGGACGGTCGCGGTCGTCGTGCCGTCACCGGCGACGTCGTCCGTCTTCTTCGCGACCTCCTTGACCAGCTCGGCGCCGATCTTCTCGTACGGGTCCTCGAGCTCGATCTCCTTGGCGATGGACACACCATCGTTGGTGATCGTGGGGGCGCCCCACTTCTTCTCGAGGACGACGTTGCGACCCTTGGGGCCCAGGGTCACCTTGACGGCGTCGGCGAGCTGGTTCATGCCGCGCTCGAGGCCGCGCCGTGCCTCCTCGTCGAACGCGATGATCTTGGCCATGTGAAGTGGTCCTCCCGGACGGGGTGGAAACGCAAACGGACCGTGCTGGTGCCCGCGACGGACGGCCTGCGTGCCGTGTGGTTCCTTGCCCCACCCGGCCTGCGAGCCTCACCGACCCGATCCAAGTTCTGTCACTCTCACCTTCAGAGTGCTAACGCAATGATTAGCACTCGACCTAGGAGAGTGCAAGCGCCTCCGGCAGACGCGCGGTCGCCGCGGGCGGCGCGCGCGGGCCGCCCGCACACGCACGAGAGGCCCGTACCCCTCGCGGGATACGGGCCTCTCGGCGTGAGTGTGTCGGTGGCCGATCGCGCCGAGATCAGACGGCGAGCTTGACCATGTCCGCCTGCGGACCCTTCTGGCCCTGCGAGATCTCGAATTCGACTCGCTGACCCTCTTCAAGGGTGCGGTATCCGTCCATCTGGATGGCGCTGTAGTGGACGAATACATCCGCACCACCGTCGACCGCGATGAAGCCGTACCCCTTCTCCGCGTTGAACCACTTGACGGTGCCCTGAGCCATGACTAACTCCCCTATTACTGGCCCTTGCACAGGCCCGCACTTCGCGGACCCGGGTCAGACCTCACCCCCCATTGGTTGGGGGTGTGCGCCGGAACGCGTCGACCGCGGCTGAATGTATCTGCCCAACTGCCGTCTGCAACAGGTCAATCGGACGAGAAATCTGGGCACGGCAGAGCGGTAAAAAGCGGCGGAGCCATTGGATTCCGGGGCAACTCGGGCCCGACAAATGCCACGAACACCCGATAAGGGCTGGGCACTTTGGCTGCTTCTTGTCGGACCGGGGCCGACTTCGTATATGCGCTCGGCACAAGCGCGAAGCGCGGTTCCCAACTCTACCGCGCTCAACCCTGCAGAATTGCCCCCTCCGCTTCTCTCGCGGAGGGGGCAATTCAGGTAACTCTGTGTGGCCTCGTCGGGCCGGGCGATCAGCCGCCGGCACTGTGCTCGACGGTCAGCCTCCGGCGACGGCCGGGATGATCGAGACGCCCGCGCCCGCCGGCGTCGCCGTCTCGAGGCCCTGCTCGAAGCGCACGTCGTCGTCGTTGACGTACACGTTGACGAAGCGGCGCAGCTTGCCCTGGTCGTCCAGGACGCGGGCCGCGATGCCCGTGTGGTTCTTCTCCAGGTCGGCGATGACCTCGGAGAGGGTGGCGCCCTCGGCGGCGACCTCGGCCTTGCCGCCGGTGTAGGTGCGCAGGATGGTGGGGATGCGGACGTTGACGCTCATGTCGGGCTGCAGCCTTTCCGTGCGGGTGTCGCGAGGGTTCGCGGGTCTTCGCGGGGTCTTCAGTGGGCGAGGCCCGCGTCGCGGAACGCGTCCAGGCTCGGGCGGATGGTGGCGGTCGCCTGGGACGTCTCGGCGACCGCGTCGAGGGTCTTGAGGCCGTCGCCGGTGTTGAGGACGACGGTGGTGAGCGCCGGGTCGATCAGGCCGGCCTCGATCAGCTTCTTCGTCACGCCGACCGTCACACCGCCCGCGGTCTCCGCGAAGATGCCCTCGGTCTGTGCGAGGAGCTTGATCGCCTCGACGACCTGCTCGTCGTTGACGTCCTCCACGGCGCCGCCGGTGCGGCGGGCGATGTCGAGGACGTACGGGCCGTCGGCCGGGTTGCCGATGGCGAGCGACTTGGCGATCGTGTTCGGCTTCTGGGGCCGCACGACGTCGTGACCGCCCTTGTAGGCGACGGAGACCGGCGAGCAGCCCTCGGCCTGGGCGCCGAAGAGCTTGTACGGCTTGTCCTCGACGAGGCCGAGCTTGATCAGCTCCTGGAGACCCTTGTCGATCTTCGTGAACTGGGAGCCGGACGCGATCGGGATGACCAGCTGGTCCGGGAGCCGCCAGCCGAGCTGCTCGCAGATCTCGTACGCCAGGGTCTTGGAACCCTCGCCGTAGTACGGGCGCAGGTTGACGTTGACGAAGCCCCAGCCCTCGCCGAGCGGGTCGCCGATGAGCTCGGAGCAGAAGCGGTTGACGTCGTCGTAGTTGCCCTCGATGCCGACGAGTTCGCCGCCGTAGACCGCGGCCATGACGACCTTGCCCTGCTCCAGGTCGTGCGGGATGAACACGCAGGAGCGGAAGCCGGCGCGGGCCGCGGCGGCGCCGACGGCGCCGGCGAGGTTGCCGGTGGAGGAGCAGGACAGGGTGGTGAAGCCGAAGGCGCGGGCGGCCTCGATGGCCTGGGCGACGACGCGGTCCTTGAAGGAGTGCGTGGGGTTGCCGGAGTCGTCCTTGACGAACAACTTGCCCTGCTCGACGCCGAGTTCACGGGCGAGGTTGTCCGCCTTGACGAGCTTGGTCCAGCCGGGGTTCAGGTTCGGCTTCTCGGCGACGTCGGCCGGGACGGGCAGGAGAGGGGCGTAGCGCCAGATGTTGGCGGGTCCGGCCTCGATCTCCTTGCGCAGCGACTCGGGGTCGCCCGTCGGCAGGTCGTAGGAGACTTCGAGCGGCCCGAAACACTCGGCACAGGCGAAGATCGGTCCGAGCGGGAAGCTGGTGCCGCACTCGCGGCAGGAAAGCGCCGAGGCGGGTCCGAGATCAACGGAAGTGGTGGTGGCGACAGTCTGCGCAGCCATGATGGCGAGGCCCTTTCTCCTCATCTTCCTCGCGGCGCATCTCGCCACGAGACGGAATTGGCACCTTCCCCACCTGGACCTCGGCAAGGTCGGCGGGAGGGTTGCCGGGACTTCAACGGGCCGTATCCCTCTGTCCCTCTGGATGAGCGCTATTCGGTTGTTGAGCTGGCGCTTGATCACTCAAGCGCGGCGGCGACCCCGACATGCGATGGTCACCGGCGTTGTTCAAGACTGTAACCGAAGGCCTGGACGCTTGAGATAGTCGTCCGAACCGCGAGATGGATCACAGTGCGTGACCCAGCGGGTTCGGCAGAACCGATAGAACCGAGAGATCCGACAGTGATCCGACAGTGATCCGACAGGTGAGGAGCCGCGCACTGTGCTGGAAGAAGTAGAGCGCTGGCTGAGCAGGCGTTCCTGGTCGGTGACCGACCGCCCGCTCCCTCAGCTGATCGCCGCGAAGCGCGCCGCGGGCACCTCGGTGAGCGTGGTGCTGCCCGCGCTGAACGAGGAGGAGACAGTCGGCGAGATCGTCGCCGAGATCCGGCGCGCCCTGATGACGGAGCGGGTGCCCCTGGTCGACGAGCTGGTGGTGATCGACTCGGGTTCGACGGACCGCACGGCCGAGGTCGCGCGGGCCGCCGGGGCGCGGGTCGTGCACCGGGACACGATCCTGCCGAGGATCCCGGCCGTGCCCGGCAAGGGCGAGGTGCTGTGGCGCTCGCTGCTCGTCACCAGCGGCGACATCGTCTGTTTCGTGGACGCGGACCTGAAGGAGTTCTCCGCGGACTTCGTCTCGGGGATCGTGGGCCCGCTGCTCACGGATCCCGGCGTGGACTTCGTGAAGGCGATGTACGACCGTCCGCTCGGGTCCGCCGCGGGTCAGGGCGGCCGGGTCACGGAGCTGGTGGCGCGCCCGCTCCTGAATCTGCACTGGCCGCTCCTTGCGGGGTTCGTGCAGCCGCTCGGCGGCGAGTACGCGGCCCGCCGGTCGCTCCTCGAGCGCCTGCCGTTCCCGGTCGGTTACGGGGTTGAGCTGGGCCTCCTCGTCGACGCGCTGCACACGGTGGGCCTGGACGCGCTCGGGCAGGTCGACGTCGGCGTGCGCAAGCACCGGCACCAGGACGGGCAGGCGCTCGGGCGAATGGCGGCGGCGATCTACCGCACCGCACAGCTGCGGCTCGCGCGCGGGCACCTCGTACGTCCCGTGCTCACCCAGTTCGAGCGCGGGGAACAGGGATTCGAGCCGCGCACGCACGACGTGGACACCGAGGAACGCCCCCCGATGACCGAAATCACCGAGTACGCGGAGCGCCGCGTGGCGTAGCCGGGGGCAATCGTATGTTTTGCCTACATTGCCCTTTATGTGGCTCAGACAAGTTTCGGGTGGGCGACGGCTGCGCGCAGCCGCGACCCGCACCGCCGGGGCGCTCGTCGCCACGGCCACCGCGCTGACGGCGCTCGGCGCCGCGACCCCCGCCTCGGCCGACGTGGTCACCCCGTTCACCAAGCGCTACGACGAAGCGCTGTACGGGGACTTCGTGACCATCGGCAACACCGTCATGGGCTGTCCGGCCGCGCCGGCCGACCTGGCGGCCCGTTGCGCGGTCGCCGCCGGCGGCCGGGGCAGCGACAGCAACAACGCGTTCGTGATGCAGCGCGTCAACACGGCCGGTACGACGGGCGGTTACGGCTCGAGCACCGGCCGGGTGACGATCCCACCGGGGGCGAAAGTGGCGTACGCCCGCCTGTTCTACGGCGGCAACGACGGCACGTACAAGGGCCCGAGCGGCGCGGAGCTCGCGCGGTGCGACATCTCCGGCGCCGATGTGGAGCCCTCGCCGAGCGCCCCGCTCGCCGCCCTGCCCGTGGTCGCCGTGAACGGCAGGGCCGCGGCGAGCGTCTCCACCGAGTACCTGGTCCGGGACCCGGCGGCCGCCGACGGCCCGCACTACTACACGGGCGAGGCCGACGTCACGAGCCTGTTCGCCGGCGTCACCGGCACCGGCGCGCCCGTCCCCGTCGCGGTCGGCGGCATCTGGGCACCCAACGGCAAGGGCTGCGCGGCCGGCTGGTCGATGACCGTCGTCTACAAGTACGACGCGCCGAACTCCATGTACGCCCCGGGCCGGCGCACCGTGTACGTCTACGGCGGGCATGTCCTCCAGCGCCCCGTCTCGCCCGCGACCACGATCGGCGTGAGCGGCTTCCACCGCGCGGGCGACGGCAAGGTGCGGGCGGGCGTCACCGCGTACGAGAGCGACTGGAACATGCCGGGCGACCGGTTCCTGGTCGACGGCAAGAACGTCACCGAAGCTCACACCGGCAACACCAACAACTTCTTCATCAGCCAGGACGACGGCGCCGTCTCTCCGAAGACGGTCAACAACCTGAGCATCGACGCGAAGGAGTTCGAGCTCCCCGACGGGGCCGTCCCGCCGGGCGCCACCTCCACCCAGCTGACGTTCACCACCAAGGGCGACGCCTACGTCCCCTCGGCGCTCGCCCTGTCCGTCCCGGTCCCCGACCTGGAGGTCACCAGGACGGCGAGCCCGAAGGCGGTGCGCCCCGGCGACACCATCACCTACACGGTGAAGGCGAAGAACATCAGCTCGCTCGACTACCCGAACGCCGAGTTCAGCGACGACCTGACCGGCAACCTCGACGACGCGACGTACAACGGCGACGTGCGCACGGACCTCGGCCACGTCTCGTACACCGCGCCGAGGATCGGCTACACCGGCGACATCCCGGCCGGGAAGACCGCCACCATCACGTACTCGGTGAAGGTCCACGACCCGGTCCGTGGCGACGGGAGGCTGCCGGGCGGCGTCGAGGTGCAGTCACCGCTCTCCAACTGCGGGGCCGGCAGCACCGACCCGAGCTGCGGGACCGCCCCCGAGATCGAGAAGCCGCAGCCCCCGGCGCCGCCCGCCCTGCTCATCACGAACGTGCCGGAGCGGCCCGTCGTGCCGCCCTGCGAGGAGACCGGGAACACCATCACGATCGCCGACTTCTCGGCCAGGAACCGCACCGGCGCCGCCGTCGAGTGGCCCGTGACGGCGGGCTCGGCCCCGGTCGCGTCCACCGGGACCATCACGAAGCGGGGGTCCGTCTACGTCTGGAAGGGTGACGTCGCCACCCACGGCAAGGTAGTCATCTCGCAACGTGTGAAGGCGTCCTGCACGACGGGCGGGACCACCGTGATCACCGTGACGTCGGACGTGCCGCGCACCAACTGCCCGAAGGGCCCGCGCGGCGAGGGCGACCCGTGCACGTCGGTCATCACGGCCAGGCGACAGCAGGGCCGCCCGGGCCCGCCCGGGGAGTCGCACGGGCCGCACCGGCCTGTGGACGGCTCGGAGCTGGCCACGACGGGCGACTCGCACACGCTCCTGTACGGCGGTCTCGCGGCGGCCCTGTGGGGGCTCGGCGTCCTCGCGGTGGCAGCGGCGCGCAGCCGGCGTGACTGACGCGCAGGGGTAGGTGTCAGGACAGACGAACGGCGGATCGTATACGGCCGGGCTCCCACGGAGTCCGGCCGTACGTTTGAGCGTTTACGGGCCGGGCTACGTTTGCCCGTATGGCTTCCACGCAGGGTGCACAGATCCTCGTCGCGTCCAACCGCGGTCCTGTCTCGTACGAGCTCGGGGCCGACGGGACGCTCGACGCGCGGCGCGGCGGGGGCGGGCTCGTCTCCGGGCTCTCCGCGATCGGGCAGGACCCGGACGGCGCGAGCGCGGTGTGGGTGTGCGCGGCCCTCGGCGCGGGTGACCGCGAGGCGGTACGGCGCGGCGTCGGAGAGCCGGGGGTGCGGATGCTCGACATCGACCCCGAGGTGTACGCCGACGCGTACAACGGCATCGCGAACTCGGTCCTCTGGTTCGTCCACCACATGCTGTACCAGACGCCTCTTGAGCCGGTCTTCGGGCCCGAGTTCCGTGCGCGGTGGGCGTCGTACGAGGCCTACAACCGGGCGTTCGCCGAGGCGCTGGCCGCGGAGGCCGGGCCGGGCGCGGCGGTCATCGTGCAGGACTACCACCTGGCGCTCGTGCCGGGGATGCTGCGCGAGCTGCGCGACGACCTGCGCATCGGGCACTTCTCGCACACCCCGTGGGCGCCGGTCGACTACTTCCGGATGCTGCCGGACGACATCGCGGGGCAGCTGCTGCGGGGGATGCTGGGCGCGGACCGGCTGGGGTTCCTGACGCGGCGCTGGGCGGACACGTTCACGGCGTGCTGCGAGGCCGTGGTGGGCGGCACGTTCGGTACGGAGATCGGGGTGCACGGGCTCGGCGCGGACGCGGACTTCCTGCGGGAGCGGTCGCGGCGCCCCGACGTCGAGGAGCGGCTGGCCGCGCTGCGGGAGCAGATCGGCGACCCGGACCGCAAGGTGATCGTCCGCGTGGACCGCACGGAGCTGTCGAAGAACATCGTGCGCGGCCTGCGCGCGTACCGGCTCCTCCTCGATGAGCACCCCGAGTGGCGCGAGCGGGTCGTGCACGTCGCCTTCGCCTACCCGTCACGGCAGGACCTGGCGGTCTACCGGGAGTACACCGACGAGGTGTCCCGGGTCGCCGAGGAGATCAACTCCCGCTTCGGTACGGAGAGTTGGACCCCGGTCGTACTCCATGTGAAGGACGACTTCGCGCGCTCCCTGGCCGCGTACCGGCTGGCCGACGTGGCGCTGGTCAACCCGATCAGGGACGGCATGAACCTCGTCGCCAAGGAGGTCCCGGTCGTCTCCGACGAGGGGTGCGCGCTGGTCCTGTCGCGGGAGGCGGGGGCGTACGAGGAACTGGGCGAGGACGCGCTCGTGGTGAACCCGTACGACGTGTCGGCGACGGCCGAGGCACTGCACGCGGGGCTGGTCATGGGCAGCGGGGAGCGCGGCGAGCGCGCGAAGCGGCTCGCCGCCGCCGCGACCGCACTGCCGCCCGCCCAGTGGTTCCTCGACCAGCTGAACGCGCTGCGGGGGCTGGGGGGCTAGGGCCTGCTGAACGCGCTGCGGGCCCTAGGGCCCGCTGATCGCGCGGGCCAGGTCCGCCATGAGTTCCACAACTCCCTGCGACCCGTCCACCACGACGTCCGCCCGTTCGGCCAGTTCCGTGACCTCCGAGCTGCCGCTGCACACCAGAAGGCCCGGCACCCCGTCCTTGCGGAGCTTGTCGACGGCGGCGAACGCGGGCAGGTCGCCGAGGTCGTCGCCCGCGTAGAGCACCGACGTCGCGCCCACCTCGCGTACGTACGCCGTGAGCGCCGCGCCCTTGTCCATGCCGGGCGGGCGCAGTTCCAGGACGAGGCGGCCGGGCTCGACGATCAGGCCGTGGCGGGCCGCGAGGTCGGACAAGGGCGCCCGCAGCGCCTCGAACGCCGCCTGCGGGTCGCCCGCGCGGCGCGTGTGGACGGCGACGGCACGGCCCTTCTCCTCCACCCAGGTGCCGCGCCAGGCCCCCACGGACTCCAGGACTCCGGGCAGTTCGGCGCGGACGGCCGCGACGCCGGGGTGCGGGGCGGGGGCGTGGACGGTGCCGGTGACGGCGTCCCAGCGCTCGGCGCCGTAGTGGCCGAGAACCACGAGGTGTTCGAGTCCGGGGACGCCCGCGAAACCGCCGTGGCGCACGGCGACGCCCGCGGGGCGGCCGGTGATCACGGCGACGGAGGCGACCTGGGGGGCCAGCGCGGCGAGCGCGCGGACGGCGTCCGGGTGCGCCCGGGCCTGTTCGGGGTCGGGCACGATCGGCGCGAGCGTGCCGTCGAAGTCGAGCGCGATCACGGCCCGCGCGGGGTCCGAGAGGAGTGCGTCGAGGCCGTCACGCCCGGCGGAGGTCACAGGCGACGGCAGGTCGTGCTGTGGGCTGCCCATGGGCCGAGCCTATCCGCGGGAGGCGGACCGTACTCCGATGCGCGGGTGCGGGTCAGCGCTCCTCGCGGCGGGCCTCCCGTATGCGGCGCAGCCGGTTGACCGTGACCGGGTCGTGGGCGAGGGCCCTCGGGTCGTCGAGGAGCGCGTTGAGGAGCTGGTAGTAGCGCACCGGGGCGAGGCCCAGCTCCTCGCGCACGGCGCGCTCCTTGGCCCCGGCCGACGCCCACCCGCGCCGCTCCAGGGCGAGAACGCCCTGCTCACGGGGGGACAGGCCGACGGGCGGCGCATCCTCCGCGTCCTCAGCGGGCGGTTCGGGCTCTGCGTACGGCGGTTCGCTCACGGCAGCGACGCTACTCCGCGTTCTCCGCCGCGTCGGCCGCCCGCTCCAGCCGGCCGAGGGTGGCACCCGGGTTGCCGTTGGGGCCGACGGTCGAGCCGATCTCGCGCTTGACGCCGGCGCTGACCTGGGCCCAGGACGTCTTGCCGACGGGGTAGAGCTCCGAGTTCTGCAGTTCGCCGAGGAACTTCCAGAGCTTCTGGTCGCGCTTGTCGTCGGCCATCGTGTCCGACGCGGAGTTGGTGACCGGCAGGAGGTCGTACTCGCGGGAGAAGTCGAGGACGTTCTTCTCGCTGTAGACGTAGTCGAGGAACTTGCCGACCTGGTCCTTGTGGCCGTTCTGCCGGAACGCCATCATCCAGTCTGCGACGCCCATGGTCGACCCGGCCCTGCCGTTGATGCCGGGCATCGGCACCATGCCGAACTTCACGCCCTTCTTGGCGGCCATCTGCATCAGCGTCGGGTGCCCGTTGAGCATGCCGACGTCACCGCGCGTGAAGGCCGCGAAGGCCTGCGCGCGGTCGAGCTTGGCGGGCGGCGTCGGACCGGTGAGGCCCTGGCCGACCAGGTCGTTCTTCAGCCACTCGAAGGTCTTGACGTTCTGCGGGGAGTCGAGGCTGTAGGTGCCGACGTCGTCGGTGTAACCGGAGCCGCCGCTCAGCATCCACATCATGGTCTCGGCCTGCGCCTCTTCGGGGCCCAGCGGCAGCGCGTAGGGGATCTTCACGCCGCGCGCCTTGAGGGCCTTGGCGTCGGCCTGGAGCTGGGCCCAGGTCTGCGGCGGGGTCAGGCCGGCCTTGTCGAAGAGGGTCTTGTTGTAGAACAGCAGCCGCGTGGAGGACGCGAAGGGCATGCCGTACTGGACGCGGGAGACCTCGCCGGCGGCGGCGAGCTGCGGCAGGAAGTCGGACTGCACGGGGATGGAGAGCAGGTCGTTCGCACTGTAGAGCTTGCCGCTCGCGGCGTAGTCGGAGTACGCGCCGATCTGCGCCATGTCGGGCGCGTGGCCGTCCGCGACCATCTTCTTGACCTTGGCGTCGACGTCGCTCCAGGAGTAGACGCTGACGTCGACCTTGATGCCGGGGTTCTTCTTCTCGAAGGCGGCGGCCAGCTTGTCCCAGTACTTCTGGGAGCTGTTCGCCGGGGAGTCGCCGTAGTCGGCGGCCACCAGCTTCAGGGTCACGTCCTCGGAGCCGGGGCCTCCGCAGGCGGCCAGCGTCGCCGCCATGCCGAGCGCGGCCACCGCCGCCGTCAGACCTGTCATGCGCCGCTGCACAGCCGGTTTCCCACCCTCTTGAAGTCTCTCATCCAGATTTCGGACCCGGAAAGTTCACGAGGCCCGGTCATAAGGTCTACACCACACGGGTTTCGCACCCGCAACGGGCCTTCGCCGGGAAAGCAGAAACGCGTCATCCGTACACATCGACGCAAGATCCATGCAAGTGGACTAGACCTCTCGCGGGTCGAGGCGCGAGACTGTACCCGTGAGACACGTCATCGCCCTCGATGTGGGCGGCACCGGAATGAAGGCCGCCCTGGTCGGGGCCGACGGCACCCTGCTCCACCAGGCGCGGCGCGCCACCGGCCGCGAGCGGGGGCCCGACGCGATCGTCGAGACCATACTCGGCTTCGCCGCCGACCTGCGCGCGTACGGCGAGGAGCACCTCGGGGAGCCGGCCGCCGCGGCCGGCGTCGCGGTGCCCGGCATCGTCGACGACGAGCACGGCATCGCCCTGTACGCGTCGAACCTCGGCTGGCGCGACGTGCCGATGCGCAGGCTGCTGAGCGAGCGGCTGGAAGGCATCCCCGTCGCCCTCGGCCACGACGTGCGCACCGGCGGCCTCGGTGAGGGGCGGCTCGGCGCGGGCAAGGGCGCGGACCGCTTCCTGTTCGTGCCGCTGGGTACGGGCATCGCGGGCGCCATCGGCATCGGTGGCCGCATCGAACCCGGCGCGCACGGCTCGGCCGGGGAGATCGGCCACATCGTCGTACGCCCCGGCGGCACGGACTGCAGCTGCGGGCAGCGCGGCTGCCTGGAGCGCTACGCCTCCGCGTCGGCGGTCTCGCTGGCCTGGGCCGAGGCCACCGGCGACCCGGAGGCGGACGCCGCGGACTGCGCCAAGGCCGTCGAGTCCGGGGACCCCAGGGCGCGGCAGGTCTGGCTGGAGGCCGTGGACGCGCTCGCCGACGGGCTCGTCACGGCGCTCACTCTGCTGGACCCGCGCACCCTGATCATCGGTGGCGGTCTGGCCGAGGCGGGGGAAACCTTGTTCACACCACTGCGGGCCGCCGTCGAGGAACGCGTGACGTTCCAGAAGCTGCCCACGATCGTCCCGGCGGCCCTCGGGGACACCGCCGGCTGCCTGGGCGCGGGCCTGCTCGCCTGGGACCTGCTCGCCCAGTCCACCGATTCCACGGAGGTAGTCGCCTGATGGCCGCTCTGAATGTTCTCTCCGGCGCCCGCGTCGTCCTGCCGGCCGGCGTCGTCGAGAACGGACGCGTGATCGTGGACGGCGCGAGGATCGCCGGCAGCGCGCCGGCCGGCGCCCCCTCCACCGATCTGACCGGCCACTGGGTCGTGCCCGGCTTCGTCGACATGCACAACCACGGCGGCGGCGGGGCCTCCTTCACCTCGGGATCGATCGACGACATCCTCAAGGGCGTCCGCACGCACCGCCTGCACGGCACCACGACGGTCGTCGCGTCCTTCGTCACCGGCGCGGCGGACTTCCTCACCCAGCGCGCGGGCCTGCTGTCCGAGCTGGCCGAGCAGGGCGAGATCGCGGGCATCCACTTCGAGGGCCCGTTCATCTCCCCGTGCCGCAAGGGCGCCCATGACGAAACGCTCCTGCGCGACCCCGACCCCGCCGAGGTCCGCAAGCTGCTCGACGCGGCGCGCGGCCAGGCCAAGATGCTCACCCTCGCCCCCGAACTCCCCGGCGGCATCGACTCCGTACGCCTCCTCGCCGAGCACGGCGTGATCGCCGCGATCGGCCACACCGACGCCACGTACGAGCAGACCGTCGAGGCCATCGACGCGGGCGCCACCGTCGCCACGCACCTCTACAACGCGATGCCGGCCATGGGCCACCGCGCCCCGGGCCCGATCTCGGCGCTCCTGGAGGACGAGCGGATCACCGTCGAGCTCATCAACGACGGCACGCATCTGCACCCGGCCGCCCTGGAGCTGGCGTTCCATCATGTGGGCAGCGGGCGCGTCGCGTTCATCACCGACGCCATGGACGCGGCGGGCTTCGGCGACGGCCGCTACATGCTCGGCACCCTGGAGGTCGAGGTGAAGGACAGCGTCGCGCGGCTCGTCGAGGGCAACTCCATCGCCGGTTCGACGCTCACCCTGGACCGCGCGTTCAAGCGCGCCGCCACCATCGACAAGCTGCCCGTCGAGGACATCGTCCGCGCGATCTCCGCCAACCCGGCCCGCCTGCTCGGCGTGGACGACAGGGTGGGCTCGCTGGAGCCCGGCAAGGACGCCGACCTCGTCGTCCTGGACGAGGACTTCGGCCTCAAGGGCGTCATGCGCAAGGGCCGGTGGATCGTGGAACCCCAGCTCGCGTGAGGTCTGGGCCTACCGCCCGGTCTTTGGCATGATCAGGCCGCGTTACTGAAGGTAGTCCCGAACTGAGGGGTGGGCTGGGGTCTCGTGATCCTCACGGTCACACTGAACGCCGCGCTCGACATCACGTACGACGTGCCGGCGCTGCACCCGCACGCGTCGCACCGCGTCACCAAGGTCACTGAACGCCCCGGCGGCAAGGGCCTCAACGTCGCGCGCGTGCTCGCCGCGCTCGGCCACGACGTGACCGTCACCGGCTTCGCGGGCGGCGGCACGGGCCGCGCCCTCAGGGAGCAGCTCCTGGACTCCCCCGGCATCCGGGACGCGCTCGTCCCGGTCTCGGGCGCCACCCGCCGCACCATCGCCGTCGTCGACGGCGCGTCAGGCGACACGACCCAGCTCAACGAGCCGGGCCCGCTCGTCGCCCCCACCGAGTGGTCCGCGTTCACCGAGGCCTACGAGGAGCTGCTCACGTCCGCGTCCGCGGTGGCCCTGTGCGGCAGCCTCCCGCCGGGCGTCCCCGTCGGCGCGTACGCCCAGCTGGTCCGCGCGGCCCGCGCCGCGTCCGTGCCCGTGCTGCTCGACTCGTCCGGGGAACCCCTGCGCCGGGGGCTCGCGGCCCGCCCCGACGTCATCAAGCCGAACTCCGACGAGCTCGCCGAGCTCACCGGCTCCCACGAGCCGCTGCGCGCCACCCGCGACGCCCGCCGCCGCGGCGCGCACTCCGTGGTCGCCTCACTCGGCCCGGAGGGCCTCCTCGCGGTCACCCCGGACGGCAGCTGGCGCGCCCCGGCCCCGGACCGCGTGAAGGGCAACCCGACGGGCGCCGGCGACTCGGCGGTCGCGGGCCTGCTCTCGGGTTACGTGGAAGACCTGCCGTGGCCGGACCGCCTGGCCCGCGCGGTCGCCCTGTCCGCGGCGACGGTACTGGCCCCGGTGGCAGGGGAGTTCGACCGCGCGGCGTACGAGGAACTGCTCGGCCGGGTCGCGGTGACCCAACAGACGACGACAGCGGCCTAGGGCACGCCCCAGGCCGCTGTCGGCAAGCCTCTGTCGATCAGCCGTTGGCGCCCTTGACCAGCCACATCTGGTCGAAGTTGGCGTCGCACTGGTTGCCCTGCTCGCACGAGATCGAGATCGCGTTCGTGCCCTTGCTGAGCTGGACGACGGACCAGGTGTTGGTCCACCCCTTCTCCCAGTCGCCTTCCTTGGCGTCGGAGAAGTTCTCCATGTTGAGCGGGCGGGTCTGCACCTTGCCGTTGACCGTGATGGTCGCGTTGGCGTTCTTGCCGGGCACTCCGTAGTTGACGCGCAGGCTGTACGCGCCGTCCTTCGGGATGCCGTTGACCGTCCAGGTGAGCTTGGCGCCCACCTGGTTGAAGCCGGCCACATAGGTGCCGCCGTCGGCCTTGGCGCCCTTGACGTCCGACGCGGTGGCCGTGCCGCCCTCGAGCTTCAGCGCCTTGGCATCCGTCTTCGGCAGGTCGACCGGCTCGTCGGCCTTCTTGGAGGCCGTCTCGCTCGGCTGGACCGACTGCGAGCCGCCGGACGGCTGCCCGCCCGCGTCGCCGCCCTTCGCGTCGTCGTTCGAGTCGCCGCCGAGGACCGCGACCCCGATGCCGATGACCACGGCCGCCACGACGGCGAGCGCGCCGATGAGCAGGCCCTTGGTGTTGGGCCCGCGGCCCCGGCCGCCGCCACCGCCGTGCTGCGTGGGCGTCACCGTGGTCGGCGCGCCGCCGGGCAGCGTCTCGGGGGCCGAGTAGTGCGCGTTCGGCTGGCCGTAGCCCTGGGGCTGCTGCTGCGGGGGCGCCTGCCCGTACGCGGCGGTCGGCGCCTGCTGCGGCTGCTGCCCGTACTGGCGCTCACCGACCGGCCGGACCTGGTGGTAGGACCGGGGACCCGGGTAGCCGTAGCCGCCGCCCCCGCTGGGCGGTGTCGCCCCGGCCGCCTGCCCGTCGGCGTACAGATAGCCGAACGGATCGTCGTCCGCGGGCGTGCCCTCGCCGTTGTCAGCGGGCGCCATCCCTGATCACTCCCTACGTATCGCTTACCCGGCGAGCGTACCCGGTGGGAGTGGTCCGAAGGGGTGGCGTTGACCTCACCGATACCCGCGGAAGGAGATCATCCGGCCCGTCGGTGCTGCTTGGCACGCGACCTTTTCTCGATGTACATCCGCTGGTCAGCGGATTTCAACACCTCGTCGGCCGTCATCCCGCAGTGCGCCCAGCCGATGCCGAAACTGGCGCCCACACGAACCGCTCTTCCGTCGACCCGGATGGGTGGAATGATCGCGTTCCGCAGACGGACGGCGAGGTCCTCTGCATCGGCCCGGCCGAGCCCGTCGGCGAGCACGACGAACTCGTCGCCACCGAGCCTCGCGACGGTGTCCCCGTCACGGACACCGCTGGTCAGCCGCCGTGCGACCTCGATCAGGACGACGTCTCCGGTGTGGTGCCCGAACCGGTCGTTGATCGACTTGAAGCCGTCCAGGTCGCAGAAGAGGACCGCCAGGCCCTTCGTGCCGTCGTCGGTGTCCCCCTCGGGCGCGTCGATATGGACGTGGTGATCGAAGCCATAGTCGTCGTAGATCCCGCCGGAGGGCCCGGACCCGCCGTTCTGCTGTCCGGCCACGGCGGCAGCGGCCCCCGCGAAGTCGAATCCGTGCCCGTTCGTGTCGTACGAGCCGCCGGTGCGGTCCCCGTACGCCGCGTCCAGGGAGTCCACGGCGCTCGGCTCGGGCAGCTGGGGGCGGCGGCACAAGCGGGCCGAGAGGCGGGAGCGCAGCTCCGCCGAGTTCGGCAGGCCGGTGAGGGAGTCGTGGGACGCGCGGTGCGCGAGATGCAGTTCGCGGCGCTTGCGCTCCTCGATGTCCTCGACGTGGGTGAGCAGGAAGCGCGGCCCGTCGGCGGCGTCGGCCACCACCGAGTTCCGCAGGGACACCCACACATAGGTGCCGTCGCGCCGTCCGAGGCGCAGCTCGGCGCGGCCGCCCTCGGCGGAGGTGCGCAGCAGCGTGCCGATGTCCTCGGGGTGGACGAGGTCGGAGAACGAGTAGCGGCGCATGGCGGACGCCGGGCGGCTGAGCAACCGGCACAGGGCGTCGTTCGTGCGCAGGAGCCGCCCGTGCTGGTCGCCGCCCATCTCGGCGATGGCCATGCCGCTGGGCGCGTACTCGAAGGCCTGGCGGAAGGACTCCTCGCTGGCGCGCAGGGCCTGCTGCTCGCGTTCGAGCCGGACCAGGGCGCGCTGCATGTTGGCGCGCAGCCGTGCGTTGCTGATGGCGATGGCGGCCTGGAAGGCGTACATCTGCAGGGCCTCGCGGCCCCAGGCGCCGGGGCGCCTGCCGTTGCGCGGGCGGTCGGCGGAGATCACGCCGAGGAGTTCGCCGCCGGAGCCGCCGGTGGCGTACATCGGGGCGAAGAGGCGGTCCGACGGGTGCCACTCGTCCTCGAAGCGGGGCGGCGGCCCGTCGGTGAACCACTGCGGTACGTCGTCCTCGTCGAGGACCCAGCCCTCGGTGTGCGGGATGAACCGCAGGTCGCCCCAGGCCTCGCCCATGGACAGGCGACGGTCCCAGGAGGCACGGGAGCCGACCCGGCCGGTGATGAGGGCTTCGGCGGAGGAGTCGCCGGAGAAGGCGGCGACGACGAGGTCACCGTCGGGGCGCACGAGATTGACGCAGGCCAGCTCGAATCCGAGGCCGTTCACGACTCCGTCGGAGACCGTCTGCAGGGTGTCTGCCAGGCTGCGGGCGGTGTTCATGTCCGCCATCACCTGGTGAAGCTGCCGCAGGGTCGCAAGACGGACGTACGGCTCCGACTCGGTCTCCATGCTCAGCTCTCCCCGAGACCTCGACAGCACTCCAGAATTCTGATCGCCGATTCCGCACGCGCGTATGCACGCTCTTGTTGCAGTGTCTCCGCCACTGAATCACAGCGAGCTGTCCACCCGGTACACAGGGTCAACAAAATATGGCTCCTGTGACTCAAGTCACAGGAGGAGATGAAGGGTTGAGGAGCGCTCCGGCGCACGCCCCCTGCACTTCCTGAACGAAAAACACCCCCGAACACCTCCATATCCGGACGAGATCCACCACAGGTCCTAGGACCGGCCTCGGCCCAAGGCCCGATGTGGCGGGCACGGCACCGAAGCTAGCGTCGAGACGTGCTGAAGACTCCCCCGCCGCTGAAGAATCCCCCGCTCTCCCCCACCGCCCGCACGACCCCCACATACCCCCCTGGCGCTTTCGTCCCCGCACCCGCCCTGGCCGGGCATGCTGAGGGAGTGAGCAACGACGAGTTCCGCGCCGCCATGTCCCGACTGGCCGCGGGCGTGGTCCTGGTGACCGCGCGCGAGGTGCCGCTCGACCCGGACGACCCGTCGGCTCCCCTGGGCGAGGACGTCGGCATGACGGCCACGGCGTTCCTGTCGGTCTCCCTCGACCCGCCGCTCGTCCTTGTCAGCCTGCGCAACGGCTCCCGCATGGACGACCTGCTCGACGAACAGCCCCTGTGGGCGGTGTCCGTGCTCTCCGAGAACCAGCGCCACATCGCGGGCCGCTTCGCGATGAAGGGCCGCATCAGCGACCGTCTGCTCTTCGAGGACATCCCGTACGTACGCGGCGAGGTGTCCGGCGCGCCCCTGGTGGGCGGCGCGCTCGCGACGCTCGAGTGCCGTACGGAGCAGCGGGTGCCGGCCGGGGACCACACGCTGGTGATCGGCCGGGTGCTCACGGCGTCGCTGCCCGGCGGCGAGGGCGGACCCCTGGCCTACTTCAAGGGGAAGTACCGGCAGTTGGGCTGAGGCCCGACGCCCGGCCCCCCTGAGGCTGTTCAGTCCCAGCCGCGCCCCGACCGGCCCCGTTTCGTGTCCGACCGTGCCTTCTTGTTGCGCAGGCGGCGCTCGTTGATCCCCCGGGGGATACGGGTCGCGCGGCGCGGCTTGGGCGGCGGGGCGGTGGCCTCCGCGAGGAGGGACGCGAGGCGCACGGCGGCGGTCTCGCGGTTGCGCCACTGGGAGCGGTGCTCCGAGGACCGTACGGAGATGACGCCGTCGACGAGTCGGGAGGCGAGCCGCTCCAGGGCCCGCGCCTTCCACACCTCGGGCAGCGCCTCGGTCCTGGCGAGGTCGAAGCGGAGCTCGACCTGGGAGTCGCTGGTGTTCACATGCTGGCCGCCCGGCCCGGACGACCGCGAGAATCGCCAGAGGAGCTCGGCCTCCGGAAGGACCACCGAGCCGCGGATGAAGTAAGGACCGGACATGGGTTCCATGGTCGCGCCTGGACACGCACCGCGTCACCCCCTTTTCCCGGCGGCACACCCATCCCGGGTAAAGCGGGTAAAGAAAGTAAAGACACCTGGAACCCTGGATCCCCCCTTGGCGTTCATAGGGGTACGAGTAGCTTCGTCTACGAAGCGCACGCATCGCTAACGAGGGAAGGACTCCCAACAATGGCAGTAAGCCTGTCCAAGGGTGGCAACGTCTCGCTCACCAAGGAGGCTCCGGGCCTGACCGCCGTCACCGTGGGCCTCGGCTGGGACGTCCGCACCACCACCGGCACCGACTTCGACCTCGACGCCTCCGCGATCGCGGTGAACCCGCAGGGCAAGGTCTACTCGGACGGCCACTTCGTCTTCTTCAACAACAAGGCGACGCCGGACCAGACCATCGTCCACACCGGTGACAACGTCACGGGCCAGGGCGAGGGCGACGACGAGCAGATCAACGTCAACCTGGCGGGCCTCCCGGCCGACATCGACAAGATCGTCTTCCCGGTCTCGATCTACGACGCCGAGAACCGCTCGCAGAACTTCGGCCAGGTGCGCAACGCGTTCATCCGCATCGTCAACCAGGCCGGCGGCACCGAGATCGCCCGCTACGACCTCTCCGAGGACGCCGCCACCGAGACCGCCATGGTCTTCGGCGAGCTGTACCGCAACGGCGCGGAGTGGAAGTTCCGCGCGGTGGGCCAGGGTTACGCGTCGGGCCTCGTCGGCATCGCGCAGGACTTCGGCGTGAACGTCTGACCTGAGCGGAGTCACCGCCGCAGCACAGCAGTTGAAGGGCCCCGGCCGGGCATATCCGGCCGGGGCCCTTCTGCGTGCGCTCGGCGAGCACTCTCCCGACCGACGCTTCCCTGTCAAGCGGCAAATAACGGACAGCCGCCACCTGCATTCGGACACGAACTGTTAAATCTTTGACGGCGCCCTGTCAAACACAGCGCACCTGGTGTCACTCTCTCCTCCGCGCCCCCCACCCCCGACGGGTCACCACCCACGGGTCGTTGGACACAGAAGGAGTTCCGAGTGACACGCCACTCCCCCGCTCCCCGCACCGCCGGCCGCAGGACTGCCGCACGAGCCACCGCGCTCGCCGCGTCGGCCGCGATGGTCGTCCTGGCTCTGCAGAGCGGCACCGCGGCGACCGCCGCCGACCGCACCGCCGGCGCCACCGCCGTTCCGCTCAGCGCCTCCCAGCGGGCCACGGCCCTCAAGGACGCACAGACCGAAGCCCCGGCGGCCGCCCGCCGACTCGGGCTCGGCAGCGGGGAGAAGCTCGTCGCCCGCGATGTCGTCAAGGACGCCGACGGCACGACACACACCCGCTACGAGCGCACCTACGACGGTCTGCCCGTGCTCGGCGGCGACCTCGTCACGCACACCGCGAAGAACGGCGACCTCAAGGGCGTCTCCAAGGCGCACAAGGGCGCGATATCCGTGGCGTCGACGGACGCCTCCCTCGCCCCCACCGCCGCCAAGAAGTCGGCCCTCGCTGTCTCGGACGCCAAGAGCGCCGCCGCCAAGAACGTCCGCAAGGTCGTCTGGGCCGCCTCCGGCAAGCCGGTCCTCGCCTACGAGACGGTCGTGACCGGCACTCAGGCCGACGGGACGCCGAGCGAGCTGCACGTCGTCACCGACGCCGCCACCGGCAAGAAGCTGTACTCGTACGAGGGCATCGAGAACGGCACCGGCACCAGCGAGTACAGCGGCACCGTCTCGGTCGGCAGCACCGCATCGGCCGGCGGCGGGTTCGACCTCACCGACGGCGGGCGCGGCGGCCACAAGACGTACGACCTGAACGGCGGGACGTCCGGCACGGGCACGCTCTTCCACGACGCCGACGACCAGTGGGGCGACGGGACGGTGACGAACCGGCAGACCGCCGCGGTCGACGCCGCGTACGGCGCCGCGGAGACGTGGGACTACTACAAGAGCGCGTTCAACCGGAACGGCATCGCGGGCGACGGCAAGGCCGCGTACTCCCGCGTCCACTACGGCAACGCCTACGTCAACGCCTTCTGGTCGGACGCCTGCTTCTGCATGACGTACGGCGACGGGCAGAGCAACCAGCACCCGCTCACGGCGCTCGACGTGGCCGGCCACGAGATGAGCCATGGCCTGACCGCGTCCACCGCGGGCCTCAACTACAGCCGTGAGTCGGGCGGCCTGAACGAGGCGACGTCCGACATCTTCGGCACGTCGGTGGAGTTCTTCGCGAACAACAGCAGCGACGTCGGCGACTACCTCATCGGCGAGAAGATCAACATCAACGGCAACGGCACCCCGCTGCGTTACATGGACAAGCCCAGCAAGGACGGCGGCTCCGCCGACTACTGGTCCAAGACGGTCGGCCGCCTCGACGTGCACTACTCGTCGGGCGTCGCCAACCACTTCTTCTACCTCCTGAGCGAGGGCAGCGGCGCGAAGACCATCAACGGGGTCTCGTACAACTCCCCGACCTCCGACAACTCCACGCTCACCGGCATCGGCCGGGCCAAGGCCGAGCAGATCTGGTACAAGGCCCTCTCCACGTACATGACATCGACGACGAACTACGCGGCCGCCCGCACCGCCACGCTCCAGGCGGCGAGCGACCTGTACGGCGCGAACAGCGCCGAACAGCAGGCCGTCGCGGCGACCTGGACCGCGGTGAACGTGAAGTAGCCCTCACCGCAGGGAAGTCCGGCCGGGCCATCCGGGACTACGGGTGGTCCGGCTTTCCCTTTCCGTACAGCCAGTCGTCCCACACCGGCTGCAGATCCTTGCCCGGGTTCTGCTTCTCCACGTACCCGGTGAAGTCGGCCGTGTCCGCGTTGCCGTAACGGTGCGCGGCGGGCCAGCTCTTGAGCAGCTCGAAGAACTTGGCGTCCCCGACCGTCTCGCGGATCTTGTGCAGCACCATCGCGCCGCGCTCGTAGACGGGCGGATCCGAGATGTGCGCGGCGCTCGACGGCCTGGCGGGCGGGAAGGCCCAGATCGGGTCGCCGCTGCCCTTCGCGTAGTAGGAGTCGAACGTCTTCTGCGCGCTGTCGCCGCCGTGCTGCTCCGCCCAGAGCCATTCGGCGTAGGTCGCGAAGCCCTCGTTGAGCCACATGTCGCGCCACGACTCCGGCGTGACGGAGTCCCCGTACCACTCGTGGGCCATCTCGTGGACGAGCGTGGACAGCGGAGGGGCGCCGGGGAAGACGGGCCGGTTCTGGGTCTCGAGCGCGTACCCGGCGTCGCCGTGCCGGTCGACGACGGCGCCGGTGGAGGAGAAGGGATAGGGACCGAAGGTCTTGGACTCCCACGCCATGACGGCCGGGATCTTGGCCAGGACCTTGGCGCTCGCGGCCGCCTCGACCGGGTCCACGGCGGTGTACACGGGCAGCCCGTCGGGCGTCTTGTAGGCCTTGGTCTCGAACTTCCCGATCGCCAGCATCGCCAGGTAGCCGGCCATGGGCTGCGGGACGTGCCAGTCGAACGTCGTCCGCCCGCCGGCCGTCCGCTCCTTCGTCAACTCCCCGTTGGATACGGCCTTCAGGCCCTTGGGGACGGTGATATGGAGGTCGTACGACGCCTTGTCGGAGGGGTGGTTGTTCCCGGGGAACCAGGCCATGGACCCCGTCGGCTCGCCGAGCGCGAGGACCCCGTCCTGCGTGGGGAGCCAGCCCTCCTCGGAGCCGTCCGGGTCGGTGATGGTCACGGGTTTCCCGGAGTACCGCACGACCGTGCGGAACGCGGAGCCCTTCCGCAGCGTCTCGGCCGGACGGATCGTCAGCTCGTGCCCGGCCCGCTCGAACCGGGCCTTCTGACCGTCGACGGTGACGCCGTCGACCGTCAGGCCCTTGAGGTCGAGATTGAACGCGCTGAGGTCCTGGGTGGCCTTCGCGGTGATGCCGGCGGTGCCGGTCAGCCGGTGCCGGTCGGCATCGAGGGTGAGGTCGTAGTGCGTGGCGTCGTAGCCGCCGTTGCCCAGCTTCGGAAAGTACGGGTCCCGGACGCCCGCGGCACCGGGCGTGCCGTGCACACCGGCGGCGGAACAGGCGCCGAGGGCCAGGACGAGAGCGAGCGCGGGGGCGGGGACACTTCGTGGGCTACGGGGCACAGAGCGATCGTAGGGGCGAACGCCGTGGAGGCGCCTGCCAACGGGCGGGCGCCTCCACGGGGGTCATGGCGTCACCGGGGTCCTTCGTTCGGATCGGGCTGGATCAGGGAGCGGGGTCACGGGGGTCTCCCCTGCTCGAGCGCAGTCGAGAGCTCGGGGCGTGCGTGCCCGACCTCGCGAGCCCGGCCTGATCCGAACGACTGGCTCTAGCGGTTCAGCGCGGCGACGCCGGCCTGGGCGAACTTCTCGTCCAGGTCGCCCGACGGCGCACCCGCGACGCCGATGCCCGCGACCGGGGCGCCCTTCGCCGCGACGGGCGCGCCGCCCGCGAGGAACAGGGTGCCCGGGATGTCCTTCAGGTTCGGGGCCTGCTCGAGGCGCTTGGCGAGCTCGGACGTCGGCGCGTTCCAGGACACCGCGGTGTACGCCTTCTTCACGGCGGACTCGTACGACTGAGGGCCGGCGCCGTCGCCGCGGAGGGTGACGATCGTGTTGCCGTTGCGGTCGACGACGGCGACGGAGACGCGCTGGTTCTCCTTCTTCGCGGCGTCGAGGGCGGCCTGCGCGGCCTTCGTGGCGGCGGCCGTCGTCAGGTGCGTGGACTGGGTGAGGTTCTTGGCCGGGGCGTCCGCGGTCACGGCGGCGGGGGCCGCGGCCGGGGCGTCGGCGCTGGCCGAGACCGCGCCGAAGGTACCGGCGACGACGCCGGCGAGGACGGCGCCACCGGTCAGGACACGGGCGCGCTTCGAGATCTTCTTCATGACGGGTGCTCCTTGGAGGCGGTCGGGTCGGTCAGAGGCGGTCGGTGAGTCGCTCTGCCATCGATCCTCCGGCCGGAAACCGGCCCGCACCGTCGACGTACCGGCTGCGACCGGAGCGCGGCTCGGCTGACGTCAGGGTCAGCCGATCGGTTGACCCGCGTACCGCCCGAGGGGGCCACAATGGGGGTGTTTGACCAGTTCAGCAGCGCGAGAGCGGTGCGGTGACGGCACAGCGGCGGAAGCTTCCGCGGCGCGACGGCCGGGCAGCGGCGGAAGCGGAGAGGGGCACGGGCGTGGAACACGAGACGCGGGATCCGGACGCCCGCTGGCTGGCCGCGGTCATGCACGCCGCGTTCTTCCTGCTGCTCGGCGGAGCCCTCGCCCGGTTCCTGCTGCGCCACCCCGGCGAGGCCCGCACCCCGTGGATCATCGCGCTGTCCGTGGTCCTGGCCGCCCTGTACGTGCTCGGCCCCGCGCTCGGCCCGGGCCGCGGCGCCCGCCCCACCCCGCGCCGCATCACCTGGCTGGCCCTGGTCGTCGCCGTGTGGGTGGTCCTCGTCGTCCTCGCGCCGAGCTTCGCCTGGTGCGCGGTCCCGCTGTTCTACACGGGCCTGCGCACCCTGCCCGCCCGCGCCGCGCTCGTCCTGATCGGCGTGCTCACGGTGTTCGTCGTCGCGGCTCAGCTGCGCCTCGCGGGGAACTTCGACCCGAACCTGCTGCTCGCACCGCCGGCCGTCGCGGCCCTGGCGACCGCCGTCTTCGTCCACATGGAGCGCCAGGCGGAACGCCAGCGCGCCCTGATCGACGACCTCCGGCGCACCCGCAGGGAACTCGCCGCGACGGAGCGCCGCGAGGGCACGCTCGCCGAACGGCAGCGCCTGTCGATGGAGATCCACGACACGCTCGCCCAGTCCCTCTCCAGCCAGCAGATGCTGCTCCAGGCGGCGGACCGGCTGTGGGACGCCGACCCCGAGCGGGCCCGCGCCCATGTGCGGACAGCGGAATCGGTGACCGAGCGGGGCCTCGTGGAAGCGCGCCGGTTCGTGCATGACCTGGCGCCGGCGGACCTTGCGGGCGGCGGCCTGGACGAGGCGCTGCGGACGCTGGCGGCGCGGGAGTCGGAGGCGGGGCTCGCGGTCCGCTTCCACGCGGAGGGCACCCCGGCGCCGCTGCCCGACCGGGTCGAGTCCGCGCTGCTGAGAATCGCGCAGGGCGCCCTCGCGAACGTACGGGAGCACGCGGACGCGACGGCCTCCGCGATCACGCTGACGCACCTCGGCGACCAGGTCGTCCTCGACATCGCGGACAACGGCCGCGGCTTCACGCCCGAACCCCCGCGGGAGGGCGGCGTGCGCGGGCACGGCCTCCCGGCGATCCGGGCGCGCACGCGGCAGCTGGGTGGCACCCTGACGATCGAGTCGGCGCCGGGCGAGGGCACGGTGCTGTCGGTGGCGATTCCGCTGGAGGCCTCGTGAGTGACCCCGTACGGCTGCTCGTCTGCGACGACCACGTGGTGGTGCGCGCGGGACTGCTCGCCCTGCTCGGCAGCACGCCCGGCATCGAGGTGGTCGGCGAGGCGGGCACGGGCGACGAGGCGGTGGCGCTCGCCGCGAAGCTGACGCCGGACGTCGTCCTGATGGACCTCCAGCTGGGCGAGGGCATCGACGGCGTGGAGGCCACGCGGCGCATCACGACCGCGCCGCCCGAGGCGGGCCCGCACCCGCACGTCCTCGTGCTGACCACGTACGACACGGACGCGGACATCACCCGGGCCATCGAGGCGGGCGCGACGGGCTACCTCCTCAAGGCGGAGCGTCCCGAGGAGCTGTTCGCCGCGATCCAGGCCGCCGCCGAGGGCCGTACGACGCTGTCCCCGCCGGTCGCGAGCCGCGTCATGGCCCGCATGCGCAGCCCGCGCCCGTCCCTCACGGACCGCGAGCGCGACATCCTCGCCCAGCTCGCCCAGGGCCTGGGCAACCGGGACATCGCCCGCGCCCTGTTCATCAGCGAGGCGACGGTGAAGACCCACCTCGGCCGGATCTACGACAAGCTCGGCGTGGACACGAGGGCGGGCGCGGTGGCGGTGGCGAAGGAGCAGCGGCTGCTGGGCTGATTGCGGCGACTGCTGCGACGGCGACCGTGGTGACCGCGACAGCCGTGCGGGCACCCCTCCCGCCCATGGACGGCACGACCTCCCGCCCGTGACACCATCAGCTACGTGCTCGACATCGGCTACGCCCTCTCCCGCCGCTTCCCGGACCCGATCCAGCTGGACTACCGCCGCGCGGACGTCCGCACGCTGCGCCACGACCTCTTCTGCGGCGACGTCTACCTCGCCGACACCAAGGCCGACCGGGAGCTGTCCACAGCCTGGGGATGGGTGCCGGTACTGGACTTCGCGTGGGCGCTGTGCGACATCGTCGAGCAGCTGGACCGCGACCCGCGCGGCAGCCGCGCGTCGAGGCCGCAGTACGCCGAACTCGACTTCACCGAGTCGACGGACCGGATGCTCTTCGAGCGCCGCTTCGGGTGGGTCGACATCGAGGCCGACTGGATGGAGGCCGACGAGCCGCCCCTGACGTTCTCCCACACCGCGCTGCGCCGCGAGGCCCGCGACTTCCTGCACGACCTGATCGCCGACCTCACCGACATGCACGAGGACCTGGCGGACAACCCGGCGATCTGGGACCTGCAGGCCCGCTTCCCCCGCATCCCGGACGAGCGCTAGCCCCAAAAAACGCACACAAGCCCCCCGGCTACTCCACCCGCACCCCGATCTGCGCCGCGAACGCCGGTGCCAGGTCGAAGAGCTGGGCCGGGCTGATGACCGCCCCCGCCAGCCGGTCCACCCCCCGGGCGATCCCCAGCTCCGCCACGCCCCGCAGATCCACGTCAGCCATCACAGCGCCCGTGAAGTCCGCACCCCGCACGACACAGCCCTGGAACTCGACCCGGTCCAGCCGCGCGCCCCCGAAGTCCGGCTCCACCAGCACGCACCCGTCGAAGACGACGTCCTTCAGGCGCGCCTTGCGCAGATTCAGGTACTCGATCTTCCCGCCGCGCACCACGACCCGCTCCAGCACGCTCCCGTGCAGCTGGACCCCGCCGAGGCGCGCGTCCACCACCTCGACGTCCCGCAGCGTCGCCTCCGCGAGGTCCGTGCCCACACCCCGTATCCCTGTCAGCGTGGAATCGAGGATCCGGGCGCGGGTCAGCCGCGTCTCGTCGAGCGCGCACCCTTCGAGCGCGCAGTCCATGAAGCGGGCGCCTCCGCCGTCCTGCCCGGTGAAGTCGGCCGCCGTGAACTCCACCCCGTCGTAGTCCCCGTCCGGCTCGAGCTCGCCGCCGGTCCAGGGCGCCAGCGGGGGCAGCCGCACCTCGGGCCGCCGCGCCTTCTTCACCGCCGCCGGTTTCGCCGACGACGACTTCGCCGACCGCACCACTCGTTTCTCCGCCATGCCCCCATGCTGCCCGCCCCCACTGACAATCGGTGACCGCCGCCTCTCCCCCGCCCATGTCACATTCCGCCACTCGCAGCCGTCGTACAGACAAAGGCAGCCCGAAGGGAAGAGCGGTATGGCAACGACCAAGCCCGACCTCACCGTCATCGGCGGCGGATTCGCCGGCCTCACCGCGGCCGTCACCGCCGCCGAGGCCGGAGCGCGCGTCACCGTCCACGAGTCGCACCACACCCTCGGCGGCCGCGCCCGCACCGCCGAAGGCCCGTACCGCACGCACGACGGACCGCACGCCCTCTACAACGGCGGCCCGCACTGGACCTGGCTCAAGCAGCGCGACCTGCTCGGCCCGCTCGCCCCGATCCCGCCCGTCGAGGGCTCCCGTCTGCGCTTCCACCACCGCGGAGCCCTGCGCCGCACCCCACCTCTGGCCCTCCTGCGCCTCCTTCGCCACCGGTCCGAACACGCGCCCGTGGACCTGGACTTCATGACGTGGGCGACGCGGCACGTCGGCGAGGAGGGGGCCCGCGCGGCCGCCCACTACACGTCCGTCGCGCTCTTCCACCACGACCCGGGCTCCTTGTCCGCCGCCTTCGTCCAGGAGCGCCTGCGCCGCGCCGCGAAGGTGCCGCCAGAGGCGCACTATCCGCGCGGCGGCTGGGCCTGTGTGATCGACCGGATGGCGGCCCGCGCCTGGAATCTGGGCGTGCGCGTGGAGACGCTGTCCCGCGTCGACACCCTTCCGACGGGCGGTGGCCCGGTGATCGTGGCGACGTCCCTCGACTCGGCGCGCCGCCTCCTCGGGGACTCGTCGCTGACGTGGGACAGCGGCCGTACGACGCTGATCGACCTGGCCGTGCGCACCCGCCGCGGCGACGCCTTCGCCGTGTCCGGGCTCGACTTCCCGGCCTGGCTCGAGCGGTTCACGGCCCAGGACCGGAGCCTGGCGCCGCACGGGCAGCAGCTCGTCCAGGGCCAGGTCCCCGTAGCGCCGCACGAGTCGAAGGCCGACGGCACGGCACGCGCCGAACGCCTGCTCGACCTGGGATTCCCCGGCTGGCGCGACCGTGCGATGTGGCGCAGGGACGCGCTCGCGAACGGGCGTACGGGGGCGGTCGACCTGCCCGGCACGACCTGGCGGGACCGGCCCGCGATCGACCGCGGGGACGGCGTCTATCTGGCGGGTGACCAGGTCGCGGCGCCCGGCGTGCTCTCCGAGGTGTCGTTCAACAGCGCCATCGAGGCGACCACGCTCGCGCTCACCGCCTCCCGCCCGGGTCTCCGCGCGGCCTGACCCCTGCGCTTGACCTCAAGTGAGCTTGAGGCTGAAAGGTGGTGCACACCTGGCCCAGCAAGGGGCCGTACGCCCGAGGGAGCCCACCATGCACGCCGTACGACTGCACGCCTTCGGCCCCGCCGAGAACCTCACCTACGAGAAGACCGACGACCCCCTGCCCGGCCCCGGCCAGGTCCGGATCGCCGTGGCCGCGGCCGGCGTGCACCTCCTGGACACCGCCCTGCGCGAGGGTATGAAGGGCCCCGCGCCCGAGCCGCCCGCACTGCCCACCGTCCCCGGCCGCGAGGTCGCCGGCACCGTCGAGTCGCTCGGCGAGGGCACCGACGCGTCCTGGCTCGGCAAGCACGTCGTGGGCCACCTCGGATTCGCCCCGGGCGGCTACGCCGAGCTCGCCGTCATCGACGCGGCCCGCCTGCACGAACTCCCGCCGGGCCTGGACTTCGCCGAGGCCGTCGCCCTGATCGGCACGGGCCGTACGACGATGGGGATCCTCCAGTTCGCGCCGCTCGGCCCCGCGTCGGTGGCCGTGATCCCGGCCGCGGCCGGCGGCGTCGGCACCCTGCTCGTCCAGTACGCGAAGCACGCGGGCGCCACCGTCGTCGGCCTCGCGGGCGGCCCCGAGAAGGTGGCCCGCGTCCGCGCGAACGGCGCCGATCTGGCCGTCGACTACACCGCCCCCGACTGGCCCGAACAGGTCCGCTGGTTCCTCAGCGGCCGCACCGCGACCGTCGTCTTCGACGGGGTGGGCGGCGACGCGGGCCTGGCCGCCGTCGACCTGCTCGGCCCCGGCGGCGTCCACGTCGTCTTCGGCTGGTCCGGCAAGGGCCTGCACGACGGCGAGCCCCTCACCTTCTCCGAGGACGAACTCACCCGGCGCGGCATCACCCAGGAACAGGTGCTCGGCCCGCCGATGATGCGGCGTGCGGGCGGCGACAACCCCGTCCGCACGCTGGAACTGGCCGCCCTGAAGGAGGCCGAGGCCGGCCGCCTGCGTCCCGCGGTGACCCGCTTCCCGCTCGCCGAGGCGGCCGCGGCCCACCGCGCCCTGGAGAACCGCGGCACGATCGGCAAGGTGGTCCTGATCCCGTGACCCGCAGCCCGGGTCCAAGGGCGCGCCGGGCCGGCTGGGCGCGCTACGACCCGAGCCGCGCCAGCGCCCCGTCCGTCAGCCGGTACACCGTCCACTCGTCCTGCGGCGCCGCGCCGAGCGCCTTGTAGAAGTCGATCGACGGCTCGTTCCAGTTGAGGACCGACCACTCCAGGCGCGCGTACCCGCGCTCGACGCAGATCCGCGCAAGTTCGGTCAGCAGCGCCTTGCCGTGGCCGCCGCCGCGCGCCTCGGGCCGTACGTACAGGTCCTCCAGGTAGATCCCGTGCACGCCGCGCCACGTGGAGAAGTTCAGGAACCAGAGGCAGAAGCCGACGGGCTCGCCCGTCGTGTCGTCCTCGGCGATGTGGGCGAACGCGGCGGGCCGCTCCCCGAACAGCGCCTCGCGCAGCTGCTCCTCGGTGGCCCGCGCCTCGTGCAGCGCCTCCTCGTAGTCGGCGAGTTCACGGACCAGGGCGTGGATGACGGGGACATCGGCGGACGTGGCGGTACGAATCATGACGGCAGGCTAACCAGTCACCGCGGGACGGCCGGACGGCCCGGTTCACCAGTCACCGCGGGACGGCCGGACGGCCCGGTTCACCAGTCACCGTGGCGCGCCCCGCACGCGGGCCGACCCGTCACCGCGTCCCGCCCCGCACGGGCCGGCTCACCGCCCGAGCAGCCTCCGAGCCGTCTCCATGTGGTCCGGCGCCAGGGGCCGCCCGTCCTCGATCTCCCACAGGGAGTCCTGAAGCACCCGCCCGAGCGTCCAGGCGCGCGCCCGCTCCCGGTCGAGCCCGAGCACCCCGCTCATCGCGTCGAACCGCCACACCACCTCGTCCGCGTCGAAGCGGTTGTCGATGGCGGGCTTCAGGTCGAAGCCCGGATCGCCCGCGAGCGGCTTCGGGTCGATGGCGAGCCACGGCTCCCGCGCAGCGGCCAGCACGTTCTCGAAGTGCAGATCCCAGTGCAGCAGCCGGTTCCCGGCCTCGCCGGCGACCTCGCGCACGGCCGCCGCGCAGTCCGCGAGCAGCGCGCGGTCGGCCGGGTCGGCCACGGCCGCGAGCGCCGAAGGCACCTGGGCGAGCATGTCCGCCGCGATGTCGGCCAGCCGCCGCATCCCTTCCGGGGCGGGCCCGGACGTGAGCCGGGCGAGCAGTTCGGCGATGACGAGGACGGCCTTGCGGGAGTCCTCCACGGAGTCCAGCATCCGCCCGGAGTCGAGCCGTTCGAGGAGCATCGTGCCGGTGGCGTCGTCGTGGTCGAGCAGCCGGACGGCGCCGTCGCCGTCCCAGACGCGCAGCGCGACCGGCTCGCCCTCGGTCTCCTCGTCGAGGATCTGGAACTTGACCGCGGCGGGCGTCCCGTCGCCCCGCACCACGGGCAGGACGAGGGCGGCCATGCCGTGCATCGCGGGCCCGTCGACGCGCAGATCCCAGCGTTCGACGAACTCCTCCACGCGCGCGGGGAGCCCGGCGATGAAGGCGCGACCGGGGTCACCCGCGTAGGTGTACTGCGACTCGACCAGGCCGTCCGGAATGTCGATCACCCGAACGACCCTACGTGCGTGCCTGAATGCAGTCCATGCGTCGTTTCCTCCTCGCCGTGTGGTCGTACGTACGGCACGCCCCCGGCACCTATCTCTGGCTGGCCGCCCTGTTCCTCACCACGGTGGCCATGCACCACATGGACCCGCACTTCGAGCACGAGTTCCTGCTCCAGCGCTCCACGAACCTGCACGAGCTGTCGACGAACCCGGTCCGCGTGTTCGTCGCCTCCCTGTTCTGGATCGACGACAGCAGCTGGTGGCCGTACGCCGTCCTCTACACGGTGTTCCACGCCCAGGCCGAGCGCTGGCTCGACACCTGGCGCTGGCTGGCCGTCGCGGGGGCGGCGCACGTCCTCGCGACGCTGATCAGCGAGGGCGCGCTGCTCTGGGCGATCCGTGAGGGCCACGCGCCCGCCTCATCGGTCGACACCCTTGATGTGGGGGTGAGTTACGCGCTGGCGGGCGTCGTCGGCGTCCTCACGTACCGGCTCGCCCCGCCCTGGCGCTACGTCTACCTGGTCGTCGTCCTGATCGTCTACGGCGGCCCGCTGCTCACCGGCCGCACCTTCACCGACCTGGGGCACTTCGTCTCGGTCCTCATCGGCCTGGCCTGCCACCCCCTGGTACGCGACCGGAGCGAGCCCTTGAACCCCCTGACGCTCCTGCGGCGGGACCGGCCAGCGAGGCGGAACGACCACCCCCGAACCCAGGAAGGCGGCCGTCCCCCCTGCCCGAACCCCCCTGCGGAGCGCTAACGTCCGGGGCCATGAGCAGCAAGAACGGCACCCACGGCACCCAGGCCACCGTCAATGGCGGCATATCGTTCTGGTACGCGGACGACGGCATCCCCACCGCCCGCGAACCCCTGCCGGGTGACGCGTCCGCCGACGTCGTCATCGTCGGCGGCGGCTACACGGGCCTGTGGACCGCCTACTACCTGAAGAAGGCCGCGCCCTTCCTCCGCATCACCGTCCTGGAGCAGAAGTTCTGCGGCTACGGCGCGTCCGGGCGCAACGGCGGCTGGCTCTACAACGGCATCGCCGGCCGCGACCGCTACGCGAAGCTGCACGGCCACGACGCGGCCGTCCGCCTCCAGGAGGCCATGAACGACACGGTCTCCGAGGTGATCCGCGCGGCCGCCGAAGAGGAGATCGACGCAGACATCCACCAGGGCGGCGTACTCGAAATCGCCTACACGCCGGCCCAGCTGGCCCGCCTCAAGGCCTTCCACGCGGCGGAGCTCGCGTACGGCGAGAAGGACCGCACCCTGCACGGCGCCCGCGAGACCGCCGAGCGCGTCCGCGTCTTCGGGGCCGTCGGCTCGACCTGGACCCCGCACGGCGCCCGCCTGCACCCCGTCAAGCTCCTCAAGGGCCTGGCCGCGGCCGTCGAGGCCCTCGGCGTCACGATCCACGAGTCGACGCCCGTCACGGAGATCAAGCCGAAGCACGCCGTCACCCCGTACGGCACGGTCCGCGCGCCCTACATCCTGCGCTGCACCGAGGGCTTCACCGCGTCCCTCAAGGGCCAGCGCCGCACCTGGCTCCCCATGAACTCCTCCATGATCGCCACGGAGCCGCTGACCGACGCCCAGTGGGAGTCCATCGGCTGGGAGGGCCGCGAGACCCTCGGCGACATGGCGCACGCCTACATGTACGCCCAGCGCACCGCCGACGGCCGCATCGCGCTCGGCGGCCGGGGCGTCCCGTACCGCTACGGCTCGAGGACCGACAACGACGGCCGCACCCAGCCCGCCACCATCGAGTCCCTCACTGCGCTCCTGACCCGCTTCTTCCCCCAGCTCGCGGGCGTCGCCGTGACCCACGCCTGGTCCGGCGTCCTCGGCGTCCCCCGCGACTGGTGCGCCACGGTCACCCTCGACCGCGCGACGGGCCTCGGCTGGGCGGGCGGCTACGTCGGCTCGGGCGTCGCCACCACCAACCTCGCCGCCCGCACCCTGCGCGACCTGGTCCAGCAGGACTCCGGCCAGTCCGGCCCCACCGACCTCACGACCCTCCCCTGGGTCAACCACAAGGTCCGCAAGTGGGAGCCGGAACCCTTCCGCTGGCTGGGCGTCCACGGCATGTACGCCACCTACAACGCGGCCGACCACCGCGAACTCACCACCCACACGACAGGCTCCTCCCGCCTGGCCCGAGCCGCGGACAAGGTGGCCGGCCGCAGCTGACAGGCCCCCACCGGGCCCAACCAACGACGAAGGCCCAGGCCACACCCGTGACCTGGGCCTTCACCTCGATGGAGCCCCCTGTCGGATTCGAACCGACGACCTACGCATTACAAGTGCGTTGCTCTGGCCGGACTGAGCTAAGGAGGCAGCAGCCCGAGCAGTGTAACCAACGACGGGCGGCACCCCGTCGAATATTTCGTCGAAGGTCACTTCGCTCCGGCTACTGACAGACCCCACACCGGACAGGTACCGTCCAGAAACAGTTCACCCGTGTGGACTACACCACTGCGGCAACGGCTGCGGTGGATCACCACCTTTACTCGGATCGTCCGGCACGTTCCTGCCGGTGAAGGGGGCTTAACAGCCATGGCTACTGTTTCGTTCGACAAGGCGACCCGGATCTACCCGGGCTCCACCAAGCCGGCCGTCGACGGCCTGGAGATCGAGATCGAGGACGGCGAGTTCCTCGTCCTCGTCGGCCCGTCCGGCTGCGGCAAGTCGACCTCCCTGCGCATGCTCGCGGGTCTCGAGGACGTGAACGGCGGAGCGATCCGCATCGGCGACCGCGACGTGACCCACCTGCCGCCCAAGGACCGGGACATCGCCATGGTGTTCCAGAACTACGCGCTCTACCCGCACATGTCTGTCGCCGACAACATGGGCTTCGCCCTCAAGATCGCCGGCGTGAACAAGGCCGAGATCCGCCAGAAGGTCGAAGAGGCCGCGAAGATCCTCGACCTGTCCGAGTACCTGGACCGCAAGCCGAAGGCCCTCTCCGGCGGTCAGCGCCAGCGTGTCGCCATGGGTCGCGCCATCGTGCGTGAGCCGCAGGTGTTCCTCATGGACGAGCCGCTGTCGAACCTCGACGCCAAGCTCCGTGTGTCCACGCGTACGCAGATCGCTTCGCTGCAGCGCCGCCTCGGCATCACCACCGTCTACGTCACCCACGACCAGGTCGAGGCCATGACGATGGGTGACCGTGTGGCGGTCCTCAAGGACGGTCTGCTGCAGCAGGTCGACACCCCGCGCAACATGTACGACCGCCCGGCCAACCTCTTCGTCGCCGGCTTCATCGGCTCCCCCGCCATGAACCTGGTCGAGGTCCCGATCACCGACGGCGGCGTGAAGTTCGGCAACTCGGTCGTGCCGGTGAACCGCGAGGCGCTGAAGGCCGCCTCCGACGCCGGTGACCGCACCGTCACGGTCGGCGTCCGCCCCGAGCACTTCGACATCGTCGAGGCGGGCGGCGGCGAGGCCGCGAAGTCCCTCTCCAAGGACACCGAGGACGCCCCCGCCGGTCTCGCCGTCTCGGTGAACGTCGTCGAGGAACTCGGCGCCGACGGCTACGTCTACGGCACCGCACAGGTCGGTGGCGAGGCCAAGGACCTCGTCGTCCGGGTCAACGGCCGCCAGGTCCCCGAAAAGGGCACCCAGCTCCACGTCGTGCCGCGTCCGGGCGAGACCCACGTCTTCTCCTCGTCGACCGGTGAGCGCCTCACCGACTGACACCCCGCCCGTTCCGTTGTGGAGCCCCGCACTTCGGTGCGGGGCTCCCTGCGTTCCCGGCCGCTCCCCACCCGAAACGCAGGCCGCGTTGTCGACAAATACCCCGGCACACCGGCCATTTCGCCCCCGTACGTCAACACGCAGGAATCAAAACCGGATTACCCATCCCTCGACCGAGTGACTAAATGTCGCCAAATCATCACCGACCGCTACGCTCACTCGCGTGACGCACTCCGCCAACTACACCCAGAAGCCGCGCCGAGGCCGGGGCCCCGCCCGCCGCATCGGCCGCACCCTCGCTCTCGTCCTGCCGGTGATGCTGGTGCTCTCCGGCACACTCGCGGTCACCCGAGTGAACTGGTCCGGCAGTTCACCGGACTCGATCCTCACCGCTTCCTCGCAGAACGTCTCGGCGCGCGCCAAGTCGCGTGCCCCCCAGGACGTCCTGCGCGACAAGCTGCTGCTCGAACTCCAGGACAAGGACCCCGGTATCGCCCTCACCCACCTCCAGCAGGAGATGCACGAGCGGCCGTCCCTCGCCAAGCACTGCGTCTCCATCGCCCGCGCCCTGGGCCGCGCCGCCGTGCAGGCCTACGGTCCCTCCCGCGCCCAGTCCTTCGCCCGCCCCGTCTGCGACACCGCGTTCGCGACGGGCGTCGCCACGGCAGCGCGCGGCTGACGCCCTCACGGCCGGCCGGGAAGGGGCCGACGTACAGTGCGGGCATGACGAGCGCCCAGGCCCAGGACCCGCACACGCACAGCCAGCACCACCCCACACAGGCCGTCGTCCTGGCCGGCGGCCAGGGCTCGCGTCTGCGGCCCTACACCGACGACCGGCCCAAGCCGATGGTCGAGATCCCCGGAACCGGGACCCCGATCATCGGCCATCAGCTTTCCTGGCTCGCCGAAGAGGGCGTGACGGACGCGGTCGTCTCCTGCGGGCACCTCGCCGAGGTGCTCCAGGAGTGGCTCGACGGCGCCGAACTCCCGCTGCGTGTCACCACGGTGGTCGAGAAGGAACCCCTCGGCCGTGGCGGTGGCCTCAAGTACGCCGCCGCGCACCTGCCGCACCCCGACCGCCCCTGGTACGCGACGAACGGCGACATCTGGACCCGGTTCTCGCTGCGCGAGATGGCGGACTTCCACGCCGAGCGCGACGCCACCGCCACCCTCGCCCTGGCCCGCCCCCGTATCCCGTGGGGCGCCGTGGAGACCGACGCGTTCGGCCACATCACGGACTTCATCGAGGCCCCGCCGTCCCCGTATCTGATCAACGCGGGTGTCTACGTCTTCTCCCCCGACTTCACGGACCGGCTCCCGGACCGCGGTGACCACGAGCGCACCACGTTCCCGCGCCTGGCCCGCGCGAAGCGCCTGGCCGGCTTCCCCATCCCGCAGGGCGCGTACTGGAGGGCCATCGACACGGCGAAGGACCTCACCGAGGCCGCCAAGGAGCTGGCCACGCTGGGGCGTTGAGCCCGCCGTTCCCGGTCTCCCGGTCTCCGGATGTCCCGATCTCCCGATCTCCCGATCTCCCGATACGGGAAGGGGCCCGCACACACAGCGTGTGCGGGCCCCTTCAGGTTTCTACGGGGTGTGGTCAGCCGCCGAGTACTCCGCCGAGGAGACCCCCCGGTTTGTCCCCGCCGCCGCCACCGCCGGAACCACCCGACCCGCCGGTGCCGCCACCGGTACCGGTGCCGCCGCCCGTGCCCGTGCCGCCGCTGGAGGAGGGCCCGCTGCTGGACGCCGGGGGCTGCTGCTGGGCCGGCGGGGCCGACTGCGGGGGCGCCTGGCCGGTGCCCTGCGTCTGGCTGGGCTGGCCCGCGCCGCTGGCGGTACCCGTGGCCGGGGCGGATCCCGGCGAGCTCGCCGCGCCGGACGGGTTCGCCGAAGTGGCGCCCTGCGTAGGTGTGTTGGACGCCGACGGGCTCTGCGAGCGGTGCTGCTTGCGGCCGGGCTCCGACGGGAGCGGGGAGCCGGGCAGTTCGTTGCGCGGGGCCTCGCCGGGTCCCGGGGCGGTGACGCGGCCCGCGTCGCGCACGGCGCCGCCGAGCAGCGAGCCGATGAGCAGGGTCAGGCCGACGACCACGGTCGTCACGACGGTGCCGCGGCGCAGCACGTACCGCCGCAGATCCCACAGTTCGGCGCGCGGGCCGAGCCGGCGCCAGGCGCCGCCCGCGAGGCGTCCGTCGATGGAGTAGACGGGCGCCCCCGCGATGATCAGCGGGGACCAGGCGGCCAGGTAGATGATGTCGGGCGCGTCGTAGGCGGGCACCGTCTTCCAGCTGACCGTGACGATGAGCGCGGCCGAGAGCAGTACGCCGAAGACGGCCGCGACGCGCTGCCAGAGGCCGAGCACGGTGAGCACGCCGACGACGACCTGGAGGAAGGCGATGCACAGCCCGGCGCCGACGGGGTGCTGGAGTGCGAAGTCGCGCAGGGGTTCGGCGAGGGCCCACGGGTGCAGCGAGTTGAGCCACTTGACCATGGAGCCGCGATCGCCGCCGTCGAAGTAGACGGGGTCGCAGAGCTTGCCCATGCCGGCGTACATGGAGATGAAGCCGAGGAAGACGCGCAGCGGGAGGAGGACGACGCCGAGGTTCATCCGGCGGCCGGGGTAGTACGCGTGCCGCACCGGGTCGGCACCGTGCCGCCGGGAGGCGTTCCGATCGTCCCCGTCGCCGTACTCGTCGTCGCCGAACCCGCCTTCGTCGTACGAGGGTTCCTCGTACGGCGGCGGCTCTTCGAAGGCGCTGCCGGACTGACGCATCTGCGGGAGGAGGCGGGTGCCCTGCGCGGTGACCGTGGGCAGTTCGCCGGTGGCGTCGTCCCTGAGGTCGCTGTCGAAGTCGATGCGCGGGATGACCTGGGTGGCGCCGCCCTCCCCTCCCCCGTAGCCGTGCTGGGGAAGCGCGCCCTCGCCTGCTCTGCGGGCCGCCTGGAGGAGACCGGTCGCGCCGGGGTCGCCGGGCGCGGACCGGCCGCTCCAGACGACGGGGGCGCGGCGGCGCGCGGCGGCGGCGCCGACGACGGGGGTGCGAGCGGTCTGGTCCAGCGAGCCCAGGTGCCGGGCGATACGGGGAGACTGCGTCTCCTGCGCCCGGGGGAGCTGCACGCGGAAACTCGCGTGATTGACGACGACCTGCGCGGGATCGCACGGCACCTTCACCATGCTCAGCGCGGGACCGTCGTCGAATCCGGAATCGAATCCGGGGCCGAATCCGGGCGAGCGGTCCCCCGTAGGTGTGCGGGGTGTTCTGGTGTCCACACTCATCTAACCGAGTGATGTGTGTTTAGGACACTGCCTTGACCGCGTGCAAATGTCCGGACCGCGTCAAGATCGCGGCCCGGACACCCCGTCAGGAACGGCGGCGGGCCGCCTCGTACAGGACGACGCCCGCCGCGACACCGGCGTTGAGGGATTCGGTGCCGCCCGGCATCGGGATCCGCACGCGGTAGTCGCAGGTCTCGCCGACGAGGCGGGACAGGCCCTTGCCCTCGCTGCCGACCACGATGACGACGGGCCCGCCGAGGGCTTCGAGGTCACCGACGGTGTGCTCGCCGTCGGCCGCGAGACCGACGATGGCGATGCCCGCCTTCTTGTACGCCTCGAGGGCGCGCGTCAGGTTGGTGCAGCGGGCGACGGGCGTGCGGGCTGCGGCGCCCGCGGACGTCTTCCAGGCACCGGCGGTCATGCCGGCCGCGCGCCGCTCGGGCACGACGACGCCGTGGCCGCCGAACGCGGAGACGGAGCGGACGACGGCGCCCAGGTTCCTGGGGTCGGTGACGCCGTCCAGGGCGACGATCAGCGGGTCCTCACCCTGGTCGTACGCGGCGGCGGCGAGGTCCTCCGAGTGCGCGTACTCGTACGGCGGGACCTGGAGGACGAGGCCCTGGTGGTTGAGGCCGTTCGTCATGCGGTCCAGCTCGGGGCGGGGGGCCTCCATCAGGTGGATGCCGCCGCGCTCACCGGCGAGCTGGAGCGCCTCGCGCACCCGCTCGTCGTTGTCGATGAACTGCTGGACGTAGAGCATCGAGGCGGGCACGCCCTCGCGCAGCGCCTCGACGACGGAGTTGCGTCCGACGACCATCTCGGACGTGCCCTTGCCGCCACGGCTCTTCAGCGTCGCGGGGCGGCGGGTGGCCTGCTTGGCCTTGGCGCCCGCGATGCGGTTCTTCTTGTGTCCCTTGCGCGCCTCGGCGGGCGGCGTCGGACCCTTGCCTTCGAGTCCCCGGCGTCGCTGGCCGCCACTGCCGACCTGCGCGCCCTTCTTGCCGGACATGCGGCGGTTGTTCGCGGCCATGATCTACCTGTCTGTGTGATGCGTATGTGCGTACGTATATGAAGTGTGCCGCCCGGAGGCCCGAGCGGCACATTCGCGCAGGTCGTCAGCGCGGGCCGAGCGTCCAGCGCGGCCCGGTCGGGCTGTCCTCGATGACGAGCCCGGACTGGCCGAGCTGGTCGCGGATGGCGTCGGCGGTGGCCCAGTCCTTGCGGGCACGGGCGGACTCGCGCTGCTCCAGGACGAGCCGTACGAGGGTGTCGACGGCCCCGTGCAGGTCCTCGCCGCGCTCGGTCTCGCCGGCCCAGTGCGGGTCGAGCGGGTCCAGGCCGAGGACGCCGAGCATCGCGCGGACCTCGGCGAGGCGGGCGACGGCGGCTTCCTTGTCGTCGGCGGCGAGGGCGCTGTTGCCCTGGCGGACGGTGGTGTGGATGATCGCGAGCGCCTGCGGCACGCCCAGGTCGTCGTCCATGGCCTCGGCGAAGGCGGGCGGCACCTCGTCGGCGGGGGCGACGACGCCCCCGGCCAGCTCGGTGACGCGCTGCACGAAGCCCTCGATCCGCGCGAACGCGGACTCGGCGTCGCGCAGGGCCTCCTCGCTGTACTCGATGGTCGAGCGGTAGTGCGGGGTGCCGAGGTAGTAGCGCAGCACGATCGGGCGCCAGTCCTTGACCATCTCGGACACGAGGACCGAGTTGCCCAGGGACTTCGACATCTTCTCGCCGCTCATGGTGACCCACGAGTTGTGCACCCAGTACTTGGCGAACTCGTCACCGAAGGCCTTGGCCTGGGCGATCTCGTTCTCGTGGTGCGGGAAGATCAGGTCGATGCCGCCGCCGTGGATGTCGAAGGCGGAGCCCAGGTACTTGTGGGCCATCGCCGAGCACTCCAGGTGCCAGCCGGGCCGGCCGCGGCCCCACGGGGTCTCCCAGCTGGGCTCCCCGGGCTTGACGGCCTTCCACATGGCGAAGTCGCGCGGGTCGCGCTTGCCGGTCTCGCCGTCGCCGGAGGGCTGGCGCAGCTCGTCGAGGTCCTGGTTCGACAGCTCCAGGTAGCCGGGGAAGGAGCGCACGTCGAAGTAGACGTTCCCGTCCGCCTCGTAGGCGTGGCCGCGCTCGATGAGGCCGCGCATCATCTCGACCATCTCGGTGACATGACCGGTGGCGCGCGGCTCGTAGGTGGGCGGCAGGCAGCCGAGGGCGGTGTAGCCGTCGTTGAACGCGCGCTCGTTCTCGTACCCGATCGACCACCAGGGCCTGCCCTGTTCGGCGGCCTTCTTGATGATCTTGTCGTCGATGTCGGTGACGTTCCGCACGAACGTCACTTCGTAGCCGCGGTACGTGAACCAGCGGCGCATGATGTCGAAGTTGAGGCCGGACCGGATGTGCCCGATGTGCGGAGCGGCCTGCACGGTCGCACCACAGAGGTAGATCGAGACACAACCCGGTGTCAGCGGGACGAAGTCACGGATCTTCCGGGCGCTGGTGTCGTGCAGGCGAATAGTCACTCCTCCAGGGTAGTGGGCCCAAGGCAGTGCCCCGCGACCCCTTTGGGGACACGGGGCACAACCGTGACGTTGTGACGTGTGTCAGGCCGCCGTTCAGACGCGGCCGACGACCTTGCGGGGGGTGATCCGCACGACGACGCGCTCGGCGTCGTCCCCGGAGCGGGGGTTGAACTCCGCGTACTTCTTGCCCGTGTACTTGAGGGACAGCTCGTCGATGAGTTCCTGGCCGCCCTCGGTGGTGAGGTCGGCGCTGCCGCGGATCTCGGCGTAGGTATAGGGGTTGTCGGTGGGCTGCACGACGACGGTGACACGGGGGTCGCGGCGGAGGTTCTTCTCCTTGCGCCGGTCGACCGTCGTGGAGAACAGCACGTCGTCCCCGTCCCGCTTCACCCAGACAGGCGACACCTGCGGGCTCCCGTCGGGCTGGATGGTGGCGACCGTGATGAAGACCGGGGTGTCGAGCAACGCCTTGAGCTCGTCGGACAGCTGGGCAGACATGGAGCCTCACTCCTTGGGGGGATGCCTGTACGAGTACCCGATACTGCGCCAACATCCGCCCCCGGAGCGGTATTTCAGCCCGTCCTGACGACCAGTGCCGTGGCGATCGCCGCGAGGCCGTCACCCCGGCCGGGGAAGCCCAGGCCGTCGGTGGTGGCGCCGGAGACGGAGACGGGCGCGCCTGCCGCGTCGGAGAGCACCTTCTGCGCCTCTTCACGCCGCTTCCCGATCTTCGGCCTGGGGCCGATGACCTGTACGGCGACGTTGCCGATGGTGAAGCCCGCCTCGCGCACGATGCGGGCGGCCTCGGTGAGCAGGGTGAGCCCGGAGGCACCGGACCACTCGGGACGGCCTGTGCCGAAGTGGGCGCCGAGGTCACCGAGCCCGGCGGCGGAGAACAGCGCGTTGCACGCGGCGTGCGCGACGACATCGGCGTCGGAGTGCCCGGCAAGGCCGGGGCCCTCGCCCTCCCACTTCAGTCCGGCGCACCACAGTTCACGGCCCTCTTCGAAGGCGTGGATGTCGGTGCCGATGCCGACGAGGGGGATGACCGGCATCTCAGAAGCCATCGTTGGCCCTCCTGCGGGCGAGTACGGCCTCGGCGAGCACGAGGTCGAGGGGGCGGGTGACCTTGAAGGCCTCCTCGTGCCCGGGCACGACGACGACCGGTTCGCCGAGCTGCTCGACCATGCCGGCGTCGTCCGTGACGTTGTCCGTGACGGTCTCGTGGGCGCGCACGAGCGTGGCGCGGTCGAACCCCTGCGGGGTCTGCACGGCGCGCAGCCGGGCCCGCTCGGGCGTCGCGACGACGAGCTCGGGTCCGCCGTCGGCGCGGGCCTCGACCTGCTTGACGGTGTCGGCGAGGGGCAGCGCGGGGACGACGGCGGGGGCGCCTTCGCGTACGGCTTCGATGACGCCGTCGACCGTGTCGACGGGCACCAGGGGGCGGGCCGCGTCGTGAACGAGGACGACGTCGATGCCGGGCGGCAGGGCGTCGAGGCCGAGCTTCACGGACTCCTGGCGGGTCTCACCGCCGGGTACGACGACGAAGTCGGTCCGCTCGGGCAGCGCGTGGTCGGCGAGGAGGGTCTTCACCTCGGCGGCGGACGCCTCGTCGGGCGGGGCGACCACGACGACGAGGGAGACGGACCGCGAGGCGGCCATCGCCCGGACGGCGTGGATGAGCATCGGGGTGCCGTTGAGCGCGCGGAGTGCTTTGGGGGCGCCCGGGCCGAGGCGTACGCCCCGGCCGGCGGCCGGAATCACGGCCGCGGTGCGCGAGGGCCGCGTTTCGTCAGACATCGCTTCCGTTCAGGTTTGTGTGCTCGACCGAGGTGGGTATGGCCAACACCAGTGCCGGGCGCGACGCCTTGACCGGACCCCTTCCGTGACATCCGGTCGAGCCGGCTGCCCGGGCCCGGCACACCAGCTGAGTCAAGCGGGTAGGCACCACGAGTAGGCACAGAGTGCGGGTACGAACATGCCGCAGCGCCCGGCGACACCATCAGGGTCAGCGGGCACCGCGGCATTATTCATGCGCCCGGGCTTTCACCCGGGACTTCTTGTCGCAGCCGCGTGCCGGTCAGGGCACGCGTCAGGACGCGAGGACCTCGTCGAGCAGGGCCTCGGCCTTGTCCTCGTTCGTGTTCTCAGCGAGCGCGAGCTCGCTCACCAGGATCTGCCGTGCCTTGGCGAGCATGCGCTTCTCACCTGCGGACAGTCCGCGCTCACGCTCCCGACGCCACAGGTCACGGACGACTTCCGCGACCTTGATGACATCGCCGGAGGCGAGCTTCTCGAGATTTGCCTTGTAGCGGCGCGACCAGTTCGTGGGCTCTTCGGCGTACGGCGCGCGAAGCACCTCGAAGACCCGGTCGAGACCGTCCTGACCGACCACATCACGTACGCCGACGAACTCCGCATTGTCCGCTGGCACACGCACCGTCAGGTCACCCTGCGCGACCTTCAGCACCAAGTAGGTCTTGTCCACGCCTTTGATCTGGCGAGTTTCGATAGCCTCGATCAGCGCGGCCCCGTGATGGGGATAGACCACGGTGTCGCCAACCTTGAACGTCATGTGACAGGTACCCCTTCCGTGGCTATCCAGGGTAACACGGAAACGGCGTCTTCTGAATGGCGTTTTCGCAGGTCAGGGCATATCTCGGGGCTTGACAACAACAACCGGAACGTGCTGCGGAGGGCCCGCGGAAGGGGGTATTCGCAGGTCGGAGCGGCTCTTCGACGGAGACGAAACGCGCACCGTACACCTACCTGGAGAGGTCCGCAGGGGGTTGAACGTCCCGTTTTGCGCGGTTCGAAGCGCTGCACTTCCGCTACTCCGTTCGGTGACTCGGAGGCGCGTGCGACCCGAATCCGGAATTGATCACCGTGAGGGGTGATCAGTTTTCCGTACCGCCATGCATTCCTTACCGGAAATCCGCAGGTTCTCTCCCGGGGCACTTATGTGAAAGGTGACCGGGAGGCCAATGCGGCCTGTCGTGTTTGGCGAGGTGAGAGGGGCCGAGCCGGGGCCGGCGGGTCTTCGGTGAGTTCGGTGAGGGCGTGACCCCGAGGGTGATCGCGAGTGCGACAGGTGGTGCGCGGGCCGGTCGGAGCGGGGGATCGGCCGGGGCCGGGATCCATCCGAAACTCCCTAGGGGCGGGTCGGGTGCAGCGGCGCGCGAACGGCTCGGTAACCTGAGCCCGCTGACAGACCCTTAGGGCGGCTTTACACCCGTCCAGGGCGTCCAGACCCTTACCGCCCACGTTCTAGGAGTTGCCGCCGCCGTGAGCAGCAGCCTTCGACGCGGCACCCTCGCCGCCGCCGCCCTCGCGTTCTCGATCGCCTCGCTCGCCGCGTGCGGCGCTGGAAACAACGCCCAGACGCTGGAGGTCAAGCCGGACAACGCGGAGACCTCCGTCGGGGACATCCGGATCCAGAACGCCACCGTGATCACGCAGCCCGACCTGAAGTCCACGGGTCCGGCCGTCGTGACCGCGACGCTCTTCAACAACGGCTCGAAGGCCCAGACCCTCGACTCGATCCTGCTCGACGGCGTCGGCAAGAAGGCCGAGTTGTCGGCCGCCGACGGCAAGAAGACCGTGACGATCCCGGCCGGCGGCTCCCTCGTGCTCGGCGGGCAGGGCAACGCGTCCGCGCAGCTGCCCAACAGCCGCACCGCCGACCTCGACGGTGACGTGCGGACGCTGACCTTCACGTTCAGCACCACGGGCGCCGTCAAGATCCAGTCGTTCGTCGTGCCGGCCGAGAGCTACTTCAAGAAGTGGGGGCCGAGCGAGATCCCGGCCGTGCCGAGCACGGAGCCGTCGGAGTCCGCGACGCCCTCCGGGTCGGCCACCCCGTCCGGCTCCGCCTCGCCGTCCGAGTCGGCCTCGGGCAGCCCGGCCGCCGGGGCGTCCGCCTCGGAGAGCACCGCCGGGCACTGATCACGTACGTACGCAATGGCGAAGGGCGGGACCCCCGTGGGAGGTCCCGCCCTTCGGCGTTCCATGGCTGGGATCTCTCCCCCGTGCGCTCCTCGCACCGCTACGCGGGCTTCGAAGCGCCGCGCCGGACTCCGCCCGGACGGCCCGGCGCAGCCCCACCGCGGTTTACGGCTCGAACTTGTAACCGAGGCCGCGAACCGTCACCAGGTAGCGCGGGGCCCCCGGGTCCGGCTCGATCTTGGCGCGCAGTCGCTTGACGTGGACGTCGAGGGTCTTGGTGTCGCCCACGTAGTCCGCGCCCCACACGCGGTCGATCAGCTGCATGCGGGTCAGGACGCGGCCCGCGTTGCGCAGGAGCATCTCCAGGAGGTCGAACTCCTTGAGGGGCAGGTCGACCTTGGAGCCGGAGACCGTGACGACGTGGCGGTCCACGTCCATGCGGACCGGGCCGGCCTCCAGGGCCTGCGGGGTGACCTCCTCGGGCTCGCCCCTGCGGCGCAGGACCGCGCGGATACGGGCGACCAGCTCGCGGGACGAGAAGGGCTTGGTGACGTAGTCGTCGGCTCCTATCTCGAGGCCCACGACCTTGTCGATCTCGCTGTCCTTGGCGGTCACCATGATGACCGGGACGTTGGATCGGCCGCGCAGCTGGCGGCAGACCTCGGTGCCGGGCAGGCCCGGCAGCATCAGGTCGAGCAGGACGAGGTCGGCGCCGTTGCGCTCGAACTCGTCGAGACCGTCGGGGCCGGTGGCCGCGATGGCGACCTCGAAACCCTCCTTGCGGAGCATGTACGACAGGGCGTCGGAGAAGGATTCCTCGTCCTCGACGACGAGCACTCGGGTCACGGAAGGACCTCCGGGGCGGCAGGAATGGGATCGTATGCGGTTGTCTCGTCGGGCCCGTCGGCGTCGTTGCCGACGTGGTGTCCGTATGCGTCGCCGCCTACGTGTCCTGGGCCGCGGTCGCGGGTCGCGCCTGCCTCCGGCAGCCGCAGGGTGAACGTGGAGCCCTGGCCTTCGGAGCTCCACACGGTGACTTCCCCGCCGTGCGAGGCAGCCACATGCTTGACGATGGCGAGGCCGAGGCCGGTGCCGCCGGTGGCCCGGGATCGGGCCGGGTCGACTCGGTAGAAGCGCTCGAAGATGCGCTCCTTGTCCTTGTCGGAGATGCCGAGGCCCTGGTCGGTGACCGCCACTTCTATGAGGTCTCCGCCGGGCGCGGTGACCCGGCGCGCGGCAATGCCCACGCGGGTTCGGGCCGGACTGTAATTGACGGCGTTCTCGACGAGGTTGCCGAGAGCCGCGGCGAGCTGGCCGCGGTTGCCCCAGATCTGAAGGTCCGCGGTGCCTCCCGCGGCCATGGTGATCTGCTTCGTGCCGGCCTGGTGGCGGCAGCGGTCGATCGCCTCGGCGACGAGTTCGTCGACGCGGACCGGCTCGGCGTCCTCCAGCGGGTCGTCGTTCTGCACCCGGGACAGGTCGATGAGCTCCTGGACCAGGTTCGTCAGGCGGGTCGCCTCGATCTGCATCCTGCCTGCGAAGCGCTCCACCGCCTCCGGGTCGTCGGACGCGTCCATGACCGCCTCGGAGAGGAGGCTGAGCGCGCCGACCGGGGTCTTCAGCTCGTGGCTGACGTTCGCCACGAAGTCGCGGCGGACCGCCTCGATGCGGCGGGCCTCCGTCAGGTCCTCCACGAGGAGCAGGACCAGGCGGGAGCCGAGGGGGGCCACACGCGCGGAGACCGCGAGGGCGTCCCCGCGGCCGGTGCCGCGGCGGGGCAGGTCGAGCTCGACCTGTCGTATCTCCCCGTCACGGCGGGTGTCCCTGGCCATGAGGAGCATCGGCTCCACGGCCAGCTTGCCGCCTCTGACCAGGCCGAGGGCGTACGCCGCCGAGCTGGCCTTGACCACGCTGTCCGCCTCGTCCAGGACGACGGCGGAGGAGCGCAGTACGGAGAGGACGGTGTCGACGCCGGGCGGAAGGACCGGGTCCGTGTGCAGGGAAGTACGGGTGGGGCGTTTCTGGTCGCGTTCGCTCCAGCGAAACGCCAGCATGGCGATCACGCCGGTGCACACCCCGGCGATCGCTGCCGCTGCGGCGACCGCCGCGTTCACGTCCATGCCTCCAGGTTATGCGCCCTGTCAGCACTGCCCACAGCCGTCCGAGTGGTACCTCGAACACTCGTCGCCCAGAGTTCACCTTGGATACAGAGGTGATTCATTTGGGGTGACGGAAACGGACGCGTAAAGGGCCGAACGTGGGAGCGTGGGGCACAGCAGCCCCGCAGTGAGTGAGAGGGACAGTTGTATGCGTGACGCGTACCACGAGGAACTTGACTCGATCGGCGAGGGCCTGGTCGAGATGGCCCGCCTTGTCGGGTCGGCGATCGGGCGCGCCACCACGGCCATGCTCGACGCCGATCTGAAGCTGGCCGAGAGTGTCATCGCGGGGGATCAGAAGGTCGACGATCTCCAGCATGACCTGGAGGCGCGGGCGATAGCCCTGCTCGCGCGCCAGCAGCCCGTCGCCACGGATCTGCGGATCGTCGTGACCTCGCTGCGGATGAGCGCGGACCTGGAGCGCAGCGGTGACCTGGCGCAGCACGTCGCCAAGCTCGCCCGGCTGCGGTTCCCGGACAAGGCCGTTCCGCACGACCTGCACGCGACCGTCCTGGAGATGGGGCAGCTCGCGCAGCGGCTCATGGCGAAGTCCGCCGAGGTCATCATCACCAAGGACGTCGATCTCGCGCTCCAGCTGGAGCAGGACGACGACGAGATGGACCTGCTGCACCGGACGCTGTTCCAGCACCTGATGGACGACCGGTGGAAGCACGGCATCGAGACGGCCGTGGACGTGACCCTGCTGGGCCGTTACTACGAGCGCTTCGCCGATCACGCGGTCTCCGTGGCCAAGCGTGTCGTGTATCTCGTGACCGGTGAGCACGCCGACGATATCCAGGCGCCTCAGCCGCAGCCGGTCGACGGCAGCTGACCCTTCTCGGGGTGACCTGTCTGCCGGGGGCCCCGCACCTGTGTGGTGCGGGGCCCCCGGCATGTTCCGTCATGTCAGCCCGAGCAGCCGCCGCACTGGCACGGCGCGCCCGACTGACAGCCGCAGCCGCAGCCCGAGCCGCAGCCGCAGGCGCCTAGCAGGACCAGCCGGTGCGGCTGCGGGACTTCCGTGGGCTGCTCTGCGATGGCTTCGGGGGTGGGGGACTCGGCCATGGTGTTCCCTCCTCGGGGCGAACTGCCTGTCTCCCAGTTCATGCCCAGCCCGGCGGGCGCGTCAACGGCGCACGCGCGCGCGGTCGTTCGCCGCGCCGGCCACTGCGTGACCGATGGTGCCGATGAGGAGCAGGGCGACGACCGTGCCCAGCGTGAATGCCTCGAACGCCGTCCGTGACACGCCCCACGTGCCGTGGAAGTCGTACGTGATGCCGAGCAGCGCCTCCAGCGTGCCCGGGAACAGGGCCGTCCATGAGCCGGTGAGGATCCACGCGTAGGCCAGCGTCGCGCAGATCATGAACCCCTTCGTCCCGAACGGGACCTGGTAGGGGCGCGGTACGTCCCTGTGGCGCAGGCGCAGGACCGCCAGGGCCGGGATCACCGTCAGGTACGAGAGCAGCAGCGTCGTCACCGCGACGGTCAGGACGACTGAGAACACCGCCGCCGCGTCGCCGTCGGCGAGCCGCATCGCCGCCACCATGAACACCGTCGCGATCACCCCCGACAGCAGGTTCGTGCGCACCGGTGTGCCCAGCCCGGGGTGGAACGCGCCCAGCTTGCGGCTGAAGAACCCGCCGTCCGCCGCCGCCATCGCCTGCATCCGGTCGCTCACGATCATCCATGCGCTGCCCTGGGTGAGGAGCGCGAAGACGAAGAGGAGCGCGGTCGTCTTCAGGAGCGCGCCGCTTGCGCCTCCGTAGATCGTGAAGATGGTCTGCGCGCCCTCCATGAAGCCGCCGATGCCGGTCACCTTGCCGGGCGGGACCACGGAGAGGATCGCCAGTACGGGGAGCAGGTAGCAGGCCGCCGCGATCGCCGCGGAGCGGCCGAGGGCTGTGGGGACGTCGCGTTGCGGGTTGTGCATCTCCTCGCCCGCGGCGTTCGGGGCCTCGAAACCCACGTACGCGAAGAGGAGCACCGGGACCAGGGCCAGGAAGCCCGCCGTGGTGGGGCTGAAGGTGGTGGCGGCTGTGGTGTTGTCCGCCGTTCCTGTCAGGCCCCGGAAGCCGTGGGCCATGCCGTACGCCACTGCCGTCGCCGTGAACACGGTGAGCGCGAGGACCTTGGCCGCCGCGCCCGCCGTGGTGATCCATTTGCCTTTGCGCAGCGAGACCACTGCCGTGAGGATCGCCGTCCAGATGAACACGGTCTTGAACGCGTAGTCCGCGAACGTGCCCTGGCCCAGGCGGAACACGAAGCCGTCCCACGTCTGTGCCGCGATGAACACGAGCGAGCCGCCCAGCCAGATCGGGTTCGTCACCCAGTAGAAGAGCGTCGTGACCGCCGCCGTCAGCCGGCCGAACGCCAGTTTCACCCAGACGTAGGGGCCGCCCTCCTGGGGGAAGGCCGCGCCCGTCTCCGCGAAGAGCAGCGCGTACGGGATGAGGAACGCGACCGCGATGACCGCCGTCCACGTCACCGCCTCTCCGCCGCCCGTCGCGATCTGGCCCACCGTGTCGAAGGAGATCACCGCCGCCACCGCCATCGCCGTGATGTCGAAGCGGCGGAGGCTTCTGTGGAGGTTGGGGGTCGGGGTGGGCGTGGTTTCTTCGCCGGTGGACTCCGCGGCGGCGGCGGATTGCACGGCGGCGGTGCTTGGTGGTGGTGCTGCTTGTTCTTTGTGGTCGGGCACGTCTGTGTCCTCGGGGCTGGGGACGGGTGGGACCGTGCGGGTGGCTGTGGGGCGCGACTGATGTACGCGGTGCGGGGCCCGGGGGCTACTTGGTGATCTCGCCCGTCGGTGTCGTGCGTTCGAGGACCGAGCGCATCGCCGTAGCCGCCTCCTTCGCCTCCTGCTCCGTCATGATCAGCGGCGGGGACAGGACCAGGCTGTGGGCCGAGTCGCGGACGATGACGCCCGTCTCCTTGCGGATCACGTCGTGCGGCATGCGGGCCGGGTTCAGCGGGAGGGGGGTGCGGGTCTCGCGGTCGGCCACCAGCTCGACCGCCAGCATCATGCCCACCGAGCGGATCTCTCCCACGATCGGCAGGTCGCCCAGTTCATCGGTGAGTTGGCGGTGGAGGTGTTCGCCCATCGTGATCGCTCGGGGCAGGAGGTTCTCCCGTTCGATGATGTCCAGGTTCGCGAGGGCCACCGCCGCCGCCACCGGGTGGCCGTTGTACGTGTAGCCCATCGGGAAGCCGTGGTCCTGGAGCAGCGCCTCCGTCACCTCGTCGGAGACGAGCAGGGCACCGAGCGGGGTGTAGCCCGACGTGATGCCCTTCGCCGTGGTGATGATGTCCGGCTTCACGTCGAAGTGCTGGGCCGCGAACCATTCGCCCACGCGGCCGTACGCCGTCACCACCTCGTCGAAGATGAGGAGGATGCCGTGGCGGTCGAGGACCTCGCGCACGCGCGGCCAGTAGTCCGCCGGCGGGACCAGCATGCCGCCCACGCCCATGATGGGTTCGCCGATCATCGCCGCGATGTTGGAGGCCCCTATCTCCGCGATGCGGCCCTCCAGCTCGGCGATCAGGAAGTCCGTGGGGTCGGCGTTGCCGTAGAGCTCCGTGCGGTACGGCCACGGCGGCGTCAGGTGGCTGACGTGCGGCATCATCGGGGCGAAGCCCTCGTGGTAGACCGGGAATCCGGTGGCCGAGCCGCCTCCGTAGCCGATGCCGTGGTACGCCTTGTCGCGGGCCAGGATCCAGGTGCGGGAGCCCTCGCCCCTGCGGTGGTGGTAGTAGCGGGCCATCTTGATGGCCGCCTCGTTGCCCTCAGAGCCGCCCGACGTGAAGTAGACGTGGTTGAGGTTGTCGGGGGCCAGCGTGGTGAGGCGTTCGGCCAGCCGGATCGCCTTGTCGTTCGAGAACTCCCAGAAGCTCGTGAAGTATTCGAGCTGTTGCATCTGCGCATGCGCCACGTCCGCGATCTCCTTGCGGCCGTGGCCGACCTGGGCGAGCCAGAGCCCGCCCGTCGCGTCGAGGTAGCTGCGGCCCTCCGCGTCGGTGAGGCGGCAGCCCTTGCCCTCCGTCATCACCACACGTTCCTCGGCGGTGCCGGGGAGGTAAGGGTGGATGATGTGCGCCCGGTCCGTGGCGGCGAGCTGCTGTGCGGGGGTGAGGGTCATGGTGTTCGTCCCTTCAGGAGAGGGTGGGGAGTTGTCCGGGCGGTCGCGGCCGGGCCCGGCTACGCGTACGTGATCCACGTCGTCTTCAGGCCCGTGTACTTGTCGAGCGAGTGGAGCGACAGGTCCCTGCCGTGGCCCGACTGCTTGAAGCCGCCGAACGGCGTCAGCGGGCTCAGCGCGTCGACCGTGTTCACCGAGACCGTCCCTGCGTGCAGGGCGTCCGAGACGCGGTGGGCGCGGGCCAGGTCCCTGGTCCACAGCGAGGCCGCCAGGCCGTACGGGGAGTCGTTGGCGGTGCGTATCGCCTCCTCCTCCGCGGTGAAGGCGTGGACCGTCAGGACCGGGCCGAAGAGTTCCTCGCGGGCCAGGGGCGCATCGGGGTGCAGGCCGGTGACGATCGTGGGGGTGAGGTAGGCGCCGTCGCGCGTGCCGCCCGTGATCACCTTGCCGTCCGATGCCTCGACCGCCGCGAGGACCCGGGTCGCCTGGGCCTCGTCGACCAGCGGGCCGAGGTTCGTGCCGGGGTCCAGGGGGTCGCCCGGTACGAACCGTGCCGCGTGCTCCGCCACGCGGGCCGTGAAGTCGTCGGCGATCGAACTCTCCACCAGAAGACGGGTGTTGGCGGAGCAGACCTGGCCCGCGTTGTACGCGAATCCCCAGGCCGCGCGCTCTGCCGCCGCGTCCAGGTCCGCGTCCGCGAAGACCACGTTCGGGCTCTTGCCGCCCGCCTCCGGCCAGACCTGCTTCATGTTCGACTCGGCGGAGTAGGAGAGGAAGAGGCGGGCGACCTCCGTCGAGCCCGTGAAGACCAGGGTGTCGACGTCCTTGTGCAGGCCGAGCGCCCTGCCCGCGGTGCCGCCCATGCCGGGGACGACGTTCAGTACGCCGTCGGGCAGGCCCGCCTCCGCTGCCAGTTCGGCCAGGCGCAGGGCCGACAGCGGGGACTGCTCCGCCGGCTTGAGTACGACGCTGTTGCCCGCCGCGAGGGCCGGCGCCAGCTTCCAGCTCGCCAGGTCCAGCGGGAAGTTCCACGGGACCACGGCGCCCACCACGCCCAGCGGGGGGCGGCGGACCGTCGCCAGGTTGCCCGGCGGCGTCGGCGCGATCTCGTCGTACAGCTTGTCCGCGGCCTCCGCGTACCAGGCGAAGACGCCGGCCGCGCCGGGCACGTCCGTGCCGTACGACTCCGCGATCGGCTTGCCCATGTCGAGGGTGTCGAGGAGGGCCAGCTCCTCGGCGTTGGCGGTGATCAGGTCGGCGAGCCTGAGCAGGACGCGCTTGCGGACCGCCGGGTCGGTGCGGGACCAGCGGCCGTCCTCGAAGGAGGCGCGGGCCGCGCGGACCGCCGCGTCGATCTCGGGCGCTTCGCCGCGCGTGACGTGAGCGGTGACCTTGCCGGTGGCCGGGTTGGTGGTGGGGAAGGTGGCGCGGGTGTGCGACTCGGTCCATGTGCCGTTGATGAACGCCCTTGTACGTGGCGTCAGTTCGGCTGCTCGGCGCTGCCAGTCTGCGTAGGTGTTCATGCGGCGGCTCCCCTCTATTTCTTTGAGACGGGATTCAAACAATGGGGCGCCAGGTCGTCAATGCCCTGGACGCAAGGAACTTGATTTATTTGAACCGAGTAACAGAGAATTAACCCATGGGGAACAAGCCTGGGAGACCGAAGAACCAGACGGCGCGCCGCGAGGCCCTCGTCGACGCGGCGGGGCGCGCCATCGCCGAGCGGGGCCTTGAGGGGCTGCGCATCAAGGACATCGCCGCCGAGGCGGGGATGTCGGCGGGGTCCGTTCTGTACTACTACCCGGAGATGGGCGAGCTGGTCCTGGAGGTGCACCGGGGCGCCGTGGAGCGCTATCTCGCCGCCCGGCAGGAGGCCGTGGACGGGGCGACCGGGGCCGCCGCACGGCTGCGGGCCCTCGTGGGGAGCGGGCTGCCGGGCGGCTCGGGGGACGCCGTGCACGGACTGCTCTTCGAGCTGCACCGGCGCGCAGACCGCAGCTCCGGGCACGCGACCCTGATGGCGTCGCTCTTCGCGCGCGAGGCCGCCCTGTACGCGACCGTGCTCGAAGTCGGCGCGGCAGTCGGCGAGTTCATGCTCACGGAGCCCGTCGCCGACCTCGCGCGCAACCTCGTCGCGCTGGAGGACGGCTACGGGCTGCACATCGTCAGCCGCAACGCCGAGCTGACGCCGGACGTCGCCCGGCGCCTGCTCCTCGGCTACGCGCGGACGGTCACCGGCTGCCCGGAGCTGTGAGCCGGGCCCTCTCGCCGTCGTCGCCCGCGAGGGCCACCGCGGTGAGTGCCATGCCGAGCGCGCCGTCGAGGACCGCCCGGTCCGCGTCCGGGGTGACGCACGCCGCCGCGAACTCCTTCTGGTGGTTGACCGCAGGCAGCGAGTTGATGCCCAGGTACGGGTGGATGGCGGGCAGGACGCGGGAGACGTTACCCATGTCCGTGGAGGCGCGGTTCATCCGGGCCGCCGGGGATCCGGAGCTGTCGAACGTACGGCCGAGGGACTCGGCCGTACGGCGGTAGACGGCCAGCATCGCGGCGTCGTTGCGGAACTCCGAGTACGGGCGGGACTCCGGCTCGATCTCCAGGTCGCAGGCCGAGGCGAGCGCGCCGGCCTCGAAGCACCTCTCGACGCGCGGCTGGAGCGCGGACAGCTCCTCAAGGCTGCCCGCGCGCACGTACCAGCGGCCCTCGGTCAGCTCCGGGATCGCGTTCGGGGCCTCCCCGCCGCGCGTCACCATGCCGTGCACGCGCGTCGTGGAGGGGAGCTGCTGGCGCAGGAGGCCGATGGCGACCTGGGCGACCGTGAACGCGTCCGCCGCGTTGCGGCCCTGCTCCGGGTAGGCCGCCGCGTGCGCCGCCTTGCCGTGGAAGCGGACCTTGAGGTGCGCGACCGCGTACGGGTCGGCCTCGGCGACGTCCGCGGGACCGGGGTGCACCATCATCGCCGCGTGCACCCCGTCGAAGGCGCCGCGCTCCAGCATGAGGATCTTGCCGCCGCCGCCCTCCTCGGCCGGGGTGCCGAAGACGGTGACCTTGAGTCCCAACTCGTCCGCCACCGGCGCCAGTCCGGCCGCGGCGCCCACCGCCGCCGCCGCGATGACGTTGTGCCCGCAGGCGTGGCCGAGGCCGGGCAGTGCGTCGTACTCGGCGCAGATCGCGAGGTGGAGCGGGCCGCTGCCGACGGTGGCGGTGAAGGCGGTGGGCAGGCCCGCGGTGCCGGTCACGACGTCGTAGCCGAGGTCGTCGAGGGCGTACGCGGTCCAGCGCGCCGCCTTCTCCTCCTCCCACGCCACCTCGGGGTTCGCGTGGATGCGGTGGCTCAGGGCGAGGAGTTCGGGCGACGCCTTCGCGACCGCCTCGCGCACGGGCCTCACTCGTCCCCCGGCACGCCGTAGTTCGGCGCCGCGTCCGGGGCGAGGGCCCGCTGCACGTACGCCTCCTCCTGCGGCTCCCACAGTTTCCACAGGTGCGCGAGCTCGGCGATCGGGTCGCCCTCGGTCCAGTCGACGCGCAGGTCCGTCACCGGCCACTGCTGTACGTCGACGACGAGGAGTCCGGCCGAATGGACGGGTCCCGCCTCGCCGCCCGCCGCCGCGCCCGCCGTGAGGGCGTCGACGAGGCGGCGGGCGAGCGGAGCCTCGGGGTCCGCGCCCGTGAACGCGTCGAGTACCGCCCGGGGGACGCCGGAGCCCGACAGGAGGTTCCCCGCGGCCACGGCGTCGGGGCCGACCGCCTCCGCGTACGTGCCGAGGGTGCGCGCGCCCGAGAAGACCGCGCCGGGACCCGAAGCACCGACGGCGGTCAACTGCCGCCATTCTGCGTGAGGTTGGGCCGCCACTTCACGCACGGCCGTCTTTGCGGGCACCCCGGATTCCAGGAGGTCGAGCAGGCGGGTGCCGAGGCGCGGGTCGGTGACGTTCTGCGAGCAGACCGCGCCCACTCCGGGCCGTACGTGCGCGCAGCGCGCGGCGACGGCCGGCGAGGACGAGGTGACGGCCACCCCGAACCGGCCCGTGCGCGGGCACCGCGCGGCGATCGAGAACGTCATCGGCGCTCCTTCGGGATGACGGCCGTCGCGTCGATCTCGACGAGCCATTCCGGGCGGGCCAGCGCCGAGACTACGAGGCCCGTGGAGACGTAGTGGACACCCTTGAGCCGGCGGCCCATGACGCGGTAGACGGGCTCGCGGAAGCGGATGTCCGTCAGATAGACGGTGATCTTGACGATGTCCTCCAGGCGGCTGCCGGACTCCTCCAGGAGCATCGCGATGTTCGCCATGGCCTTCTCGGCCTGGGCGGCCACGTCCCCGACGCCGACGTTCTCGCGCGTGTCGAGATCCTGGCCGATCTGGCCGCGCAGATAGACCGTGCCGTCGGCGACGACCGCCTGCGCGAGGTCGTTGGACAGGTCCTGCTCGGGGTACGTGTCCGCCGTGTTGAAGGGGCGGATGCGCCGGTGGGTCGTCACTTGGCCTTCCTCCCGAGGGTGCCCAGCACGTTGTCGCTGAGACCGGCCGCGTCCTTCACCAGGTCGAGCGGGCCCTCCCAGTCGAAGTTGCGGTACACCGCGCCGAGGTGCGCGAACGGCGGGGACTGCGCGAAGAGCTGGAACGTCAGGCGGTGGCCCGCGTAGTCCGAGTTGAGCAGGTCACGGGCGTACGCGAGGAGCTTGCGGCGGTCCTCGGCGACCCAGTGCTCGTTGATCGAGTAGAACTTGTCGAGCCACGGCTTGGTGTCCGGGTGGTCGAAGGACGCCTTGTCGGGCGTGATGCAGATCTGGCCGCCGCACAGCTCGCGCGCGATGTGCATCATCTCGTGCAGCTGCGAGCAGGCCAGGACGCGGCCGGTGTACAGGAGCGACTGGTTCGGCATGAGGAGCCCGCCGGGGCTGGGCTCCGCCATCGCGATGGACGCGGTCAGGTGCGCGTTGATGCCCTCGCGGTAGCAGGCCAGCGTCGCGAGCTTCTCCTGCACGGCCTGCTGCTTCTCCAGGCCGGTCTGCTTCACGTTCCACAGCGCGGCGCCGATCATCAGGTCCGCGAGCCGCAGATTGCGCTGCGTGAACGCGAACGCGCTGTAGCGGTGGAGCGTGGCGCGGATGAAGGTGGCGGCCTTGGTGTCCCGGTAGAAGAGGACGTTCTCCCAGGGGATCTCGACGTCGTCGAAGACGACCAGGGTGTCGACCTCGTCGAAGCGGCTGGAGACCGGGTAGTCGGCGGGCGGCTTCGTACCGGCGAAGCCCGTACGGCAGATGTACTTCAGGCCGGGCGAGCCCATGTCGGCGATGAACCCGAGGGCGTAGTCGGAGAGTTCGGAGTCGCCCCAGTTCGCGATGGTCGGCTTCGTGAACGCCTGGTTCGAGTAGGCGGCGGCCGTCTCGTACTTGGCGCCGCGCACGACGATGCCGCTGTCCGTCTCCCGCACCACATGCAGGAGCATGTCCGGGTCCTGGTCCTGGGGGCGCTTGGAGCGGTCGCCCTTCGGGTCGGTGTTCGCGGAGACGTGGAAGGGGTCGGCGTACAGCGCGTGGTCGATGTGCCGCTTGACGTTCTCCGCGTACGCGGGGTTGATCGCGTTGAGGACGTCCTGGCCGTCGATGAGCGACCAGACCTCACCGATCGTCTCGTCACCGACGCGGGTCACGACACCGCCGACGTCGCTCAGCACGGCGTCCGTCGCGGCCCGCTTCGCGTCCCAGTCCTCGCGGGTGCGCGGCGGCTTCTGCTGGATCGCGTTGACCTCACCGGTCGTCTCGTCCTTGTACGTCATGGAGTCCCGGGTCTCCGGGTCGTGCGCCATGTCGTAGATCCGGGCGCGTATGTCGACCAGCGGCTTGAACGCGGGGTGCGTGGTCACGTCGGTGACCTTCTCGCCGTTCATCCATACGTCGCGGCCGTCGCGGATCGACTCGCGGTACTGGTCTCCGGTGCGGATCATGCGCCGTGCTCCTTGAGGGAGTTGAGGGGGCTCGGGGTGGCATACGTACGGGCGTGGTGGACGAGGGGGTGCGCGCCGGACACCGCGGAGGCGACGACCGCGCCGAACAGGACCTGGTGGGTGCCCTGCGTGACGGAGTCGGCCAGCCGGCAGTCGAAGGCGGCGGCCGCGCCGCGCAGGACGGGGGCGCCGGTGGCGAGCACGTCCCACTCGGCGCTGTCGAAGTCGTACGGGCCGCTGCCGCGGGCGGGGCGGCCCGCGAACACGTCGGAGACGTGGGCCTGGCCGGCGGCGAGGACGCTCACGGCGATGACGCCGTTGCGCACGGCGGCCGCGGCGAGGGGGCTCCGCTCGTTCACACACACCAGCAGCGAGGGCGGGTCGGCGGAGACGGAGCACATGGCGGAGACGGTCTGGGCGAAGCGACCGGCCGGTCCTTCTGTGGAGACAACGGTCACGCCCGTCGCGGCGTTCCCCATCGCTGCCACGAAGTCCTGGCGGGATGTGAGGAGTTGGTCCGGAGCAATGGTCACGAGCGGCCTCCCTCGGAGCGAGTGGGCTGTGGTGGGACCACTATGGGAGCCGGGACCTGCATCCGTACAACAGATCTTTTAGCGCTATTGCATTGGTTTTGGAGATGATCGGCCTGAGCTGGTCGTTCAGGCGCGCAAAGCCTCCCTGCAGGCCGTCGCGAACGCCTGCGCGCGGCCTGTCAGGCGGACCCCGCGCAGCTTCGCCAGGACGACGGGGAGCGCGGGCAGGGGGTCGGCGAGCGGCAGCGCGACGACGCTCGACCCGTCGTAGGTGCGGTCGTGCGCGGGCCTCTGGTTGAGCAGCGACCAGCCGTATCCGGCGGCGACCAGGGCGCGCACGGTCTCGTAGCTGCGGGTGCGGTGGCTGATGCGCGGTTCGACGCCGGCCTTGGCCGCGACGGAGCGGAAGTAGTCCCGGCTCGCGGGCAGGTCGAGCAGGATCATCGGCTCGTCCGCGAGGTCGGCGAGACGGGCCCGGCCACCGCCCGCGAGCCGGTGCCCCTCGGGGACGAGGGCGTAGGGCGGGGCCATCGCGAGGACCTCGCACTCGATGTCGGCGTCGAGATCCATGTCGTAGAGCAGCGCCAGTTCGCAGGCGCCCGTGCGCAGGCTCTCCTGCACGGCCGGGATGTCGCCCTCGACGACCTCGACGCGTACGGCGGGCTGGCGCTCGCCGAACTCCCGCAGCAGGCGGGGCAGATAGAAGGGGGCGAGGGTCTGGAAGCAGCCCACGGCCAGCTCGCCGACGAGGTCGGCGCCCAGGCTCCTGGCCGACTCGGCGAGCTCGTCGGCGTGCGTGAGGAAGCCGCGCAGCTCGTGCAGGAACCGCTCCCCCGCGGCCGTCAGTTCCAAGCCCTTCGCGTGCCGGCGGATCAGGAGCTGCACGCCGAGCTCGCGCTCCAGGTGGTGCACGGCGGTGGAGACGGCGGACTGCGAGACGTTGATGCGGTGCGCGGCGGCGGTCATGCTGCCGAGCTCGGCGGCGGCGAGGAAGTACCGCAGCTGCACGAGGGTGAAGTTCGCGTCCTTGGCCATGGCGGGATTGTGCCCCGGGCGCCCGCGAGCTGTCTGCATCTCGAAATCAGATGTAACTCCCGGGAAATCGATGTTTGACCGTTGACCGAAACCGTGGCGAGACTCCCCCGACCAACGCCGCCCCCGTACTCCCCCCGCCCCGCTCAGACAGGGAGTCCCACATGACAGACCCGTCCCCGTCCCCTTCCCCCGCTGCTTCCGCTTCTGCATCTCCCTCGGTGGAGCAGCACACCATCGACCACGTCCCCGAGAACGAGCGCCACGGCCGCGTCCGCGACCTGTTCACGATGTGGTTCGGCACGAACATCGCGCCGTTGCCGCTGGTCACCGGTGCCATGGGCGTCCAGGTGTTCCACCAGTCGTTCTGGTCCAGCGTCCTCGCGATCCTGGTCGGCCAGCTCGTCGGCGCCGTCTTCATGGCGCTGCACTCGGCGCAGGGCCCGCAGCTCGGCGTCCCGCAGATGATCCAGAGCCGGGCGCAGTTCGGCAGCGTGGGCGCCCTGCTGATCGTGGTCGTGGCGGCGGCGATGTACATCGGCTTCTTCGCCTCGAACATCATCCTGGCCGGCAAATCCCTGCACGGCCTCGCGCCCGCGGTGCCGGTCGACGCGGGCATCGTGCTCGGGGCGCTCGGCTCGGCCCTGATCTGCTGGGTCGGCTACCGCCTCATCCACACTCTCAACAAGATCGCGACGTGGGTGCTCGGTGCGGGCGTCCTGGTCGGCCTCGCCGTGGTGGTCGGGCGCGGCCTGCCCGACGGCTTCTTCTCAGCGGGCTCGTTCACGTTCGCGGGCTGGCTCGCGACGGTTTCCCTGAGCGCCCTGTGGCAGCTGGCCTTCGCCCCGTACGTCTCCGACTACTCGCGCTACCTGCCGCGCACCGTCCGTACGGCGTCGACCTTCTGGGCCACGTACTGGGGTTCGTGTCTCGGCTCGACGCTGCCGTTCCTCGCGGGCACGGTGATCGGCCTCGCGTCGCCCGGCACGGACGACACGGTGGCGGGCTTCGACAGCGCGGCGGGCGCCTTCGGCCCGGTCGTGCTGCTCCTGTTCCTCTTCTCGGTCATCAACCACAACGCGCTCAACCTCTACGGCGCGGTGCTGTCGCTGATCACCATCTGCCAGACGTTCCGCCCCGCGTGGACCCCGCGCCAGAGGGCACGCGGCGTCGTCTCCGTGGTGGTCCTCGTGGCCGCGCTGATCATCGCGACGGCCCTGTCCAGCGACTTCGTCTCCAGCTTCGTGAACCTCGTACTGGTCCTGCTCGTCGTCCTCGTCCCCTGGACGGCGATCAACCTGATCGACTTCTACCTCGTCCACCGCGGGCGCTACGCACTCGGCGACCTCTTCGCTCCCGACGGCGGACGCTACGGCCGCTTCAACCCGGTGGCCCTGACGTCGTACGCGATCGGCATCGCGGTCCAACTCCCCTTCGTCGCCACGTCGCTGTACACGGGACCGCTGGTAGCACCCCTCGGCGGCGCGGACCTGTCGTGGCTCGTGGGACTGGTGGTGACGGCGCCGGTGTACTACGTGTGGGCACGGAGGGTGGCGGTGCGCGGCGGGAGCGATGTGACGGAGGCGGGAACCGGGACCGAGGCGGGGGCGGAGACGGAGTCGGGGGTGACGGCGGAGTCGGCTTCTGCGAGCGCGTGACGGCGGCCGCGTGAGCCCACACCACAAGCCAGACGTCCTTCAACTTCACACAGTGATTCGCTAGTTGAATGGGCTCCGCGGAAGGACGGAGCCCATCCGGTCTTCCGCGTACTACCCGTCGGCCCGCAACCGCCGACGCCCGGTCAGTGTCTGAGAGGGGGGGCCAATCACCCGGCCAACACGACACGGGGGAAGGCGGGTTCATCGATGGCATGGGACGAGTGGGAGCAGCTCAAAGGCGAGGCCGCCCAGCGACGGGACGCCGGTATGCAGCTCAACCAGGCGCCTCCCGGCGGCGGTGGAGGAGGCGATCTCATCGTGCGGCAGGACGATCTCGGGGCCGTCGGGCACGAGGCGTTCTCGCTGCACACACGGCTGGGCAAGCAGGTCGACATCGCGGGCGCCGGCGCGGACGAGCACGGCTCCGGGTCCACCATGCAGGCCGCCGCCGAGCTGAAGAGCCATCACTTCGGGGCCGGCGGTGAGCTCGAGACCACGGTGGAGCTGTGGACGAGCCAGGTGAAGTCCGTCCTCCAGGCCTGTGCCCACATCTCCAACCACCTCGACTACTCGAAGAAGCTGCACAGTCACGACGACGCGAAGATCGCCGCGGAAGTGCGCAACCGGGACGGCTCCGCCATCTCCGTCTCCAGCCTCGACGGCTACTTCAAGTAGAAGGCTTTGCCATGTACCGAACGGGGGCGTGCGGCGCGTGAACTACACAGATCTGATCGAGGTCGACCTCGGCAAGCTCGGCACCGCGGTGACCGACTGGAAGCAGGCGACGGACCACCTCCAGACCCTCTCCGGTGACGCCCGCGACGGGCTCAAGGCCACGTCGGACAAGGCGCACTGGGCCGGCCTCAACGCCGACGTGACCCGGGAGTTCGTGGACAAGACCACGAAGGAGATCTCGGACCTGCACGCGGAGGCCAAGAGCATCTGGAGCGTCATCGAGGACGCCCACGGTGAACTGGAGTCGCTGCAGAACCGTGCCAAGCGCCTGACCGAGGCGGCGCGCAAGGAAGAGTTCATCGTCATCGACGAGAAGAACGGCACGGTCAAGGTGATGGAGGCCGTGTGCAAGGTCGACGAGAAGCCGGGCGGCCAGAAGAAGATCGACATCATGCAGTGGTACGCCGACACCATCACCGGCCTCGTCGCGCACGCCTCGGAGGTCGACGCCGCGCTGGTCCGCGCGTTGCAGAAGAGCCACGGCATCGACGCCTTCAACGCGGGCCACGCCACGTACACCTCGCTCGACGAGGACATGATGCCGCGCGCGGAGAAGCTTGCCGAGCTGGGCGATGACGCCGATGCCAAGCAGCGCGCGGAGCTCCGACGGCTCTGGGAGTCCCTGAGCCCAGAGGCCAGGGCGCAGTTGTGGGCCGGACACAAGGACGACCTGTTGTCCGCCGGTCTGCTGACTCCCACTGTCAAGCGCGGGGCGTCGGACGACGGAGCAGGACCGTACGACGTCGAGGACCCCGGCATGCACGACTACTGGATCCAGCTCCAGGCCGAAGGCATGGCGAACGCCGGCGACTTCATCGGGAACACGGATGCCGCCCGGAACATGGATCACTATCTGCGAGGGCTCGGCACCACCCTCGACCTGGATGTCGACCGGATGCTCACAGACGACGAGTCCCTGCGCCTCGCCTCGCAGGGCACCATCGCGGGGCAGCAGGAACAGTGGAAGCAGCAGGCACTGGCTGCCTTCGAGAAATCCGGTGGAAAGCCCGTCACCATCCCGGTGGAGACCCCGCCCCAGGGCTACACCCACAGCGACCGCAACTGGTATCTGGCGGTGGGCAGCGCGACGACGAACACGACCGGAGCCGTGACCGTCACCCCGGGCGCGGACGGAAAGCCCAAGGTGTCGCTCGACTACCAGGTCAACGTCTGGGACCGGTACAACTGGGACCCCGGAAAGTCCACCGAGATCGGCCCGACCGAAGTGACCGACGCGGACATGGCGCGCCTCCACACGACGGGTCTGGCCAGGGAGTTCGACATGCGAGGCAGCGGTTCGGTGCAGCACCACGACCTGGGGTCGGGTCCCGCGAAGCTTCCTGACCCTGCAGATCCCGGGCGGGACGGGACCCGTACCGACATCGGACGCAATGGTGATGCGCGATGAAGGTGCGGCCCTTCTCGATGCTTTCCGTGCGAGGCGTGACCGGCGGTGCGCTGTGTCTCTCGGCATGCGTCGTGCTCACTGCCTGCTCGGGCGGCACCGCACGCGATGCAGACGCACGTACGCAAGTCCCCCACTGGAAGCCGGGCGTGACCGCTGCCGACGTCGGCGACCAGATGCACGTGCGGATCCCCGCTGAGGCGACGGACCGGCATGCCGCCTACCAGAGCGGGTTCCAGGACGACGGGCTTCTTCTGGCCTTTACGGTGCCCACCGCGCGCGTGGGCGCGTTCCTGAGCGGGCTCTCGCCCGAGCAGGAGCTCACCCACCGCGCCAAGCCCCTCGCGGAGACGGTGAAACCCACGACGCCGTTCGCGCACCTCGGGCTCAAGGAGCCGGAGACGCTTGCGGACGTGCGCGGCGGGCCGGTGTGCGCGCCCTGCGCCGGGGAGTTGAACTCCCTCGAGGTGGCCGTGCATCCGGTCGATGCGCAGCACAGCCGGGTCTATCTGCGCGGGGTCGACTGAGGGGGCCTGATCCACCGACCGGTGGACACCGGGTGGTGGTGGCGATGGACGAGGGGCTGCTGGAGAGGCGGTGACCGCGTTGCCCCAGTGGCTGCGGGCTGTGGTGACTGGACAGGCGGCGAGTGGGGCCCCGCCCTACGATGGTTCTGAGTTCTTCCTGTGAGTTCTTCCTCATATGGTCGGAGTCAGCTCATGACGCACTCGAGCCGAGGATTGCGCAGGGGGGCTGTGACCGCCGTAGCCGTGGGAACGCTCGCGGTGCCGATAGCGGGTGGGTCCGCGTTCGCCACACCGGCCGCCGTATCCGCCGGCTCCAGCTCCGCCTCCGTCGTCCGTGCCACCGACCCGCCCTCCCCGTCCGATTCCGGGTCTACAGCTCCGGGACAGGTCCAGAAGCTCACTCCCGCCGTGGAGAAGGAGCTCGACGCCGCCGTGCAGAAGGTCATGCGTGAGGCGAACGTGCCGGGTGTGACCTTCGGTGTGTGGACGCCGGACAAGGGCGAGTACGTGAAGTCCTTCGGCGTCGCCGACAAGAGCACCGGCCAGAAGATGTCGCCCGACCTGCACATGCGTATCGGCAGCGAGACCAAGACGTTCACCGTCACGTCGATCCTGAAGCTGGTCGACGAGAAGAAGGTCGGCCTCAACGACCCGATCGGCAAGTACATCGACGGGGTCCCCAACGGGGACAAGATCACCATCCGTCAGCTCGCCGAGATGCGCAGCGGGCTCTTCAACTACTCGGAGGACGAAGGCTTCTACAAGGCGCTGACGTCCGATCCGGAGCAGCCGTTCACTCCGCAGCAGCTCCTCGACTACTCGTTCAAACACCCCGTGCTGTTCGCGCCGGGCGAGAAGTTCTACTACTGCAACACCAACCTCATCCTGCTCGGCCTCGTGGTCGAGAAGGAGAGCGGCCGGCCCCTCAACGAGTACATCAAGGACAACATCCTCACGCCCGCCGGCATGAAGCAGACCCTGTTCCCGACCGGCAACGAGTTCCCGGAGCCGCACGCGCAGGGCTACACGAACCAGACCGCGAGCGGGAAGACCGAGGACTCGGCCGACTGGAACCCGTCCTGGGGCTGGGCGGCGGGCGCGATGATCTCCACTCTCGACGACCTGCGGATCTGGGCCCCCACGGTCGCCACGGGCAAGTTCCCCGACGGCGCCACGATGATCAGCCCCGCCACGCAGAAGCAGCGCCTCATCACCCCGAAGACCACGATCCCGGGCGCGGGCTACGGCCTAGGCATCTTCAACGTCCAGGGCTGGATAGGCCACAACGGCTCCCTGCCGGGCTACGAGTCCCTGACGATCTACCTGCCGTCGGCCAAGGCGACCCTCGTGGTGGTCCTGAACACGGACATCAACCACGACAACTCGGAGCCGAGCACCCTCGTCGGCCAGGCGATCACCAAGATCATCTCCCCGTCCAACATCTTCAACCTCCCGGCACAGCCGGCGGCGCAGTGACGAACTCCGGGACAGGACCCAGGCCATGAAAATGCCCCCGAGCCGCGCCATATACGCAGCTCAGGGGCATGATCGTAAAAGCTACTTCTTCTTACCCTGGTTCTTGACCGCCTCGATCGCCGCCGCGGCCGCGTCCGGGTCCAGGTAGGTGCCGCCCGGGTTCAGGGGCTTGAAGTCCGCGTCGAGTTCGTAGGACAGCGGGATGCCCGTCGGGATGTTCAGGCCCGCGATGTCGGCGTCGGAGATGCCGTCGAGGTGCTTGACCAGGGCGCGCAGGCTGTTGCCGTGGGCCGCGACCAGGACCGTCTTGCCGTCCAGGAGGTCCGGGACGATGTCGTCGAACCAGTAGGGGAGCATGCGGACGACGACGTCCTTGAGGCACTCCGTCTGCGGGCGCAGCTCCGGCGGGAGGGTCGCGTAGCGCGCGTCGTTGAACTGGGAGTACTCCGCGTCGCGGGCCAGCGGCGGCGGCGGGGTGTCGTACGAGCGGCGCCAGAGCATGAACTGCTCCTCGCCGAACTCGGCCAGCGTCTGTGCCTTGTCCTTGCCCTGGAGCGCACCGTAGTGCCGCTCGTTCAGGCGCCACGAGCGGTGGACGGGGATCCAGTGGCGGTCCGCGGCCTCCAGCGACAGCTGGGCCGTGCGGATCGCGCGCTTCTGGAGCGAGGTGTGGACGACGTCGGGGAGCAGGCCTGCGTCCTTGAGCAGCTCACCGCCGCGGACTGCCTCCTTCTCGCCCTTCTCGTTGAGATTGACGTCCACCCAACCGGTGAACAGGTTCTTCGCGTTCCATTCACTCTCGCCGTGGCGGAGGAGGATCAGCTTGTACGGTGCGTCGGCCATGACTCCGAGCCTAATCCACGCCTCCTGCGCCCTGCGCGCCCGGCCACGGGCCGGACGGTACGGGTCCGACGGTACGGGGGCGGGTCCCGCCGACGATTGACGGCCGCCGTCAATTGAGTGGCTCCCCCGGCCTCCTCCCCCGTAAGTTTCGTACACCAGCTGCGCCGCTTACCAGCACTCCCAGGGGGAACCGTCCCGATGTCCGTCACCGCTCTCAGACGGGCCGCACACGAGAGTGTGTCCGGTCTGCCGCGCCAGTTCTGGTGGCTGTGGACCAGCACCCTGATCAACCGCCTGGGCGGCTTCGTCCTCACGTTCATGGCGCTGTACCTGACCACCGAGCGCCACTTCTCCGCGTCGTTCGCGGGTCTCGTCGCCGCGCTCGTCGGGCTCGGCGGAATGATCGCGTCGGTGCTCGGCGGGGTGCTCGCGGACCGGATCGGGCGGCGGCCCACCCTCCTCGCGGCGCAGCTCGCGACCGCCGTGACCGTCGCCGTCCTCGCCTTCGTGCGCGACCCCGCCGGGATCGCGGTGACCGGCTTCCTGCTCGGCGTCGCCTCGAACGCATCGCGGCCCGCCGTGCAGGCGATGATGGCCGACCTCGTCGCGCCGAAGGACCGCGTGCGGGCGTTCTCCCTCAACTACTGGGCCATCAACCTCGGCTTCGCCGTCTCGTCCGTCTACGCCGGTTTCCTCGTCGCCGCCAGCTACACCGCCGGCTTCCTCCTCGAGGCCACGATGACGCTCGCCTGCGCGGTCCTGGTGTTCGTGAAGGTGCCCGAGTCGCGGCCCGAGCGCGCCGAGCCGAAGCCCGACGCGGCGCCCGTCGCCGACGTGACGATGCTGACCGTCCTGCGCGACGGCCGGTACATGCTGATGGTCGGCCTCTCGTTCCTCATCTCCGTCGTCTTCACGCAGTCCTCGTCCGGGCTGCCCATCGTCATGGGGCAGGCGGGGCTGAGCAGTTCGGACGTCGGGCTCGTCGCCGCCGTCAACGGCCTCGTGATCGTGGCGCTGCAGATCCCGCTCACCCGCTTCATCGAGAAGCGCGACGCGGGCCGGCTCCTGACGGTCTCCTCGCTCCTCATCGGCTACGGCTTCGCGCTCACCGCGTTCGCCGGGTCGATGGCCGCGTACGCCCTGATCGTCGTCGTGTGGACCCTCGGCGAGATGGTGAACGCGCCCACGCAGTCCGGCCTGGTGGCGCGGCTCGCCCCGACCCACGGGCGCGGCCGCTACCAGGGCATGTACTCCATGTCGTGGTCCGTGGCGGCCCTGGTCGCCCCGCTCGCGTCGGGCGTGACGATCGACCGGTTCGGCGCGCAGTGGCTGTGGGCGGGCTGCGCGGCGATCGGGACGGTCGCGGCGGCCGGGTACTGGATCCTGATGCGGGGGCTGCCCGCGGAGGAACACCCCGTCGCACCCGTCCCCAGCCCCGAGAAGACCGTGGCCGAGCCCGAACTCACCGCCTGACGCTCACTGCCTGACCGACGACCGCTGCGCGTCGTACAGGTTCCGCGGCCGGACCGTGTCCGACACCCCGTCGCCGTACAGCTCGAGCCGCGCATGCAGGTCGCCGGTGAAGTCCGGGACATCGGTCTGGTCGAACTCGCGGACGGTGTTGACGGCGACGGTCGCGCTGTACGGCGCGAGTCCGTCGATGCGCATCAGCCCGGCGCGCTGATTCGTGACGCGGATGTTCCAGTGCGTGAAGCGCGCGCCGAAGAGCGGTCCCGCCGACGCGTCGCCGCCGTGCCGGCCGTCGTTGTTCACCGTGATGTCGGTGCGTACGTTCGCGAAGGGCATGCCGCGGTGCGAGTCGAACGTGCCCATCTCCATCTCGCCGCGCGACCACACGTTGTACGACGACAGGCCCTCGACGTTGATGCCGTGCAGCTGCGTGCCCGCGGGGGCGGGGACGGTGCGCTGCTCGATCGTGAACGACTCGACGAGGTTGTCGTGGGAGCCCTCGCGGCAGAAGTACGGATGGTGCGAGCCGCGGCCCGCGACGCGGGTGCGGCGCAGGGTGCAGGCGGACGCGGCGACCAGGCCGAAGCCGTTGTCGACGTGGCGGACGGTGACGTCGTCGGCCCAGCAGTCGTACGCGCACTGGAACGCGACGCCGTTGTAGCCCTTGTCGAGGAGGTGCTGGGACTGCGGGGTCTCGACCGCTTCGAGGGTCAGCGCCTCGACGCCCGAGCCGGTCAGGGCGCCGGCGTGCGTGGTCAGCCGTGGGTCCCACTCCGGGCGTACGTCGAGGGGGAGCGGGCGTTCGAAGGTGACGCGGCGGCCGTGCACGGATTCGATCCGTACGGGCCATTCGTAGGGGACGTACGAGGTCAGCTTGGTCTTGTCGTCCCAGAAGTACGCCTCGGGGCCGGGGCCGCCGCCCGCCATGTGTTCGAGGAGGGTGTGCCCGGGGTCGTCGGCGAGGCGCAGGAGGACCAGGTCGCCGCGCGAGAGGCGGGTCGCGTCGGCGACCGTCACCGACCAGGAGCCGCGGGTGGCCGGTTCGACCGCCGTCAGCGTGTCCCACTCGTCGCGCTTGTTTCCCGTCCAGCCCTCGAAGGGCCAGGCCTTCGCCCTGATCGCGTCGGTCAGGGTGCGGAAGCGGTCCTCGGGGCAGAGCCAGACCAGGCCGCCCGCCCAGGACCAGCTGGACTTGTCGCCGCCGTAGCGGGAGCCGTAGACGCCGATGAGTTCGGTGAGGCTGCGGGTCGCGTACAGCTTGGTGCGGCTGCTGCCGGCGCCGCGCAGGACGACGCCGGAGTGGCCGATGCGGATGAGGTCGTCGATGCGGTACGTGCCCGGGGGAAGGTGGACCGTGCCCCCGCCGGCCCGTCCGGCGTCGGCGAGGGCACGGTTGATCGCGGGGGCGGCGTCGGCCGAGCCGTCGGGCCGGGCGCCGTAGTCGCGTACGACGTCGGCGACGACGCGGGGGCGGGCGAAGCCGTGCCGGCCCACGCGGTATCCGGCCCGGCCGACGTACGGGATCTGCGGGTGCGTATAGGGGGTGCGGGTGAATTCGCGCCAGATGGGCGGCACTTCACCGGACCGGGCCGTGGCGGCCCGCGCGCCGGTTCCCGTCGCCGTCATGGCCGCCACCGCGATCGCGCTGCCCAACAACCCGCGTCTGCTGAGGTTCTCCACCGCCGCCACCCTCCACACGATTCCATACGTTCAACTACGTGAACGCTGTTCATGTCTGCGTCGGCCGCGAGCATGCCACGGCGACCCCCGCGACGGAAGGGGGCGTGCAGCAGTGAAACGGGCGGGAGGGAAGGGCTACTTGGTGGGGCGCTGGGTCAGATTCGTGAACGCGTCGAGGTTACGCGTGGACTCCCCGCGCGACACCCGCCAGGCGTACTCACGGCGGATCGCGCTCGCGAAACCGAGCTCGAGGAGCGTGTTGAACGCGCCGTCCGCGGCCTCCAGGACCGAGCCGAGGAGGCGGTCGACCTCGTCCGGGGTGACGGCCGCGAGGGGCAGCTTGCCCGTGAGGTAGACGTCGCCGAGCTGGTCGACCGCGTAACTCACGCCGTACAGACGGAGGTTGCGCTCCAGGAGCCAGCGGTGGACGCCCTGCTCGTTCTCGTCCGGGTGCCGGATCACGAACGCGTTCAGCGAGAGCGAGTGCTTGCCGACGAGCAGCGAGAGCGTCGTCGACAGCTTGCGCGTCCCGGGCAGCTTCACGACGTACGACGAGCCGGGCTCGGGGCTCTCCCACTCGAGCTCGGCCTCGGTGAGGACCTGCTCGATGACCGCCGCCGCGCCGGCCATGGTGCTGTCAGCCATGCAGCGAGGGTACGTGACGGGGGTGGCGGTGCTCGTAGGTGGCCGCCGTGTACACATCGGCCGTCGCGGAGGCCGCCGTGTCCCAGCCGAAGCCCTGCGCGTGCGCCGCCGCCGCGGCACCCATGCTGTCCACAAGCTGTGGACGGTCGGCGAACTGGCCGAGCCTGCGCGCGTACACCGTCGGGTCGTGGCCCGGGACCAGGAAGCCGGTCGACTCGTCGCGCACGGCGACGGGCAGACCGCCGACCGCGGCCGCGATCACCGGCGTGCCGGCCGCCTGCGCCTCTATGGCGACGAGCCCGAAGGACTCGTTGTACGACGGCATGACGAGGACGGATGCCGCGCGGAACCAGTCCGCGAGCTGGTCCTGCCCGACCGGCGGGCGGAAGCGGACGACGTCGGCGATGCCGAGCTTGGCGGCGAGCTTGTGCAGCCCCTCCGGCTTGGCCAGACCGCTGCCGCTGGGGCCGCCCACGACGGGCACGACGATCCGCGAGCGCAGCTCGGGCCGCTCGTCGAGGAGGACGGCGACGGCCCTGAGCAGGATGTCCGGCGCCTTCAGGGGCTGGATACGGCCCGCGAACAGCGGGATGAGGGCGTCCTGGGGCAGGCCGAGGCGGTGCCGGGCGGCGGCGCGGCCGTCGGCGGGGCAGAAGCGCTCCAGGTTCACGCCGGGGTGGACGACCGCGACCTTGCCGGCGTCGGCCTCGTAGTGGCGTACGAGCTCGTCGGCCTCCTCCGCGGTGTTCGCGATGAGGCGGTCGGCGGCGCGGACTACCTGGGTCTCACCGATGACGCGCGCGGCGGGCTCGGGGGTGTCGCCCTCGGCGAGCGCGGCGTTCTTGACCTTGGCCATGGTGTGCATGGCGTGCACCAGGGGGACGCCCCAGCGCTCGGCAGCCAGCCAGCCGACGTGACCGGAGAGCCAGTAGTGCGAGTGGACGAGGTCGTAGTAGCCCGGCCGGTGGCCCGCCCACGCCTGCATCACGCCGTGCGTGAAGGCGCACAGCTGGGCCGGCAGCTCCTCCTTGGCGAGGCCCTCGTACGGGCCCGCGTCCACGTGCCGGACCAGAACACCGGGCGACAGCTCGACCGCAGGGGGCAGCGCGCCGGTCGTGGCGCGCGTGAAGATCTCGACCTCGATGTTGATCGCGGCGAGGCGCTTGGCGAGCTCGACGATGTAGACGTTCATGCCGCCCGCGTCGCCCGTGCCGGGCTGGTGGAGCGGTGACGTGTGCACGCTCAGCATGGCGACCCGACGCGGTCTGCGGTGCGCGCCGGGGAACCTGAGCCGCTGGGACGAGGCCCCGGAACGGCGGAGCCTGGACACGTACTGGCTCACGTGGCGGTCCTCCTTGCTGCGGGCACGGCGTCGGGGGCCCGTGATCGCGGGCGCGGAGCCCGGGCACGAACCCTCCTTCAGCGGCTGCAACACCGGATCTCTCCGCTCCATTTCCGTTTTGCCGAATCATTACCGTCGGGGACTCAACCCTGGGACCGCGGCCCCGGGCGCATACCCTCGTAGCCATGAGCCCGCGCCCCCCGTCCCGCCCCGTGGGAACGGTCACACGCGGGACCACCAACCCCAATCGCCTGCGCCGCATGGACCGCTGGATCGCGGCCACGCACGGCGCCGCCCTGCGCCGCGCCGACCACCCCGTCGCCGTCGACCTCGGCTACGGCGCCGCGCCCTGGACCGCGGTCGAACTGCTCCAACGGCTACGCACCGTGGCGCCACGCACGCGCGTGGTGGGCATCGAGATCGAGCCCGCGCGGGTCGCCGCCGCCCTCCCCTACGAACGGGACGGCCTCACCTTCCGGCACGGCGGCTTCGAGGTGCCCCTCCCCCACGACCCGCTCCTGATCAGGGCCGCGAACGTGCTGCGCCAGTACGACGAGGACCAGGTGGCCGAGGTCTGGCGGCGGCTGACCGCGCGGCTCGCGCCCGGCGGGCTCCTGGTCGAGGGGACCTGCGACGAGATCGGCCGCCGCCACGTGTGGGTGGCGCTCGGGCCGGAGGGCCCGCGCACGGTCACCTTCGCGACGCGCCTCGGCTCCCTCGACCGCCCCTCCGACCTCGCCGAGCGCCTCCCCAAGGCGCTGATCCACCGCAATGTGCCGGGCGAGCCGGTCCACGCGTTCCTGCGCGACTTCGACCGCGCCTGGGCCGCGGCCGCCCCCTACGCCTCGTACGGGGCGCGGCAGCGCTGGATCCGGACGGCACGGGCACTGAGCGCGGACTGGCCGGTGCTCGACCGGCCCGCGCGGTGGCGGCAGGGGGAAGTGACGGTCGCCTGGGGGGCGTTGGCGCCGCGGGGCTGACGACGGACCGCCCGGAGCCGGAGGGAACGATCTCGCAGGGCGGTACGTCAGACGATGCGGGAAGGGGCGTACGGGGCTGAGGGGGCGGGCCGGGAGCGGCTGGGGAGTTGTTGCCCGGGTCTGTCACATTCGGCGCCGCCATGGCACCATCCCCAGGGCATCCGTAAGTTACTGACGGTAAATCAGTTCTGGTGAGTCTTCACTGCTTGGGGGCGGAGCGCGATGAGCAAGCGGACCACGACAGTCATGGCGGCCGTGGCACTGGTCAGCGCGCTGACCGTACTGACGGCGCCGGGCGCCGCGTACGCGAGTCCCGCGCGGCCCGCGCCGCCGTCAACGGCAGACAGAGGCCCGGACCTCGAGGCGGTCCGCGCCAAGCTCGACGGGCTCTACCACGACGCGGCCGTCGCCACGGAGGCGTACAACGCGGCCGAGGAGAAGGCCCGGAAGCAGTCGGGACAGATCGTCCAGCTGGCCAAGGACATCGTCGCCGGCCAGAAGAAGCTGGACCGTCTGAAGTCCCGCGCGGGTGCCGCGGCCCGCCAGCAGTACCGCAACGGCGGGATGCCGCCGGAGGCGCAGCTAATGCTCTCGGACAACCCCTCGCGGTTCCTGGACGGCGCGGACCGGATGCGGCAGGGGCAGCACGCCACCAAGGGACTCATGGGCGAGCTGACCCGGACGCAGGAGGACCTGCAGACGTACGCCCAGGACGCCACGCGGAACTGGAAGAAGCTCGAGTCCAACCGCATGGAGAAGGCCCGGGCGCAGAAGAAGATCAAGAGCAGGATCGCGGAGGCCGAGAAGCTCGAGTCACAGCTCGAGAAGAAGGAGCGGGAGCGCCTGAAGGAGCTGGAGCAGCAGGCGGAGTACAAGCAGCAGACGGCCTGGCTCAGCTCGGGGGTCCTCAAGGACATCAAGGGCAGCGCTTCGGCGCGGGGCAAGAAGGCGGTCGCGTTCGCCACCGGCCAGCTCGGCAAGCCGTACGTGTGGGGCGCCGAGGGGCCCGGCTCGTACGACTGCTCGGGCCTGACCTCGCAGGCCTGGTCGGCGGCCGGGCGGCCGATCCCGCGGACCTCGCAGGAGCAGTGGAAGCAGCTCAAGCACATCGACATCAAGGACATGCGCCCCGGCGACCTGATCATTTACCACGACGACGCCAGCCACGTCGGGATGTACATAGGGGACGGCGCGATCGTGCACGCCCCCCGGCCCGGGCGGAACGTCACGGTCGCGGGCGCGGGCTCGATGACGATTCTCGGGGTCGTCCGCCCCGACGCGTAAAGGTCCGCGCAGGGCCGGCTGCCGTGAGCTGGGCCACGTGACCCACCGCACTCCGAGGCCTGCGGTTGCAGTGAAACGACGTGACCTTCGTCATCCCCGAAAGGGCCGATGGGCCCTTTGGCGTGCCCAATTGCGTTAGCTGATGCGGCATATGACAGTGGCGGTTTGCCTCTCACCATTCCGTTGCCGGGCCGCCTACCGCTAAGGTCCACCGTCGGTGGTGCGACGATCCTTCGCTCCACCACGCCCTCGGGGGGAGGGAAGGAACCGAGCGATGCCCGTACCCGTACCGCGGCAGAGAGCGATCCCGGCCGTGGAAGGTGGTCAGGCTCCGACTGTGCCGACGCCGCCCGTCACGCTGCCCCGGCAGTCCACGACCTCCGGCGCCCAGAGCGGCGGAGGTGGCCCTCTGACGCTCCTCGTCATCGAGGACGACCCCACCGCCTCCCTCGGCGTGCCCGAACTGACCGACTCGGCGGGCAAGCCGATCCGCGTCCGTACCGCCCGCAACCTCACCGAGGCCGAGCGGCTCCTCACCGACGACGTCCACTGCATCCTGCTCGACCTCGCCCTGCCCGCGCCCGGCGCGGCCACGGACGCCGACGAGCTGGAGACACTCCGGCACGTCCTGCGCCTCGCGCCGCGGCATGCCGTCCTCGCCCTCACCGCGTCCGGGGACGCGGAGCGCGGCGCCGAGGCCGTGCGCGTCGGCGCCCAGGACTATCTGTTCCGCGACGAGCTGGACGGCCGCCTCCTCGGCCGCGCCGTCCGCTACGCCGTCGAGCGCAGGCGCGCCGACGTCGCCCAGCGCAAGCTCGCCGAGTCCCGGCTGCGCGCCCAGGAGAACGCCCGCCTGGAGCGCGGCCTGCTCCCGACGCCGCTCCTGGACGGCTCCCCGCTGCGCTTCGCGGCCCGCTACCGCCCTGGCCGCTCCCGCGCGCTGCTCGGCGGCGACTTCTACGACGCCGTCCGTACGCCCGACGGCACAGTGCACGCCATGATCGGCGACGTCTGCGGGCACGGCCCCGACGAGGCGGCGCTCGGCGTCGAACTGCGCATCGCCTGGCGGGCGTTGACGTTCGCCGGCCTGTGCGGCGACGAACTGCTCTCGACGCTCCAGCAGGTCCTCGAACACGAGCGGGCGGACGACGAGATCTTCGCGACGCTGTGCACGGTCGACATCTCCCCCGACGGCCGCCGCGCGGGCCTGTGCCTGGCCGGGCACCCGTCGCCGCTGATCTCCCGTCCGACGTACTCCCGGGTCCCCGGCTCCGCCCGTGTCCCCGGGACCCCGACCGCCGAGCTGCTCCCGTACGAGGACAACGGCCCGGCGCTCGGTCTGCTGCCGCGCGCCCGCTGGCCGCGCCGCCAGGTGGAGCTCGGCCCGACGTGGAGCCTGATGCTCTACACGGACGGCCTGATCGAGGGGCGGGTCGGCGACGGCAAGCAGCGCCTCGGCCAGGACGGCATGGTGGACATGGTGCGCCGCGGGCTGGCGGAGGGGCTGCGCGGCGAGGAACTCATCGACGCGACGGTGAACGAGGCCCGCGACCTCAACGGCGGCGACCTCACGGACGACGTGGCCGTCGTCCTCCTGGACCGGGGGAACTAGCCCCTGAACCGGGGCGCTGACCGCGCCCCGGGAGCCGGAGGGTCAGCGCCCGCCGTTGTACGGCCCGTACGGACCGTCGCTGCTGGAGCCGCCGCCACGGCGGCCCCGGCCGCCGCCCGACACCTGCTGGAGCGCGGGCCGCACGTCCACGAAGAAGACGATCGTCGCGACGAGCCCCGCGAGCTGGAGGAACAGCATCGGGATCAGGAGATTCACCGCGACCGCGATACCGAGGATGATCAGCCAGAACATCTTGTTCTGCTTGTCCGCCGCGCGGAACGCGTCCTCGCGCGAGAACGCGGCCATCACCAGAGCAACCACCGCGAGCACGAGCATGGCGGTGTAGAGCAGCCACATCAAGCCGCCGAAAGCCGACATCAGCACAACGCCCACCACCCGAGTCAGATCAGTCCTACGCGGTCACCGTACCCGGTGAACGGGCCGGACACTCGGTAAGTGCCCGGCCCGTCCCTCGGTACGCTCCGTACCGCTTTCCTTACCCCGCCGTGCCGCTACTTCGCGGAGGGCGTGCTCTTCTTCACGGTCGTCGTCTTCTTGGCCGGGGCCTTCTTCGCCGCCACCGGCTTCGTGGCGGACGCGTCGGCCGGCTGGGGCTTGGCGGCGGCCCGCTCGTCGGCCACGGCGACGGGCTCCGCTTCCGGCTCGACGGCCTCGGCGACCTCGAGGATCTCGTCGGCCGCCTCACCGCGCCAGGCCCGCACGGTCTCCTCGCCGTGCTCGGCGACCTTCTCGTACGTCTCGCGGGCCTTGACGGCGTACTCGGCGGCGACGCCGACACCGCGCAGCGCGAGGTCCTGAGCGGTCTCGCCGATCTTCTTCAGGTCGGTGTCGAGGGTGCCGAGCACCTCGTTGACCTTGGCCTGGATGGCCGCCTGGGCCTCCTTGGCGCGGCCGGCCGCCTTCTCCTGAACGTCCTTCGGATCGGTGTTGCGCACGGCCTCGAACCGGGCCGGGGCCTCGGCACGCAGCTGCTCCACGATGCCGGGCACCTTCTTCGCCTGCTGGTAGGCGAGCTCGGCCGTGCCGGCGGCGAAGTAGAGGGGGGTCGGGTTGCTGAGGGTCTTGCGCAGGTCGTCGGTGATGGCCATGGCGTGGTCCTCCCGGATCACATCGGCTTCAGCTTGAGGGTTCGGCACCGCTGTCCCCGGCCGTGCGGGGGCCGTCGGCGGGGTGTTCCTGACTGCTGTGCTGTGCCTCGGTCCCGTTTTCTTTTCTGAAGGACTCGTAGATCTGCAACAGCACTTGTTTCTGGCGTTCGTTGAGCGAGGAGTCGGCGAGGATGACGGCGCGCGTCTCCACCTCTTCCCGGTCCCGCTCCGCATCGAGGATCCCGGCCCGCACGTACAGCGTCTCCGCGGAGATCCGCAGGGCCTTGGCTACCTGCTGGAGAACCTCCGCGCTCGGCTTGCGAAGACCGCGCTCGATCTGGCTCAGATACGGATTGGACACCCCGGCGGCATCGGCGAGCTGCCTGAGCGAGAGCTGCGCACTGCGGCGCTGCTCGCGCAGGTACTCACCGAGATTGCCGACGTTGAGCGATGCCATGTTCCGATAGTGCCTCGCCGGTGCTAACTATTGCAAGCGGCTGCTTGCAATAGTGTGCCACGCCACCCGGAAGGCGGCGCGGGCCCAGCCCGGCCCAGGCGCGAGCCCGGCCTGACCCCAACGATGGCCCTACGCGCGAGGGCCCGCTTCCGGTTCTCCGTCGAGGACCTGAGCGCTGCCCACGGGTCCGTTCCTGACCGGCCGGGTGAGGATCTTGGCGACGCACGCGGGTATGACCGCGCCGGGCTCGTGACTGCGGGCCCGGTACGCGCTCGGGGTCTCGCCGACCAGCTCGGTGAAGCGCGAGCTGAACGACCCCAGCGACGTACAGCCGACCTCGAAGCAGACCTCCGTCACGCTCAGATCGCCCCGCCGCAGCAGCGCCTTGGCCCGCTCGACACGGCGGGTCATCAGATAGCTGTACGGGGTTTCACCGAAGGCGGCACGGAAGCTGCGGGAGAAGTGGCCGGGCGACATGTGCGCGGCGCGCGCCAGGGCCGGGACGTCGAGGGGCTGCGCGTAGTCCCGGTCCATCATGTCCCGGGCCCGGCGCAGCCGTACGAGGTCATCGAGCGTCACGCTGCCAGCGTACGGCGGGGCCCGGGTCCCCGTACGGCCACTCGCCGTACCGCCCGCAAAGCCACGACTCCGCAACCGCGACAGATAATCCGCAACGGATCAAATTCGTTACCCTGGCACTCATGACCTCCATGGCACCCACCCGCACCGAACCGGACCTCTCCTTCCTGCTCGACCGCACCAGCCATGTGCTGCGCACGCAGATGGCGGCGGCCCTCTCCGAGATCGGCCTCACGGCCCGCATGCACTGCGTACTGGTGCACGCCCTCGAGGAGGAGCGCACGCAGGCGCAGCTCGCGGAGATCGGTGACATGGACAAGACCACGATGGTGGTGACGGTCGACGCCCTGGAGAAGGCGGGCCTCGCCGAGCGGCGCCCGTCCGCGCGGGACCGGCGGGCGAGGATCATCGCGGTCACGGAGAAGGGCGCGCAGGCCGCCGTGGAGAGCCAGGCGATCGTCGACCACGTCCACGAGGAGGCGCTCGGCTCGCTCCCCGAGACGGAGCGCGAGGCTCTGCTGCGAGCACTGAACGCCCTGGTCGACGGCCACCTGGCCGCCCCGCCCGAGAGCCCGCACCCGGCCCCGCGCAGGGCGCGTCAGCACTAGCCCCCATCCCACTCCCCGACCCGCCCCCTCCACATGCACCCGTAAAAGATAGTCTGCAACAAAACTATCTGCTACGGTCATTCCTGTTGGCCCGCAGCGGCTCCCGCAGTGGCCCTTTGACAGGAGATGACCGTAAATGGCTGCCGTTTCCGCACCACTCCGCGCCCTTCCGGCGCTCCTCGCCCCCCAGCGCTCCCGGTGGCCGGCCCTCGGTGTCCTGGCCACGGGGATGCTGATGACGGTCCTCGACGGCAGCATCGTGACCGTGGCGATGCCGGCCATCCAGAGCGATCTCGGGTTCACCCCGGCCGGACTCAGCTGGGTCGTCAACGCCTACCTGATCGCGTTCGGCAGCCTGCTGCTGCTCGCCGGGCGGCTCGGCGACCTCGTCGGACGCAAGCGGCTCTTCCTCGCGGGCACGGTGGTCTTCACCGCGGCCTCGCTCCTGGCCGGCGTGGCCACGAGCCCCGAGGTCCTGATCGCCGCGCGGTTCCTCCAGGGCGTCGGCAGCGCGCTGGCGTCCGCCGTCAGTCTCGGCATCCTCGTCACGCTGTTCACCGAACCCCGCGAACGAGCCAGGGCCATCGCCGTGTTCAGCTTCACCGGCGCCGCCGGGGCCTCGATAGGGCAGGTCCTGGGAGGCGTACTCACCGACGCGCTCAGCTGGCACTGGATCTTCTTCATCAACCTGCCCATCGGGCTCGCGGCCCTCGCGGTTGCCGTGCCCGCCCTGCCCCGCGACCGCGGCCTCGGGCTCAGGGCCGGCGCCGACACGGCCGGCGCGCTGCTCGTCACCGGCGGCCTGATGCTCGGGATCTACTCCGTCGTCAAGGTCGAGGCGTACGGCTGGACTTCGGCACGCACGCTCGGGACCGGGGCCGTCGCCGCACTGCTGCTCGCCGGGTTCTTCGTCCGGCAGGCCAGGGCCCGTACGCCGCTCATGCCACTGCGGATCCTGCGCTCGCGCAGCGTCGCCGGGGCCAACCTCGTCCAGATGCTGATGGTCGCCGCGCTCTTCTCCTTCCAGATCCTCGTCGCCCTCTACCTCCAGAACGTCCTCGGCTACGGCGCCGCGGAGACCGGCCTCGCCATGCTCCCCGCGGCGGCCGTCATCGGCGCGGTCTCCCTCGGCGTCTCGGCCCGCCTCGGCGCCCGCTTCGGCGAACGCAACGTGCTGCTCACCGGGATCGTGCTCCTCATCGGCGTACTCGGACTCCTCGCCCGCGTCCCCGTGCACGCGCACTACGCCACCGACATCCTCCCGGTGATGTTCCTCGCGGCGGGTTTCGGCCTCGCCCTGCCCGCGCTGACCTCGCTCGGCATGTCCGGGGCGAGCGAGGCCGACGCCGGGGTCGCCTCCGGCCTCTTCAACACCACCCAGCAGATCGGCATGGCCGTCGGAGTCGCCGTGCTCTCCACGCTCGCCGCGTCCCGCACCCGCTCGCTCACCGCGCACGGCGCCACCCGCGCCGAGGCCCTCACCAGCGGCTACCACCTGGCCTTCACGGTCGGTACGGGTCTGCTCGTCGCCGCGTTCCTGATCGCTTACGTGGTACTGCGCAAGCCCCGTACGACGACCTGATCAGCCCCACCCGCCCACCACCACACCCCCCACCGACGGAGGCGTCATGACGGCGAAGAGTGGCCCCGCACCCCGGATCCTCACCGATGAAGAGCTCCAACTGCTTCTCTCCCGCAGCCGGTTCGGAACGCTGGCGAGTGTCCGGCGCACCGGGCACCCGCACCTGTCCACCGTGCTCTACCACTGGAGCCCCGAGGAGCGCGTCGTACGCGTCTCCACCACGGCCGACCGGCTCAAGGCCCGCCTGCTGCGGAGCGACCCGCATGCCGCGCTGCACGTCAGCGGCCCCGACGTGTGGTCCTTCGCGGTCGCCGAGGGCGAAGCCGAGGTGTCGGAGGTGACAGCCTCGCCCGGCGACGCCGTCGGACGCGAACTGCTCGCCATGACACCGGGGTTCGACAATCCGGAGCAGGAGACGGAGTTCCTCGCACAGCTGGTCGAGGAGCGCCGCGTGGTGATCAGACTCCGCGTCTGCCGCCTCTACGGGACGGCGCTCGACATCCCGGAGTGAGCGGGCGGCTCAGACCGCGTCCGGCCCGAACGGCAGTGGCCGGCTGTGCACGACGTCGAGGCGGGAGGCTGCGCGGGTCAGGACGACGTACAGCCGGTGCGGGCCGCGGCGCTCGGCCTCGGCGGCCGGCTCGACGGCGACGACATGGTCGTACCAGAGGCCCTTGGCGACAAAGGCCCCGAGGACGGTCACGCGAGCACGCGGATCATCCGGCCGTCGAGCACTATGCGCCACCCCCTGCGCCGAGCCCCCGCTCCAACTGCCGAAACCCCAGCTCAGCAGCCTCCACCGCATCCGGCCACACCGCGTCGGCGCTCTCCCCCTCGGCGATCCGCCGCCAGTTCTCCATGGCGAGAACGCGCTGCACGGCAAAGATCTGCCCGGCCCCGAGCGCCGCCCCGACCCCCTCGCCGAGCGCGCCCGCCAGGATCTTCTCCGACCGCTCCTGATACCCGTACGCCCGCGCGACCAGCGACGGGGTGCCGTAGAGCAGCCGGTGAAAGGCGAGCACCGCGGGGTGGTCGTTGAGCCCGGTCACCGGGTCGCGCCGCTCGAGCCCGTCGAGAAAGTGCGCCCGCAGCGCGGCGAGCGGGGTCACGCCCGCGCCCCGCCCGGCGACGACGCGCGCGGCCTCGTCCTCGTGATCGGCGAACCGGTGGAGGACCAGGTCCTCCTTGGTGGGGAAGTACCGGAACAGGGTCGGCTTGGAGATCTCGACGGCGGCCGCGACCTCGGCGACGGACACCTTGTCGAACCCCTTCTCCAGAAACAGCCCGATGGCCGCCTCGGAGATCGCCTGATACATCCGCCGCTTCTTCCGCTCGCGGAGGCCCATACCACCGGTCTCGCCACTCATGGGGGGAAGCGTACGGGCCGACCACCGCCGCACGGCTTCAGGTGGCGGCCCCGGGCCGTCAGGAGGGCTCAGCCCCCGCCCAGACCGACGGAACTCCGGGTCGTCGACCGGTTCCCGGTTCACGCCCACCCGTGAGGGCACGGTCATCGGCCGGCCGAAGTCCGGCACCATCACCCTTATCTAGACGCGCTTCGTCGGACCGGGATCGTCCAGGAGCTTCTGAAGGCGGTGGCAGAGCTCGTTGCAGAGCGTCTCCCCGGCCGGGCATACGAGCCCTCCTCAAGGCCAGGGCATCCACAGGGCGTTCACACTCCGGTGGGGACTCCAGCAGTCTCCGGATGCCCATGGTCCCCACTCGGCAACGCCCGGGCAAGGTAGGGGTTCGTCCGGCCCGGGGGCATTCCCAGCCATGCCAGGGCCTTGTGCAGCGTGGTCGCGTACGTGCCCACGGCTCGCAGCACGTTGGGGGCGTCGAGTCCCGCGCCGGTGACGAGCCGGTCCAGGTCCACATAGGCCGAGCGGACGATCTCGATGGACCGGTACACATGCCGATCGGCGCGCCACCCGTTGGTGAATCGTTCGGGCAGCTGCCTCGTCCAGCGCGCGAACATGCGCTGGCGGATCTCCGATTTCGTCGGCGTCAGGTGCATGTGCCGGACGAGGTCGTAGAGCGGATCCCCGACCATCGCCATCTCCCAGTCGATGAGGGTCAGCCCACCGTCCTCCCGCCGTACGAGGTTCCACGGGTTGAGATCACCGTGCAGCAGCGCACGTCCCCGCGGTGACACCACGTGACGCCCCAGGCCCCACTCCAGCCAGCGGGCGCCTGGAAGTCCCAGCTTGTTGGCCAACTGCCTGGACTCCTTGGGCAGTCCGTCGACGAGCCGGACCAGTTCATGGCCCAGCCAGGCATAGAAACTCTGGCTCCCCATGGGAGCGTCCAACACGCTGGTGTCGACCTGCGTCAAGGCACACAGTTGGTCCACGAGGTCGTCCGCCTCATGCGGCAGGAGCCCGTCCACGGGGTGCTCCGGCGGGCGGAGCCCCCGGGAAGGGCCCTCGTAGGAGTGAATGGAGAACTGGTCCTCGAGATTGCTGACACCCAGGGCCAGCACACGGGGAGCGCGGACGGCGCCCCGTGACTGCTCGATCGCCCGCAGGACCGCGTGCTCGTCGAGGAATCGGCGTTCCGTGTGGCTCACCGAACCCGCCTTCCGACGGACCATCACGGGGAAGCCGACCGCAGGTACACGCACCACTGTGCTGAGGTGGGCCGTTCCCTTGAAGACCTGGTCGGCGGTCGCTCCGCCTTCGGCCAGCAGTGCCTGGACGACCGCGCGCTCGGGAAACTCCGGGTGCTCCGGCACTCGCCGGTCCCGCGTCCAGGAGATCCCCGAGATCGTCGGCTTCCCCTTGTACCGGCCCTTCTGTGCCTCACGCCAGCGGAAGAGGATCGGCTCGATCTTGGCCACGTCGGGCACTCTCGTGAGCCGCAGCGGCTTCTCCGCCCGCCGCAGCGCCCTGTGCACCGACTGGGCCGCGACGTCGAGGTCCCGCTGGCTGAAGGAATCGCCCAGGGAGGTGACGGCCCTTATGACATCGGGATACACGGACTGCGCGTGCTCGAAGTCGATGTAGTGCCGCAGGTCCGAACCGAGTCCGACCGTCGCCTCGGAACGGGCGCCCTGCATCGCCTCGCGCCACTCACCCGTGACCTCGGCCCACTGTTCCTCGGGATAGTCCATGCGCACCAGGTGCGTGGCCAGGTCGTGCAGCGGATCGCCATACGTGGCCAGCTCCCAGTCGACGCAGATGAGGGGCGGGTCGCCGTGGTACGACACGATGACGTTGTCCCGGTGCAGGTCTCCGTGGAGCAAGCTGAAGGGCCTCCGCATCAGGGTGGGAACCCGTTCGGCGAACCTGGTCAGCGCGTCCTCAGCGATACCGAGCGCCGCGAACAGCCCACCAAAAGCAGTCCAATTGGGCTTCCGGATCTGTTCCTCTGCCGCTCGAGCCAGCGCCCTCAGGAAAGCCCCGCTGTCGCGACCCCTGCGAGGCCAGAAATCCGGGAGCGGGGGCAGGCCACGGCTGGACACACGCGTCATGTCGGCGAGCAGTCCCGCCAGAGCGGAAATCAGATGGGAGTCGACCGGCTTGCCGTTCGGGCAGACGCTGGAGAGCGGCACACCCTCGACGTAACTGTGAATAGCCAGGTCAGCCCGCTTGAACAGGCACTGTGGAACATTCGGCAGCACGCCGCCGATGGCGTCGAGGATGCCCTTCTCGTCCTGCCACGTCCTGATCACCACGGGAAGCGCCTCGGTCTTGCGCACCCGCACCGTCACCCGGGTTCCCGGGGCCTGGCCCAGGCGCCGCGCCATCGGTTTGGCCAGGGGAATTACGTAGTTCCGGTGGTGGTGACTGCTGAGCGATTCGCCCTCCAGCGCCGCCTGCCGCCTGAAGCGATCCCAGATGTCCTCGTCGGAACTTCCTCGCTGACAAGAACTCGGGGCGTGAGATGCGCCCACGGGCCTCTCCTGAATACTCGCGCAACGGGCCGGAAAGTGATGCACACCTTAATGGCCCCGATGGCGACCCACGAGTCGAGCAGAACAGTCCCGGGTCTCAATGCCGTAAACGCCACTCTCCGGTGTCACGCGTTCGAGGAAGGAACGGGTCAGCCGCCCGGCTCGGCGAGGCGGCCCCACACCGAGTCGAACCACGCCTGCCAGGCGTCCACGAAGACGGAGCCTCGTGAGTTCTCGTCGTCGTCCTTCACGTAGTGGGTGAGCGTCGCCCCGAGCCCGAGGACGTCGAGCGCCGCGATCTCCTCACCGGTCTCCAGCACGATGGGCCGCTCAATGACTTCATACGGCCCGTGCAACGCTTCGGTTCCGTTGAGCAGGTAGAGCTTGAAGGCCGGCGTGAGCGCCACATGGCGTATCTCGATGTCGGCGGCCGGGACAAGGCCCTCCGCGCGCAGCTGGCGCAGCTCCCTGCGGAGTGAAGCGGTGTGCCGGCGCGTGATGCCGTGGAGCCGGTCGCGCAGCCTCGGGTCGTCCGACCGGTCCAGTGCGCGCGGATAGGGCAGCTCAAGGGACTCGGAGGGCAGCAGCATGCGCAGTCCGATCCGCTGCGGGGCGATCTCCCCGGTCCGGATCCGCTCCGCCTGGAGCCTGATGTGGGTGTCGAGCGACTCGGACGTCAGGGTATAGACATCCAGCGTGACATTCGGTCGCTCGAACGCCTCGCTGATCAGTGGGCCGAGGGAGACCCGGCCCTCGTGCGACGCCTTGGCCGTGTACGACTGGATTCGCTGGGTCTTGATGACGCGGGATCCGCTGCCCTGGCGTGATTCGATCCAGCCCTCGCCCGCGAGTTCCCGCAGCGCCCGCTGCACGGTGTCCCTGGAGACCCCGAACGAGTCGGCGAGCTCTCGCTGCGGGGGAAGCAGACTGTTGAGCGGGTAACTCCCGTCGGCCATACGCGCACGCAACGTCTCGGCGACGCGCCAGGCCTCCCTGCCACCGCCGTCACGCCTGCGTTCACCGGCCATGGAGCGACCGTACCTCTTTCAGCCCAACTACACGCCGGAATCAGTCAAGTTGAAGCCCAAACCGAGCCGGCGGTTACTGGATCAGACCGGTCGGGGAAATCCAATTCAAGTCAACCAGTCCAATTGGACAGGTAGTTGATCGCTGAAGGCATACGCCAAGGGGCGGGAACATGGTCATCATCCAGCTGCTGTCGACCCTGGTGGTCCTCGGCTTCGAGCAGCTCGTCCAATGGCGCTACGGGGCCTTCGGGCTCTTCGCGCTGATACTGCTCACCACGGGCATCCGCATGCGCAGCGAGCGGTGGCTCGCGGTCGGCGCCGTGCTGCTTGTGCTCCTGACCATGCAGGCGTGACCCAGCGGACGCGACCCGTCAGCCCCGCCCCCGCAACACCCCGAGCACCGGCTCCAGGGAGGACACCACCACCTCCGCTCCCGCCTCCCTCAGGACCTTTGCCTTGCGGTCGGTTCGGGCGTAGCCCAGGAACGCGATGCCCGCCGCTGTGGCCGCTTCGAAGTCCGAGGGGGTGTCGCCGATCATCAGGGACGTTTCGGGGGTCGCGCCTAGGGCGCCGAGGGCGCGCTGTACGCAGTGCGGGTGGGGCTTCAGGAGGTGGAGGTCCTGGGTTCGGCCGTAGATGTGCGGGGCGAAGCAGCTGGTGAGGCCGCGCGTGGCCAGGTAGCGGGACGCCACCGCCGGGGAGTTGTTCGTCGTGACGGCCAGGTGGGCGCCCACCGCGAACCACGTCCTGATCAGCGGGTCGGCGAACTGTGTGGGCCACGCCGAGGCCACCGCCGTGAGCTCCTGCTGGGTGAGGCGCTCCTCCAGCTCGACGACCAGGTCGCTGCCGGGGCGCCGGCGGTCGACGGCGCGCAGGACGGCGTGCGGGTCCGGTTCCGCGCGCTCCTCCTCGGTGAGCAGACCGTGCAGCCCGCGCTCCTCGAGCCACCGCACCTGTTCGACGGCCACCCGCTCCGCCGAGTGCCCCGCGAAGAGCCGGCAGATCGGCCCGTCGAAGTCGAAGAGCACGAAGCGCGCCCTTTTGATCAGTTCCCGCAGTGATTCCGTCGCTTCAGCCACCGGAACAGTCTGCTTCGTTGCATCAGAAGTCACTAGGAGAGTGTCAGGTCCGTGGTGATGGTTTCCCAGAGGGCGTCGAACCACTTCTGCGATTCCTCCACGAACGCCGTATCCCGCTGCCCGGCCCGCTTCTCGAACGAGAACAGCAACGACTCCGTGCCGAGCGTGTCGTACATGTCGAGCGTGCCGCTCTCGATCTCCTCCTCGCGCCGCGTGACCAGGTAGTACGAGAGGAGCGCCTCATTCCCGTTGAGCAGGTAGAGCTTGACCGGCGGAGTGAAGGGCAGCGCGCGGAACGTGACCCGTACGTCGATGCCGTGCGAGGACCGCAGCGAGCGCAGATTGTGGCGCAGGACCTGGCCCTGCGCGTTGCGCTGGTCGAGCCAGCGCTGGTGCACGACATCGCCCTCCCCGGCTCCGGCGTCCTCGACCGATACGGGGAAGGCGAGATTGATGTCCCTGCCCGGCAGCAGGATGCGCACGTCGACCGAGTCGGGGCGTATACGGCCCTCGTGGATGAAGCGCAGCGGCTCGCCGAGCGCCAGCATCAGGGTCTCCGCGGTGAGGCAGACGGCGTCGATCCGCACCTGCGGCGACGCGAACGCCTCGGACAGGCGCGGCGCCAGGCCGACCATCGTGCGCTGGGGTTCGTCGCGGGCCGGGGCCTGCTCGGCGATCCTCGGCGGGCTGCCCTTGCTCACGTTGCTGAGCAGGCCGTCCTCCTGGAGGGAGCGCAGGGCCTGCCGTACGGCGCCGCGCTCCACGCCGAACTCCTCGGCCAGCTCGGCCTGCGTCGGCAGCCGCTCGCCCGCGCGCAGCTCACCCGCCTTGATGCGCTCCCGCAGGACGTCGGCGATCTCCTGTGGTGAGGACCTTCTGCTGCCGTTCACTGCAACGCTCTCCTGAGTCACAACCAAACGCTACAACTAACCATCACTTGGCGGGAGTTGTTGAGGAGTTGTTTATTCACCTTGACCAAGTGGGGACAACTTCATCGTAGTTGGTTACCAACTTGGAGCAAGATGGCCGAAGGAGGAACCACCATGCCCGTCCTCACCTTCTTCTCCGCGGTGTTCGTGATCACTTTCGAGCAGCTGATCCAGTGGCGCTACGGCCCCGTCGGCATCGCCGGCCTGCTGCTCCTCACGATCGGCGTCAAGACGAAGAGCCCCACCTGCAGCTCCATCGGAGCCGTACTCCTGGCTCTGATGATCGCCGGACCCGCGCTCTGACACAGGCGGGTCCCCGCGCCCTCACGGCGTGAGCGTCAGGTCCGAACTGATCGTGTTCCAGAGGCTGTCGAACCACAGGTGGGACTGCTCGACGAACGTCGTCTCCCGCAGCCCCTGCCCCTGCCCCTGTTCGAACGGGAAGAGCATCGACCGTGTGCCCTGCACCCCGTACGTCTCCAGGTACTCCTGGTCGATCTGCTCGTCCCGCCTCGTCAGTGTGTAGTACGCGAACAGCGCCTCGCCGCCGTTGAGCAGATAGAGCTTGATCGGTGGCGTGAACGGCAGTGCCCTGAACGTGACGTGGACGTCGATCCCGTGCGTGGAGCGCAGGGCGAGGAGGTTGTGGCGCAGGACCTGCCCCTGCGCGTTGCGCTGCGCCAGCCAGTTCCTCTGGAGCCGGGCGTCCGCCGTGCCCACCCGCGTCGGGAACGCGAGGTCGATGTCGCGGCTCGGCAGCAGGACGCGGACGTCGACCTTGGCCGGATTCGAACGGCCGGCGTGGATCTGACGGAGCGGCTCACCCATCGCGAGCGTCAGCGAGACCGCAGTCAGACAGAGGGCGTCGATCTGGACGTGCCGGGCGCCGAACGCGGCGGTGACCCGCGGGCCGAGCCCCACCATCGTGGGCTGGGGCGGCGCCCCCGGGCCGGTGAGGACGGGGCCCGTGTGCTGCGCGACGGTGGCCGGGGCTCCCTTGGACACATCGGCGAGCAGGTGTTCCGAGCGCAGGACGCGCAGGGCCTGGCGCACGGCGGCGCGCTCCACGCCGAACTCGTCGGCGAGGCGGGCCTGGGTCGGCAGACGTTCACCCGGCCGCAGCCGGCCCGCCCTGATCCGGGCGCGCAGCTCGTCGGCCACCTGGCGATACGTCGCCGGTGGCTCCTGGTGGCCATTGACCGCGGCAGGTTCCGAACCCACAGACGAACCCTACAACTTCCCGCCATCTTTGGGGAGTTGAAGGAAAGGTGGTTATGAGTCGGCGTTAGGCGGAGATAAGTTCAGTGGAGTTGGTTGCCAACTTGAGCCACATGGTCGGACATCCTCAAGGGTTGGCCCGGTTGGTCATCACTCCCGAACTGAAGGGGGACCAGACATGCCGTTCATCGCCATCGCCGTAGCAGCCCTCGCCATCGGGTTCGAGCAGCTGATCCAGTGGAAGTACGGGCCGATGGGCATCATCGCGTTCGTCGCGCTCTCCATCGGCCTCAAGGCCAAGAACAACCTCATCAGCGGCATCGGGGCCGTGATCCTCGTGATGCTGCTGGCCCAGAGCGGCTGACCGGGCTCCCTTCCGGAGGGGAGCCGGGAGCCCGGTCACGCCACGGCGTCACAGCGCGCCGGAGCACCACAGCACACCTCAGTAAACGCGCCTCAGAAGACGCGTCTCAGCACATGCGCCTCAGAAGACGTCCGGGCACCACGGGCGCCTGGACGTACGCAGCAGGGCGTCGGCAATGGCGGCGGCGCCCGCCCTCTCCTCCCTGACGCGGCCGAGCGCGGCGAGCCGCACCGCGGACTCGTCGCCCAGCCACAGCGTCCCCAACTCGCTCACGTCCAGCGTGAGTTCGGGTTCCTCCGAGGTCGGTGCGCACACCGCACCCCCGGGCTCCGCGTCCAGCCGGTAGCGGCCCCCGGAGAGGCCGGCCGCGTCGCCGACCTCGAGGACCAGCGATCCCGTCCCCGCGTACGTACGCGCCTCAAGCGCCCTTACGACATCCAGGATCCGCACCCACAGCCAGTCCGCGTGCGTGACGACGCGGGCCGCGCGCGGGTCGGGCAGCAGGTGCGGCAGCAGGTCGTCCGGGGGCCGGTAGCCCGTGCGGACGGTCGCGATCCAGTCGACCGAGCAGACGTAGTGCCACAGCGCGCGCTCGGCGGCCGGGGTGACGGCGATCATGTCGCGCACGGTCGCCGTGTTGTGCGGCTGTTTGGTGTCGCCCCAGTTGTCGTCGACGGCGTAGACGATCAGGCCCTCGGCCTCGCCGTTCGGCGCGCGGTAGACCGCGTAGAAGGGCTCCTTCCAGGGCTCTTCGGGGGTTTCGAGGCGTCCGGTGTTGCGACGCCACCAGAACCCGTCGCGGTCCACTACTCCCGGCCGGCTCGCGCGCAGCCGCTCGTGCAGCTCCGGGCCCGTCTTGCGGACGTCCTCGCCGTCGACGAGATCGATACTGCCCCCGTCGTCCGGCACCGGCCGGCGCGGGTCGAGACCGGCGCGCGGCACGTCCACCGCCCACTCGGTGAGCGACGTGGCGGGCCCGAAGCCGAACCGGCCGTAGATCGGATACTCGGCGGCGATGAGCGTCGCGACGACGTCGCCGCGGGTCTTCGCGTCGGCCAGGTCGGCCGCCATCATCCGGCTCAGCAGGCCGCGCCGACGGTGGGTCGCGCTGACCGTGACGTTCGAGATCGCGTCGGCGGGGACGGCCGCGCCGCCCGGCACGGTGAGCTCCTGCGGGAACGAGCGGAAGGTGGCGACGCAGCGCCCGCCGTCGAACGCGCCCAGGATCCGGGAGCCGCGCGCCTGTTCCCTGCGTTTGTCGAGGGTTTCCCGTGAGTCGGGTGTACTCCGCAGGAAGCCGGTGTTCAGCGCCCGGGACCAGTCGGCAAACTCGTCATCGGTGATCGGCCGTACGTCGATGTCGTCGCGGGTCATCCCGTCACGCTAAGCGGGGTCCGCGGGGTGAGGCCACCCGATTACCGCGTGGCCCCGCCCCGAGGGGCGGCAGGGCCTAGAAGACCGCGCGGATCTCCCCCACGACGCCCCCGCCGCCGTGCAGCGGCGCCGCGCCGATGCGGGCCACGACCTCGCCGTCCACGCCCAGCATCCGCAGCGCGCGGGCCAGGACCGGGCCGAGGGCCCGTGTCGAGCCGTCGTCGATCTTGAAGGCGAGCGCCCGCCCGTCCGGGAGCGCCACCGCCTGGACCGCCTCGGCGCCCATCTTCGACAGGGTGCCCGGCACCTCGCGCATCAGCCACGTGTCGGGGCGGCGCGTACCGGCGACGTACTCGGGGTGCGCGCGCATCGCGTCGGCGACCCGGCGCTCCGCCGAGCCCTCGGGGGCGAGCACGAAGTGCCGGAAGGCGCGGGCGAGGCCGGTGAGGCTGATGGCCATCAGGGGCGCCCCGCAGCCGTCCGTGCCGACCGCGGCGACGGGCTCGCCCGCGGCCTCCTCCACGACCTCGTGGATGAGCTTCTGGAGCGGGTGCTCCGGGTCCAGGTAGGTGTCCTTGGGCCAGCCGTTCACGTCGCAGGCGGCCAGCATCGCCGCGTGCTTGCCGGAGCAGTTCATCGTGACCCGGTCCCGTACGGCGCCCGCCGCCAGGTACGTCTCGGTCTCGACCGGGTCGAGCGGCAGGTCGGGCGGGCACTGGAGCTCGGCCGGGGTCAGCTCGTGCTCGGACAGCATCTTCTGGACGAGATCGCGGTGGAAGGTCTCACCGGAGTGACTTGCGGCGGCGAGAGCGAGCCGCTCGCCCGACAGGTCGAGGCCCGCGCGCAGCACGCCCGCCGCCTGCATCGGCTTGTTCGACGAGCGGGGGAAGACGGGAGCGGTCACGTCCCCCAGGGCGAGCTCCACGGTCCCGTCCGCGGCGAGCACGACCAGGCTGCCTCGGTGATGGCCCTCGACGAAGCCGGAACGGACGACCTCGGCGAGGACCGGGGGTATGGCGGCGGCGGAGGAGGGGGACATCGGTGGCCTTCCGGGGCGGGTCCATGGCGGGCCATGGACAGACCCGCCCCGCAGCGGGCCACCGGGGTCACCGGTGCGGCCGCGTCACGCGAGCAGGTCGTCTACTTGTGCTTCGCCTTCACGGTACCTGCGGGCGATCTCGGCGCTGCAATCGTCGGCCGTCGACTGGAGCAGGTGACGGCGGCGCGAGACCTGCTGCTCGTAGCGCACGAGGCGGCCCATCGCCGTGTGCAGCTCATCGTCCGTTCGGGCGTCCAGGTCCGACAGCTCGACCTCGGCGAGCATCTCGGCGGCCAGGCCCCGGTACTCCTCGCTGCGGGGCGTGCCGAGGGTGACGTGGCGGGCGGAGGAGCGGTGCCCGGCGGCCTTGTCGGTGAGGATCTCGGAGAGCCGGTCCACGACCGGCGCCTCGGGGTCCCTGCGGCGGGCGACCTCGGCCCGCAGGATGTCGATACGGCCCTGGAGCAGCCGTCGTACGTAGCTCAGGTCGGCCTCGTCCTGCTGGGCGTCGCGGCGCAGTGTGCGCAGCTCGGGAAGCCGGAGCGCGGACAGGTCGTGCCCGGGTGGCTCCGGAAGGTCGGGGCCGGCGACCCGCTGCTTCGGAGGGCGCGCCGTGCTGAGGCGGTTCGTACCGGTGATGCGACTGGCGTGCGTCAACGAAACGGGGGCCTCTGGAGGCTGCCCGGTGCTCGATGTGTGGCTCATTGCGTCCCTACCGTCCCCTCGACCGGACCGACGCGGTGCACCGCGCGTGGGAGCCGGTCTTCGAACCCCGGCTCCGAGCATCGTGCCACTCCGAGTGGCCGCTCTGTGCACGAGTGCCCCTAATCCGCCCCGGATGGGCGGTTCGGGCGCACGGCATGATGGTTCGTATGCGTGCAGTGGTGCAGAGAGTGGACGGCGCGAGCGTCGTCGTAGAAGACGAAGTCGTGGGCGAGATCAAGGGCGAGGGGCTGTGCGTCCTCGTGGGGGTCACCCACGAGGACACCAAGGAGAAGGCGGCCCAGCTGGCCCGCAAACTCTGGTCCGTACGGATGCTCGCCGACGAGAAGTCGTGCAGCGACATCGACGCGCCGCTCCTGGTGATCAGCCAGTTCACGCTCTACGGGGATGCCCGTAAGGGCCGCCGCCCCACCTGGAACGCGGCGGCGCCCGGACCGGTGGCCGAGCCGCTGGTCGACGAGGTCGTGGCGCAGCTGCGGGCCCTTGGGGCGACCGTGGCGACGGGCCGGTTCGGGGCGCAGATGCGGGTGTCCCTGACGAACGACGGCCCGTTCACGGTGCTTCTGGAGATGTAGCCCGGCCCCTGAAGGGTGTCAGGGCTCGACGACGACTTCCTGCGCGGCCGCGGTCGTGTCCACGATGAGGTCCGCGTCCACCGGCACGTTCCGCTTCACCAGGGCGAGCGCGATCGGGCCGAGTTCGTGGTGGCGTACGGACGTCGTCACGAAGCCCAGCTTGCGGCCCTCGGGGCCGTCGGACGCGAGGCGGACCGGGGCGCCGTGCGGGGGCAGGTGCACATCGCTGCCGTCCAGGTGCAGGAAGACGAGGCGGCGCGGGGGCTTCCCGAGGTTCTGCACGCGGGCGACGGTCTCCTGGCCGCGGTAGCAGCCCTTCTGGAGGTGGACGGCGGTGCCGATCCAGCCGAGCTCGTGCGGGATGGTGCGGTGGTCGGTCTCGAAGCCGAGGCGCGGCCGGTGGTTCTCCACGCGCAGCGCCTCGTGGGCGAGGAGCCCGATCGCGGGCCCGTTCTGCTCCGCGTACGCCTCCAGGTCGGCGCGCGGCAGGAACACGTCGCGGCCGTACGCCGTCTCACGCACCGCGACGCCGTCCGGGACCGGCGCGATCGAACCGGCCGGCAGCTGGACGACCGCGAACTCCTCGGTGCGGTCGGCGACTTCGACCCGGTAGAAGAACTTCATCGACTCCAGGTAGGCGATCAGCGCCTCCTGGGAGCCGGGCTCGACGTGCGCCCACGTGGTGGTGCCGTCGTCGACGATGTACAGGGCGTGCTCGATGTGGCCGTGCGCGGAGAGGACGAGCGCCTCGGTGGCCTGGCCGGCCGGGAGGTCGCTGACGTGCTGCGTGAGGAGCAGGTGCAGCCACGCGAGCCGGTCGTCGCCGGTGACGGTGATGACGCCGCGGTGGGAGAGGTCGACGAGGCCGTTGCCGTCGGCGAGGGTGCGCTGCTCGCGGAACAGGTCGCCGTAGTGCGCGGCGACGCCTTCGTCCACGCCCTCGGCGGGAACGGCGCCGGGCAGGGACAGGAGGGGGCTCTTCATGTTCACAGACACTACGACGAGCACACGGACGCGCTTATTCCTGCGGGGCGGCGGATTCGTCGCCGCCCTTGATCTCCGTGCCGTCCCGCTTGGCGCAGTCGGCGCAGCGGCCGAAGATCGCGAAGTGCTTGAGATCGGTGTCGAACCCGAAGGTGTCGCGCAGCTTCGCGGTGAACTCGGCGGCGACCTCGACGTCGGCCTCGATCACGTTCGTACAGTCCCGGCACACCAGGTGCATGTGGTGGTGCCGGTCCGCGAGGTGGTACGTCGGCGCGCCGTGCCCGAGGTGGGCATGGCTGACGAGGTCCAGCTCCTCGAGCAGCTCGAGCGTGCGGTAGACGGTCGAGATGTTGATCCCCGACGCCGTCTTGCGCACTTCGCAGAGGATGTCGTCGGGGGTCGCGTGCTCGAGGGTGTCGACGGCCTCGAGGACCAGCTGACGCTGAGGCGTCAGCCGGTAGCCGCGCTGCCGCAGGTCGCTCTTCCAGTCGGTGCTCACCACACCGCCGAGTGTAGGTCTACTTGCCGGGAACGACTTCTGGACTGCTGGACTTCGGGACTACTGGACCATTGGGCCGACTGGACTACTTGAAGAAGGCGATGCCGTCGTCGGGCAGGTCCGGCAGGTTGCGGGCCATCTCGGCCACGTCGTCCGGGGAGACGACCTTCTTCAGCTGGGCCGACATGTAGGGGCGCAGCTCGACCTCCGGGGTCTGCTTCTCACCGACCCACATCAGGTCGCTCTTCACATAGCCGTAGAGCCGCTTGCCGCCGGTGTGCGGTGCCGCGGTCGCGGTGCGCGCGACGGCGTCCGTGACCAGGTCGATCTGGGGCTTCTGGTCGGCCAGCTCGCCGTACCAGATCTCGACGACGCCGTCGTCGCGGACCATGACGACGTCGACCTTGCGGTCCTTGTCGATCCGCCAGAACCCGGACTCGGTCTCCAGGGGCTTCACCTTGTTGCCCTCGGAGTCGAGGATCCAGGTGTGCGAGTGGTACTCGAGGAAGTCCCGCCCGTCATGGGTGAAGGAGACCTCCTGCCCGAAGTTCGCCTTCTCGGCGCCGGGGAAGTCGGTGACACCCGCGCCCGCCCAGTTGCCGAGGAGGAACACCAGGGGGACGAGGTCGGGGTGCAGGTCGGACGGGATCTCGATCATGGTCTGCGAAGCGTCTCTCTGGTGGGGGTCAGCGCTGGCCCTGGTACAGCTTCTTCACGGTCAGCCCGGCGAACGCGAGAACGCCGACGCAGACCAGGACAAGGAGAGCGGAGAAGAAGGCCTCAAGCACGGGGTGCTCCTCGGTGAGCGGTGGTCGGTACAGAGCCGGGCCCCACTTTAGTCGGGTGGGGCCCGGCTCTCTCGATGAGGTCACCCAAGCGGGGTGCGGGCGGTCAGCTCAGGAGCTGGCTCTGCAGGACGACCGCCTGGCGGAAGGGGACGGCGGGGGCGATGCCCTTGCGGGACTGGACGACCAGGCCGACCGTGTCGCCCGCGACCAGATAGGCGCTGCGCACATGCTCGGCGCCGCGCGGTCGTGCCTCGTCGTAAACGTACGACGTCACGTTCTTGACGTGGGCCTTCGCGGGGAACGACTCGTCGAACTCGGCGTCCGGGGCCCCCGCGAGCGCGAGCGGCCGCATCCCGTGGCTCAGCCGGTCGGAGAACTCGGTCGCCGCCGCGCCCGTGCCGAAGTGGAGCAGGAACACGCGGGTCGTGGTCCTGTCGGGCATGGTCCAGGCGCGCCCGGCGATGTGCCGCAGACCGCTGTCGACCAGGTCCTGGCGCAGCTCGTCACGCTCATCCTTGGCGTACTGCGCGAGATACGAGGACGTGGACACCCAACCGTCGTCGGCCTTCACGGCCGGGTCCGGCTTCGCGCCCCTGGGCGCCTCGATGACGAGGGCGCGCGGGTCGGCGTAGTGGGCCTGCTTCGCGTTGGCGGAGGCGAAGGGTTCGGGGCTGCCCTCGGGGAGCGGGGGCCGGACGAGCTCGGGGTAGGTCCAGCGCCCGTCCGACTGCGTGGCGAGGCCCGGCAGGTCGGTGCGCCGCTGCTCGGTGACCCCGTACGCGGTCGCCGCGGCGAGGGCGCCGAAGATGACGACGGCGCTGGTCCAGCGCAGCGCGGCGCGCAGGACACGGCGGTCCTTGGGCGCGGGCGGCACGGCCGTCGCGGGCTCGGCCTCCGGCATGTCGGCCGGTGTCGTCACGGTGCTCATACCGCCTCCCCGGGCGACTCGATGATGTTGAGCTGCTCGCGCATCAGCTCGGCGGGTTCGCCGGAGGAGACGAGGCCCTTCCTTGTGCCGTACGCGGTGAACGTGACGAGCACGTCGCCGCTGTAGCCGGAGCAGACCATCATGTCGAGCTCCTCCTCCTTGTCCGCGGGCGGCAGGAAGCAGCTGGCGTCCTTGTGGTCCTTGATCTTCGGGCCCTTGCGGAAGACGGCCATGGCCTCGGCGAACCGGGACTCGAACCGGCTGATCTGCCGGGCGGCCTGCCGGTTCCCCATGCGGGACAGGGTGATGTCGACGATGATGCCGCCGTCGGCGCGGTTTCCGGAGGAGTAGCTGCGCATCACCATGGCCTGGATCCGCTGCCGGTCGATCTCCTTCTCCAGCTCGCGGCGCTCCCGCAGCGGCAGGAAGCGCAGGGACTCCTTGCGCAGGGCGGTCGCCTGCTTGCCGCCGAGCTCGGCGTCGGCACCGAACTGGGCGATGTCGGGCCCGGCCTCGTACCCGTAGGGCATCGGAAGCAGTGAGGCCTTCAGGCCCGTACGCCCCTTGTCGTGTACGGGCCTGTCGCGCGGCGCGGCCGGGAACTTCCAGCGAGCCGCCCCTGCGTCCCGGTCGGCGCCGGAGACGGTGACCGCGGTGTAGCCGACCCCGGCACCGACCGCACCGAGGAGCAGCACGGGCACGAGGACGAAGGTGAGGAGACGCCGCCGGCGGTGGGGCTCGGCGAGGCCGGGGGCTTCGGGGGTGTCGGCCTGAGGCTCCGGCTCCGGCTCCGGCTCCGGATCGACCGCTTCAGGTATGAAGTCCGCATCGCTCATGACAGGCGCTCCCACTGTTCCCGGGCCACCTGCATGGCGCGCTTCTCGCTGATCGGACGGGGGCCTGCGAGCCAGACCTGCATGAAGACATCGCCGCGGGCCGCATAGGCCTCGGCGGTGTACAGCGGCACGTAGCCGGGCTTCCGGTCGGGTTGCGCGTGCACGTAGACCAAGCCGGTGCCGGAGCCGGGGAGCGGGCGTCCCACCGTGGACTGGTGCTCCTGCTCCACCCAGGCCTGCTGGCCTGAGGTGGCGTCGGCGGCGGCCACCGTCTCCTCGTCGCGGTACTGGGTGAGGCGGACGCTCACCATCGTGCCGTTCTCCTTCCACATGGTCGCCACCGCGCGCCGGAATCCCGTGTCCACGAGCCGCGTGAACGCGCCCTCGGGCCGCGCGTAGTCCTCCGCCATGTCCATGAAGTTCAGCCAGCCGTCCGGCGGCAGCTGCGTCGACAGGGTCTTGGCCCCCTTGGGCCGCTTGACCAGCAGCTTCCGCAGGTCACCGTCCATCTTGACCTGCCGGTCCCGCGCGGCGGAGAGCGGCTCGGGGGCCTTGCCCTTCGCCTGCGCCATGACGGGCTGGTTCAACGGCGGCAGCGGGTCCGGGGCGCGCCCGGCCTGGACGACGTAACCGGTGCAGGTGCCCGCGACGACGCCGAGTACGGCGGCGCAGGCGATCAGGAGGGTGGTGCGGCCGCGGCCGCGGCGGCGCGGTCTCTCCGGTTCTTCGATCTCTTCCAACGGTCCCCCCACGGAACTCGAAGCGCGGATTCCGTATCCGCGCGCACAGGAGACCCCTGGGCAACATCCCTGGTTGTAAGGGACTTGATTACGATTCAGCCATGGCGAACAAGCTCGTGATCAAGGTGACCGCGGGGGCCGATGCCCCCGAACGCTGCTCGCAGGCCTTCACGGTGGCGGCGGTGGCCGTGGCCAGCGGGGTGGAGGTCTCGCTCTGGCTGACCGGCGAGTCGTCGTGGTTCGCGCTGCCGGGCCGCGCCGCCGAGTTCGAGCTGCCGCACGCCGCGCCGCTGCCCGACCTGATCGAGTCGATCCTGGCGGCCGGGCGGATCACGCTGTGCACGCAGTGCGCGGCCCGCCGCGAGATCACGGAGAAGGACGTCATCGAGGGCGTCCGGATCGCCGGCGCGCAGGTCTTCGTGCAGGAGGCGATGACGGACGGGACGCAGGCGCTCGTCTATTGACGCGGAGCGGACCTACGCTTGAAGCATGTACTCGCGGCGTCGTCATCTGTACTTCGCCATGATGGGCCTCTGCATCGGCCTGTTCGTCCTGGCCTGGGCCGTCGTGCGCCTCTGGTCCGTGCCCGCTGCCGTCGCGATGTGCATCGTGGCGATGGTGATCCCGCCCGTCGCCGCGATCGTCGCCAACCGCCGCGGCCCCGACGACCGCTGGTGGGACGACCCCTCAGGGGACGCGAAGTCCGACGAGTGGTGGGACGAGCTGGACGGCAAGAAGCGGCCCGAAGACCACTAGGGCCTCTCGTTTGGATCACGCCGGGCTCGCGGGGTCCGGTGCCGCACCGAGCGGCGTTGTCGTCAGTCGCCGACTCCCTCCTCCGCCTTGCGATGCACGCTCCCCCAAGCTCTCGACTGCACTCGAGCAGGAGGGACCCCCAGGCCCCTAGGAGCCCCGAGACCCCTCGCCCCGGCCGGCGCGGCGCATCGCGACGATCTCCGCGACCGTCTCCAGCCACCGCGCCGCCCGTGTCTCGTCATCCGGCGCCTCTGCCGCCTGCGCCGCCGTCTCCAGCCAGTCCCGCAGGCACGCGGACGCCTCACGCGACGGCAGCGGCTCGGGCAGCGCGGCGGCGTACGCGAGGCCGCCGGCCCGGACGATCTGCGCCACGTACGTCACCGAGCGCGGCAGCACACCGAGCCGGTCGAGGGTGACGGAGGCGGCGATCGCGCCGTCGCCGAAGAGCGCGGTGCGGAAGGTGTCACGGGCCAGGCCGTGGCGCAGCAGCGTCGGGACGTCCGTGGCGGCGAGCACCTCGTCGTCGGTGCGCGGTGCGCGGTCGTGGACCATGGTCATTCCGTTCCGTCGTTCCGTTCGTCGTTCCGTTCGTCGTTCCGTTCGTCGTTCCGTTCGTCGTTCCGTTCGTCGTTCCGTTCGTCGTTCCGTTCGTCGTTCCGTTCCCGTGCAGGTCAGCGGACGGTGATCGTGTAGACGTAGTAGGCGACCTCGTCGTCCGACTTCGTCGGGCCCTCCGTGGTCGTGGCCGTCGGGACCGGGCTCGCGCCGACCTCCGCGGCGCTCCCGCACAGGCCGTGCGGGCAGAACAGCAGTTTCACCGTCGTCGTCCCGGCCGCGCGTGCCTTGAAGTCGAAGAACTGCGCGCCGTCGCCACTGCCGATCAGGTCTTCGTCGCCCCCGTCCTCCTCCTCGCGCCTGCCCTGGTACGTGACGACGCCCTTGTCGGGGCGCGGGCTCGCCAGGTACCAGTTCTGGCCGAGGGCGGGGCTGGCCGGGACCTCGAGCGTGAACGTGTCGCCCTTGTCGACGGAGACGCTCCGCTCGCCCGGCCCGATCGCGGCGGGCCCGGCGGAGCCGCCGCAGCCGGAAAGGGTGACGAGGGCGGCGGCCGAAGCGGACGCGGTACGCACAATGTTTCGCATTCGCACGATGAGTTCAGTCCTGCTGGATGTAGACGCGGTTGACGTCGCCCTGGTGGGCCTTGGAGTAACGGTCGTCGGCGGCGGCCTGGAGATCACCGTTGATGAAATCGTCCTCGCTGATCCAGGACGTGGTGCCCCACGGGTTGTAGACCTGCAGCTTGCCGTCCTCCTGCCCGATGATCATCAGGCTGTGGCCGTGGCGGTCGCCGTGCTCGTCGACTCGCGTGATGTTGATGGGCACGGGCTTGCCGTCGGCGACGGATTTCTCGATGTCGGGCAGGACGCCGCGCCGGTCGTCGGCGCCGTCCATCTCCTTCTGGTCGTACTTGTCGCCGGTGTGCGGGCCGAGCTCCTTGTTGGAGATCTCCTCCTGCCCGTCGCCGTCCATGCCGGCCGGGTGCTGGTCCCACCACCAGCCGTCCATCTCGCCGTCGCCCTCCTCGTTCATCCGGAACTGCTCGTCGTGCAGGCGCTTGCGGAAGTGGTCGGGGTCGTCGTCGGTGCCGTCGGGGCCGCCGGTGAGTTCGAGCGCGTACACCGGGTCGACGAGGGCGCGGGCCGTGACCGTCGAGGACGGAACGCAGGTCTCGTCGTCCTGGTCCCAGAGCTCGCCACGGAAATCCTGCTGCTCCTTGCCGGAGGCGACGGAATTAGTGGTGACCGGCGTCAGGTGCTCCGAGAGCCACGCCGCGTCCTTGCCGTGGATCTTCCCGCCGAACTTCTCGACCTCGCCGACGTCGTGGCCCGAGGCGAGGGCCTTCATGAGGTACGCCTTCTCCTGCGGGCTCGACGCGTTCGCCAACAGCCGTTCCATACGGGCCCGTTCGGCGGGCGACATGTTCTCCATGGCGCGGCCGGAGCGTTCGAGGTCGTTGGCGCTGAGGATCTCGTTCAGCTCGGGGTCGCCGCCCGGGTTGGCGGTGTCGGCGAGGGCGAGCCGGTCGGCGGCGGTCAGTTCGTCGGTGCCCATCTGGCCGGCGCGGGCCTCGGCGGCGAACTTGTTGAGGTCGCGGGCCGCGACGCGGGCGGCGTCGTCGGCGTCGGCGGCCGCCTTGTGCAGGTCGTCGACGCCGTGCGAGGCCAGGGAGCGAGCCTTCAGACGGAGGGCTTCCTCGTCGTCGTCCTCGTGCCAGTCGTCGAACCAGCCGTCCTTGCCGCCGAGCATGCCGCGGGCGTCGCGCAGCTTGCCGCGGCCGGTGCCGTCCAGGGTCTGCGCCGTCTCCAGCGCGTCGGACAGCGCGATCAGGGCCTTGCCGCCGCCCTGGAACGCCTCGATCATCTGCTGGGCGTCGCGGGAGGCGGCGCCCACCACGTCGGAGGCAAGGACGCTCGTGTCGCCGACCCAGACCTGCGGCAGGCCCTTGCGGGCGATCTTGTCGATCCGGTCGCTCACGGCGTCGGCCTCGTCGGTCTGGCCGGTGTAGCGCTTGCCCAGCGCTTCGATCACCTTCGGCTCGCCCACCGGCCCCGAGACGCCGAGGGCGTCGTCGATCGCGTCGATCAGGTCGTTCTTGCTGCCGGCCGAAGAGATCCTGTCGCGCAGGCCGTTGAGCTTCTGCCTGCGGTCGTTCGTGGATTCCGTCACGGTCGCAGGCCCCGTCAGTAGCCGGACAGCGCGGACGGGCGCTCGGCGTACGTCGGCATCGTGCTGACGCCCTCCCCGCCCGCGGAGCCCACGGACACGGACTTCGCTCCGTTGCGTACGCCGATGTCGGAGCCGGAGTAGGCGCGGCTGGACAGGCGGACCTTGTCGGCGAGTTCGTGCAGGGCCGCTTCGAGGACCTTGGTCTCGGCCTCCCAGGCGGCCGCGAACGTGTTGAACGCGGGAGCGGTGTCGGAGCCGCCGAGCGCGTCCTGCGAGTAGCACATCGTGCCGGCGATCGCCTTGCCGATCTTGCCGACGTCGCGGCCCGCGCCGTCGAGTTCGCCGGCCTGGCCCGACATGCCCTTGTGCCCGACCTGGTACCCCTCCGGAGAGGCCATGGCTCTTCCCCCGATTTCTTGAGTCCACGACCTCGACGCGCCTTCCGGATCAGGGAAGTTGAGTCAGGTCACAGCCTGTCAAGAAAAATTAGCAGAACAGCGCCATGTACACGCCCGTCAGCACGGGCTCCGCACAAAGCCGAGGGACCGCACCCCGATTCCGTAGGCGTCCAACCCCCGGAGGTGCGGCCCCTCGGCCGTATCTGCGCCGCCGTCACACGGCGAGCCGCGTCAGACGGCGATGGCGACCTCGGAGAGACCACCGGTCTGGGCGACGACCGTACGGTCCGCCGAGCCGCCCGGGACCAGGGCGCGCAGCGTCCACGTGCCCTCGGCCGCGTAGAAACGGAACTGTCCCGTCGCCGAGGTGGGGACCTCGGCCGTGAACTCGCCGGTCGAGTCCAGCAGGCGCACGTAACCGGTGACGGGCTCGCCGTCGCGGGTCACCTGGCCCTGGATGGTGGTCTCACCGGGCTTGATCGTCGAGGCGTCGGGGCCGCCGGCCTTCGCTCCACACATGTGCTTCTCCAAAAAGGTCGGTCAGGTCTGTCAGGGGGGTCGGGCGGGGTTACTTGTTGGCGCCGAGCTCGATCGGCACGCCGACGAGCGAGCCGTACTCGGTCCACGAGCCGTCGTAGTTCTTGACGTTGGCCTGGCCGAGCAGCTCGTGCAGGACGAACCACGTCAGGGCCGAGCGCTCACCGATGCGGCAGTACGCGATGGTGTCCTTGGCCAGGTCGACCTGCTCGTCCTCGTAGAGGGCCTTGAGCTCGTCGTCCGACTTGAACGTGCCGTCGTCGTTGGCGTTCTTCGACCACGGGATGTTGCGCGCGGACGGGACGTGGCCCGGACGCTGCGACTGCTCCTGCGGGAGGTGCGCCGGGGCGAGGAGCTTGCCGGAGAACTCGTCGGGCGAGCGCACGTCGACGAGGTTCAGGCTGCCGATCGCGGCGACGACGTCGTCACGGAAGGCTCGGATCGAGGTGTCCTGGGCCTTGGCCTTGTACTCCGTGGCGGGGCGCTGGACGATCTCGGCGACGAGGTCGCGCGAGTCGAGCTCCCACTTCTTGCGGCCGCCGTCGAGCAGCTTGACGCTGTCGTGGCCGTAGAGCTTGAAGTACCAGTAGGCGTAGGACGCGAACCAGTTGTTGTTGCCGCCGTAGAGGACGACCGTGTCGTCGTTGGCGATGCCGCGCGCGGACAGAAGCTTCTCGAAGCCGGCCTGGTCGATGAAGTCGCGGCGGACCGGGTCCTGGAGGTCCTGCTGCCAGTCGACCTTGATGGCGTTCTTGATGTGGTTCTTGTCGTACGCCGAAGCGTCCTCGTCGACCTCGACGATGACGACCTTCGGGTTGTCGAGGTTCGCCTCGACCCAGTCGGCGTCTACCAGGACGTCGCTGCGGCTCATGTTTTTCTCCTCCGGGGCAGTTGCGGCGGGGTGCGGGAGTGCGGGTGCGGCGCGGGCACGGTCCCTGCATGCGGACAGGGACGGCATTCGACGCGCGCGAGGGGAGGCCTCAAAGGGGCCTGGGGAAGCGGGAGTTGCCGTCCCGCTCAGGCGGTGCGACAGAGCATGGCGGCGACGCGGCACAGGTCTACTGCCCGCCGCTTCGTGAGATCCGCCTGTCGCTTCATGCCACCGATCGTAGGTACGCACGGGCGGCCGTGTCACCGGCGTGTCGCATCCTGAGACGCGATCGTCCACGATACGAGATGAGTGCGGCCCCGGAGCCGCTCACCTCGGGCTCCGGGGCCGCTGCGGCTCCGCCGATCACTGCTGTGCGGACGGCGTCGTCTCGCAGTGCGGACGCGCCGTTTCCGGGTGACTACCCGACGAGGTCGAGTTTCGAACCCTTCACCGAGATCTCGACGCCGTCCTTGACCGCCTCGACCCGGTCCAGCTCGATCCCGGCCGGCAGGTCGTCGATCGCCTGCTGGAAGTCGGTGACGGCGCGGATCCGGCCCTCGGCCAGGTCGAGCGCGCCGGCCTTGGGCAGGCTGTCGGCACGCGCCGAGACCTTGCCGTCGGTGACCTTGACCGAGCTGAGGACGGTGGGGTGCAGGGTGCCCACCGGCGTGTGCACGGTGATCGTGACCTTGACCTTGTCGCCGCCGCCGTAGGAGAGGCCCTCGATCCGGGCCGTCACGCCCGGGGCGACCTGGGCGGCGTCCTGCTTCTTGACGGCCTTGAGCAGCTCGGCGTAGGAGATGCGGGCGGTGCCGGTGGCCGAGTCGGCGGTGGCGGAGCTGAAGCTGCTGTCGAACCGAACGCCGTGCATCTCGGCGTTCAGATCGGCGATCCGGATCGACTCGCCGCCGCTCTTCGCGTCGTAGTCCTTGATGCCGATCTCCACGTCGTCCAGGGTGCCGCCCGCGGCCTGGGTCAGGAACGGGAAGCCGTTGATGGAGACGTCGGGCGTACTGGCCAGGCCCTCGCTGGTGCGCACGCGGTCGGCCGCCTCGCCCTCCGCGTAGTTCACCGCGACCCGGTCGGCGATGACGAACAGGCCGCCCAGGATCACGACGACGATCAGAAGTATCCGCAGAGCACGCATGGCCCGGTGTTTCCCCCCACCTGGACGACAGTTCCTGATCGCGAGAGTACGGGCCGGACCCCCACGAAGGGGGCCCGGCCCGATTCTTGTCGATCAGCTGTGACAGGCCGTGTGCCCGCCGGACGCTCAGCCCACGACCCGCCCGAGCAGATAGACGGCCGGGGCCGCGGCGGCCAGCGGCAGGGCCACGCCCGCCGTCATGTGCACGAAGCGGGACGGATAGTCGTAACTCGCGACGCGGTGGCCGATCAGCGCGCAGACACCGGCGCCGAGGCCGAGGAGCGCGCCCTTGGATCCCATGTCCGTCATGCCGCCGGCGGCGATGCCGGCGCCCGCGGCGGCGAGCAGCGCGACGGCCACGGAGGCGGGCGTCGGCAGCGGGAGCGCCCGCGCGAGGACGGCGACGGCGACGGCCACGGCGCCGACGGTCACGGCGTCCGGGTCGGCCGCGAGGTGTCCGGTCGCGACGATGGCGAGCGCCGCGGAGGCGACCGTCGCCATCAGGCCGTACATGCGCTCGTCCGGGGCCGCGTGGCTGCGGAGCTGGAGGACGAGGGTGAGCAGGACCCACACGCCGAGGGTGCCGAGGATCGCGGCGGGCGCGTGCTCCCGGCCGGTGACGAGCAGCGCGGCGTCGGCGGCGAGGCCGCCCGCGAAGGCGAGCGCGATGCCCTGCCGGGCGGGCCACATGCCGTTGAGCCGGAACCAGCCGGCGGCCGTGACGGCCTGGAGCAGCACGAGCGGCACGAGCAGCGCGTACTGGCCCACCGCGGCGCCGCCCGCGAGCAGCAGCCCGAGCAGCGCGGTCAGCGCGGCGGGCTGCATCCCCGGCTCTATGATCGGCGACCGCCCCTCGGCACGGGCGCGCTGCGCGTCGGTGACGCGGGCGTTGCCGGTGACGGTGGCGGGCCCGTAACCGGCGGCCTCCGGCTCGGCCACGGGCAGCGGCTGGGCCGCCGCCACCGTCCCGAAGACCGGCGTCTGCTGATCGGCACCGGGGGCTTGGGGCGCCTGGCCGTACGCGGCATGCGCGGGCGGCGGAGTCTGGCCACCGGGCGTCTGAACCGCGGGCCCCTGCCCGTACGGCACCTGCCCGTAGCCGTAGGACTGCTGGTCACCGCCGTAGGACTGCTGGTCACCGCCGTACGCGTGCTGCTCACCGCCGTACGCCTGCTGGTCGCCGTAGGCGTGCTGCTCACCGCCGGTCTGGCTCACCGGACCCTGCCCGTACGCGGCCTGGCCGTACTCGGCCTGCCCGTATGCGGCCTGGCCGGGCTCGAATCCCTGGGGCGGCGGATACGTCGACTGGGCCTGGGTGTCCCAGGTCTGGCCCTGCCAGTGCTGGGTCTGCTGGGGCGGCTGCTGCTGCCCGTACTCGTCTTCGTACGGCTCGTTACTCATCGCGGTCACCCTCCTGCGAACGGCGGGAGCACCTCGACCGTGCCGCCCTCGGCAAGCCGTACCGTCTCATGCCCGCGCTTGCCGACGGGGTCACCGTCGATGAGGAACGAGGAACGCTGCAGGACGCGCACCAGGTCACCGGGGTGTCGCGTACGCACGCCCTCCAGCGCGTCGGCCAGCGTCTCGGCCTCGTACGGCTCCTCGGCGACACCGGCGGCCGCCTTGGCCGCGGCCCAGTAGCGGATGGTTCCGTTGGCCATGTGCGGCGTTCCTCCCATGCGGTCTGTCCATACGGTCTATTCGGCGGTTGCCGTCGTCCATGATGCCGTGGCCCAGCCGCCGATCCGCGCGAGGAGCCCGTCGTCCGCCGCGTGCTCGGCATGGCCCATGCCCGGTTCCAGCCACAGCTCGGCCCCGCCGGGCGCGGCCGAGGCCAGCATGCGCGGGTGGTCGAGGGGGAAGTACGGATCCAGGTCGCCGTGCACGATCAGCAGCGGTGTCGGCGCGATCAGCGGCACGGACTCGACCGGCGAGAGCGGCACCGGGTCCCACTCGTGTGGGTGAATGCGGGTGCGGAGCCCGATACGGCCCACGATCCGGCCGGCGGGCCGCGTCACCAGCCAGTGCAGGCGCCGCATCGGCGCGGTCCCGCGGTAGTACCAGCGGGCCGGGGCACTGACCGCGACGACGGCGTCGGACCGCGCTTCCGTGCGCCCCCTGTGCAACGCGGCGTGCCGCAGGACGACGGACCCGCCCATCGAGAATCCGACCGTCACCACCTGTTCATGACCGAGTGACCTCGCCCACTCCACGGCGGCCACCAGGTCGAGTACCTCCCGGTCGCCGACGGTGGACCGCCCGCCCGACCGCCCGTGCCCCCGGAACGAGAACGTGACCACGGCGGCACGCTGCGCGAACACCCCCGCCGCACGCCGGACATGCGGCCGTTCCAGATCGCCCGTGAACCCGTGCGCGACCACGATCACCGGGCCCCCGGCGGGCCCTGGCCCGGGGTCGTAGGCGGCCTCGATCGGCACACCGTCCCGCGTGCGCAGCATCACGCGCCGTGAGCGCGCAGTGATCGGCTGCACAGAAGATCCTGCGTCTTGACCTGCCCGACCGGAACTCATGTGGGCTATTCTCCTTGGCAGAGGATCCGGGCAGCGAAGCCCCCGGGTCCTTTTGTGCTTTCGGACCGCGTTGTATACGAACGCGGACCGCACGGCGCGCAGGGCCCCGGGGCGCGGGGCCCGAAGCAGTGCAAAGCAGTACGAACAACGCAGTACGAAGCAGTGCCGTAAACGTCCTCGCAGGGACCGAGGAGGAACCAGACGTTATGGGCGAGCGAAACGTGCACGACCGCAGGACGACCCAGGCAGGTGGGGCGCGATGAGTTCTTTGCTGCTCCTGACCAATGCCCTTCAGCCGTCGACGGAGGTGCTCCCCGCTCTCGGCCTGCTGCTGCACAACGTGCGGGTCGCCCCCGCCGAGGGCCCCGCTCTCGTCGACACCCCCGGTGCCGACGTCATCCTCATCGACGGGCGCCGCGACCTCCCGCAGGTACGCAGCCTGTGCCAGCTTCTCCGCTCCACCGGGCCCGGCTGTCCGCTGGTCCTCGTCGTGACGGAGGGCGGCCTCGCGGCGGTCACCGCCGACTGGGGCATCGACGACGTACTTCTCGACACGGCGGGACCCGCCGAGGTCGAGGCGCGGCTGCGGCTCGCGATGGGCCGCCAGCAGATCGTCGCCGACGACTCCCCGATGGAGATCCGCAACGGCGATCTGTCGGTCGACGAGGCCACCTACAGCGCGAAGCTGAAGGGGCGGGTCCTCGACCTGACCTTCAAGGAGTTCGAGCTCCTCAAGTACCTCGCGCAGCACCCGGGCCGTGTTTTCACCCGCGCCCAGCTGCTCCAGGAGGTGTGGGGCTACGACTACTTCGGCGGGACCCGCACCGTCGACGTCCATGTGCGGCGCCTGCGCGCGAAGCTCGGGCCCGAGCACGAGTCGCTGATCGGCACCGTGCGCAACGTCGGCTACCGCTTCGTGACGCCGGAGAAGGTCGAGCGGGCGGCGGACGCGGCGAAGGCCAAGGCGGCCGCCCCGAAGCCGGACTCAGCAGAGCAGGCAGCACACGCGGAAAAGGCCGACAGCGCGGACTCCGGGGCCGATTCCCGTGCCGTGCGGGAGCCGGGCGACCAGCCCCGGGCGGGCGCTCACCAGGCCGCCGCCGGACGCCCTGCCCAGCGGTAGGTCCATCCGCGTAGACTCCGCGCGTGGCCAAGGTGACTCGGGATGATGTGGCGCGACTGGCGGGTACTTCGACCGCGGTCGTGAGCTACGTCATCAACAACGGACCTAGGCCGGTTGCCCCGGCCACGCGCGAGCGTGTACTCGCCGCGATCAAGGAGCTGGGGTACCGGCCCGACCGGGTCGCCCAGGCCATGGCGTCGCGGCGGACCGACCTCATAGGCATGATCGTGCCGGACGCGCGCCAGCCGTTCTTCGCGGAGATGGCGCACGCCGTCGAACAGGCGGCGTCCGAGCGCGGAAAGATGGTCCTCGTCGGCAACTCCGACTACGTCGAGGAGCGCGAGGTCCACTATCTGCGGGCCTTCCTCGGCATGCGGGTGTCCGGCCTCATCCTCGTCAGCCACGGCCTGAACGACTCGGCCGCGGCCGAGATCGAGGCCTGGGACGCGCGCGTGGTCCTGCTCCACGAGCGGCCCGAGGCGATCGACGACGTCGCGGTCGTGATCGACGACATCGGCGGCGCCCAGCTCGCCACCCGCCATCTCCTCGAGCACGGCCACCCGTACGTCGCCTGTCTCGGCGGCACCGCCGAGACGCCGTCCGTCGGCGACCCGGTCTCCGACCACGTCGAGGGCTGGCGCCGGGCCATGCACGAGGCGGGACTCCCCACCGAGGGCCGGCTGTTCGAGGCGCCGTACAACCGCTACGACGCGTACAAGATCGGGCTCGAGCTGCTCGCCGGGCCCCAGCGGCCGCCGGCGATCTTCTGCTCCACGGACGACCAGGCCTTCGGCATCCTGCGGGCCGCGCGCGAGCTGCGGATAGATGTGCCGGGCGAGCTGGCCGTCGCCGGCTTCGACGACGTGAAGGAGGCGGGTCTGACGGATCCGCCGCTGACGACGGTCGCATCGGACCGCTCGGCGATGGCGCGGTCCGCCGTCGACCTCGTCCTCGACGACTCGCTGCGCGTCGCCGGGTCCCGGCGTGAGCGCCTGAAGGTGTTCCCCTCGCGGCTGGTCGTCCGCCAGTCCTGCGGCTGCCCCTGACCGCACAGAAACGCGCGCCGGCCCCCGAACCGCGGGACCGACGCGCGCGTGCTGCGTGTCACTCGGAACACGTGCTCAGAACATCAGGTTGTACTGGTTGAACCCGGTGCCGAGACTCTTGCGCGCGCCGAAGACGTCCGCGGACGCCTTGTTGGTGCCCGGGTAGAGCCAGAGCGTGCCGCCCGAGTCGCGGGCCATGACGTCGGCGATACCGTCGCCGGTCACGTCGCCGTTCGTCACGTACGAGGTGAAGTTCCAGCCCGTACGCGCCTGGATGCGCGCGGCGAACGGGGTCTTCTCGACCTGCGTGCCCCGGTAGAGGTACAGGACGCCGGAGCTGTTGCGGACCAGGAGGTCCGCCTTGCCGTCGCCGGTCAGGTCTCCGCGGCCGAAGATCTTGACGCCCTTCCAGGCCTTGTCGACGACCTTGACCTTGCCGTAGAACTCGCCGTTGCCCTTGCCCGGGTAGAGGTACGTCGAGCCGTCGGCGTCCACCGCGACCAGGTCGGGGCGGGAGTCACCGGTCATGTCGCCGGGGATGGCGTACGACTTGTAGCCGCCCCACACCGAGGTGATCTGCATCCACTCGAAGGCGTCCGACGCGTGGTTGTAGTAGCTGCGGTACAGCTTGCCGTCGGTGCTGTCGCGGATGATCAGGTCCTGGAAGAAGTCCCGGTCCAGGTCGGCCTGGAGGGCCCAGCTCGCGGTCTGCCAGCCGGCGCTCTGGTAGGCGCGCGTGGTGAGCGAGGTGCCCTTGCTGTCCTGCTCGAACAGGCCCCCGGAGGGGGTGCGCGCCAGCAGGTCGGCCCGGCCGTCGAAGCTCAGGTCCGTGTCGTCGATGCGCGGCTGGGCCGCCCAGACGTACGAGGAGACCTTGGTGAAGACGGGGTAGGCGCCCTTCGCGGTGCAGCCGGAGACGCCCCACGAGACGATGCCGACGACGCGGCCGCCGACGACCACCGGGCCGCCGGAGTCACCACTGCAGGGGCTCTTGGTGCCCTCGTCGGCGCCCGTCGCCGGGGTGCCCGCGCAGAACATCGAGCCCTCGATGAAGTCGTCCTCGCCGAGGACCGACTGCATCGCGGTGTTGCAGGTGGAGTCGGAGACCATCGGCAGGGTCGCCTTGCGCAGGGTCGCCGACAGATCGGCGTCCTCGGCGCCGGAGGTCAGGCCCCAGCCGTAGACGGTGGCGGAGGTGCCCGCCTTGTAGGAGGCGGTGTCGTTGCTCTGGACCACCTTCGCCCACTGGTCCTCCAGCGGACGGTCCAAGGTGAGCACCGCGATGTCGTTCTGGATGGTGTCGGCGTTGTAGCGCGGGTGGTTCCACTGGCGCCAGACGCCCGCGACGGTGCCCTGGGCGCTGTCGAGCAGGCCGGCGGTGCCGGCCACGACCGCGCCGTTGTTCACCCAGTCCAGACCGGCGACGCAGTGCGCCGCGGTGAGGACCTTGTTCGGGGCGACGAGGGTGCCGCCGCAGAAGTAGCCGTCGCCGGACGCGGCGTCGTAGTACGAGAGCTGGACCATCCACGGCGCCGAGGAGATCGCCGTCTCGGTGCCGCCGATGATGAACGGCGTCCTCTTGGGATTCGTCTCCGGGGTCGCCTGGGTCTTCGCGGCCTCGACGACCCGCTTGCGCAGTTCGGCGTCGGAGGCGGAAGGGGCCGGATTCGCGGTACGGGCGACGCTCGCGTCGGGCAGTACGGGCGGATCGTCGGCCGCGGTGGCAGGGTGCGCCACGAGGGCGCCGGCGCAGCTCAGCGCCAGCGCGAGAGCGGCCGTGGACAACGCCGTGGCGGGGCGTCTCCAGCGGTCGCGCAGGGCAGGTATCACTCAGGGCTCCTGGTGTGAAGAGTGGCTTCAGGGCCCGAGAAGGGGCGTTGCGACGCACACCACGGCCGGTACCGGACACAGAGCACACGAAGAATCGGGCTCAGCCCCGAGCACCGCCGCAGACCCCCCTCCGGCGCACGGATCGTAGATCTCACGGGCCCCTGAACACACGACCTCCACAGCAGGCAGGTGAGAGTTGTTCCGGCGCCCTCCCGTATCTCACCCGCCGTCAACCCGCCGTTTCCCGAGGGTGCCTTTATTTCGGGCAAACAGGGTTCTCGCGGGACTCTCAGGGCACGCTCAGGTGGCTCTCATGAACGCGGCACAGGCTTACTGCCATGACCGAGAGCTTCCGCCGAAGCGGCGAGTACCCCCAGGGCCAGCAGCAGCACTCGCAGTCCTCGTATCCGGGGACCCCCGAGGCGGGCGGCGCGTTCCCGCCCCCGCCCGCGTACGACCCGCCGCAGCCGGTGAACGCCGCCCCGGGTTCGGCGATGTGGCCCGCTCCGGTACCGGAGGGCTCCCCCGCGCCGCCCGCACGGCGGCGGCGGGTGAAGGGCCCGCTCGGGCTTCTCGCCGCGGTCGCCATCGCCGCCGCGGCCGTGGGCGGCGGCACCGCGTACGCCTTCCAGGAGCTGACCGGCAAGGACTCCACGTCCACCAGCGCCGGCGCGAGCGTCGTGCCGACCAGCAAGAAGGGCACCGTCGCCGGTGTCGCCGAGGCCGTCAGCCCCGCCATCGTGGAGATCAGCGCGACTTCGAACGCGGGCAGCTCGACCGGCTCCGGCGTCGTCATCACGAGCGACGGCGAGATCGTCACCAACAACCACGTCGTCTCGGGCGCCTCGACGGTCAAGGTGCGCACGAACGACGGCAAGACCTACACCGCCGACGTCGTCGGCACCGACGCCAAGAAGGACCTCGCCCTCATCAAGCTGAAGAACGCGTCCGGCCTCAAGACCGCGTCCCTCGGTGACTCCGACAACGTGAAGGTCGGTGACGAGGTCGTCGCCATCGGCTCCCCCGAGGGCCTGACCGGCACCGTCACCAGCGGCATCGTCTCCGCGCTCGACCGGGACGTCACCGTCTCCACGGACGAGGAACAGCAGCAGCAACAGGGCGGCGGCAGCGACGGCCAGTGGCCGTTCGAGTTCGGCGGGCAGCAGTTCAACGGCGACACCGGCTCGTCCAAGACGACGTACAAGGCCCTCCAGACCGACGCCTCCCTCAACCCCGGCAACTCCGGCGGCGCGCTCATCGACATGAACGGCAACATCATCGGCATCAACTCCGCGATGTACTCGGCCAGTTCGGACAGCGGGTCCGGATCGTCCGGCGCGGGCAGCGTCGGTCTCGGCTTCGCCATCCCCGTCAACACCGTCAAGGCCGACCTCGACTCGCTGCGCAGCGGGGGCACCTCCGGCAGCTGACCCCGGCCGCGCGCCGCCGCGCCGCGCCCACCCGCAGCGCCACCGTGCGAGGCTGATACCGGCCCCCACCACCGTCCCCACCACCGAGGAAGCCCGCCCATGAGCCCCGCCGAAGGCGACCGCGAACCCCAGCGCATTCTCATCGTCGACGACGAACCCGCCGTCCGCGAGGCGCTCCAGCGCAGCCTCGCCTTCGAGGGCTACGGCACGGAGGTCGCCGTCGACGGCGCGGACGCTCTCGGCAAGGCGGCCGCGTACCAGCCCGACCTGGTCGTCCTCGACATCCAGATGCCGCGCATGGACGGCCTCACGGCCGCCCGGCGGCTGCGGGCCGGCGGGTCCAGGACGCCGATCCTGATGCTCACGGCCCGCGACACCGTCGGCGACCGCGTGACCGGGCTCGACGCGGGCGCCGACGACTACCTGGTCAAGCCGTTCGAACTGGACGAGCTGTTCGCGCGCGTACGGGCGCTGCTGCGACGCAGCGCCTACGCCTCGGCGGCGGGCCCGGCGGACGACGCGGGTGACGTCCTGTCCTTCGCCGACCTGCGCATGGATCTCGCGACCCGCGAGGTCACGCGCGGCGCGCGCACCGTCGAGCTGACCCGCACGGAGTTCACGCTCCTGGAGATGTTCCTCGCCCACCCGCGCCAGGTCCTCACCCGCGAACAGATCCTCAAGGCGGTCTGGGGCTTCGACTTCGAGCCGAGCTCCAACTCCCTGGACGTGTACGTGATGTACCTGCGCCGGAAGACGGAGGCGGGCGGGGAGCCGCGGCTCGTTCATACCGTGCGGGGTGTGGGGTATGTGCTGCGGGGCGGTGGGGAGTGACCCGGGTGGCACAGCGGCTGCGAAGGCTTCCCCTGCGGTCGCGGCTGGCGCTGCTGGTGACCACGGCAGTGGCAGTGGCGGTGGCTGTGGCAGCGACGGTGTGCTGGTTCGTCGTGCAGAGCGCGCTGGTCAATTCGCTGGACGACGCTCTGAAGGGCACGGCCCGTCTGAGTCCTGACGTCGTCGCCCGCCTTATCGACCCCGACGGGAACTGCCGCCGCGTCGTTCTGAACCCGGACGACCCCGGGCTCTTCAAGCAGGTCATCCAGATCGTCGACCGGGACGGCAACAGCTGCGTCATCTACGGCAAGCAGTCCGTCGAGGTGACCCCGGCGGACGTCGACGTCGCCAACAGCAAGGCACCGGACACCACCCACGACGCGACGGCCGGCAACGGCTCCAAGTACCGGGTCTACACGTACCCTCTGCCCGAGTACCGGGCCGCGGTGTCCGTGGCCCGGCCGCTCAGCGAAGTCGACGACACACTCGGCAAACTCGGGCTGGTCCTTGCTCTGGTCGCCGGCATCGGTGTCGTCGGTGCCGGTGCCGCCGGACTCTGGGTCGCCCGGTCCGGGCTCCGCCCCGTCGACGAACTCACCGACACCGTCGAGCACGTGGCCCGTACCGAAGACCTCACCGTGCGCATCCCCGTGGAGGGAGACGACGAGATCGCGCGGCTGTCCGCGTCCTTCAACTCCATGACCGCCTCGCTCGCCTCGTCGCGGGACCTCCAGCAGCAGCTCATCGCCGACGCCGGGCACGAGCTGCGCACGCCCCTCACCTCGATGCGCACCAACATCGAGCTGCTCACCCGCAGCGACGAGACGGGCCGCGCGATCCCGCCGGACGACCGCAAGGCGCTGATGGCCTCGCTCAAGGCGCAGATGAGCGAACTGGCCGCGCTCATCGGGGACTTGCAGGAGCTGTCCCGTACGGGCCTGACGGCCGGCGACGCGCCCCTCAAGGTCGTCGCCCTGCACGACACGGTCCGCACCGCGCTGGAGCGCGCCGCGCTGCGCGGGCCCGAGCTGACGATCACCTCCGAGCTGGCGCCCTGGTACGTACGGGCCGAGCCCGCGTCCCTGGAGCGCGCAATCGTGAACCTCCTCGACAACGCGGTCAAGTTCAGCCCGCCCGAGGGCACGATCGAGGTCCACCTCATGCGCGGCCGGCTGACCGTGCGCGATCACGGTCCCGGCATCCCGGCCGATGAACTCCCGTACGTCTTCGACCGGTTCTGGCGCTCGCAGAGCGCGCGGGCGCTGCCGGGTTCGGGTCTGGGCCTGTCGATCGTGGCGCGCACGGTGGAGAGCTGCGGCGGCACCGTCGCGCTCGGGGCCGCGGAGGGCGGCGGCACGGTCGCTACGGTGCAGCTGCCGGGGGCCCCGACGCCTCCGCCGGAGGTCCCCGAAGGCGCGCTGGACACGCCCTAGGGGGCCCCTAGCGCTCGAAGCCCAGCCCCTCCCCGGTGAGCCCGACCCGGATCCCGTCCTTCTCGACCTTCACGTCGCTCAGCCGGACGTCGCCCATCCCGTCGCCCGGCAGTTTCGGCAGGCGGAACGCCAGGGAGAGGCGGTCGGCGAGTTCGGGGCGGGTGAGCCGGGTGAGGCCCTGGAGCAGCGCCGGGTCGAGGCCGAACCTCTTCAGGAGCGCCGGGTGCGCGAGCGCGAGGTCGACCAGGTTCAGGGACATGAGCTGGTGCACGAAGCGCGGTGAGCCGGTGAGCTCGCTCAGGCGCCGGTCGCTGCGCAGCGCCGCGCGTACGGCCGAGTCGGGCACGCCGAGCCGGTGCACGAGCGACGGCACGGACAGCAGGGCCTTCGCCTTGGCGGTCTCGGTCGCGAGGCGCGTCACCGAGCGGCGGCTCAGGTGCAGGCCCTCGGACGGGCGGGTGCCGGGCCGGTACGTGGCGAGGTCGCCGATGTCGAGCCGCATGCCGCCGATGTCGGTGGCGATGCCGGTGTCACCGATGCGCCGGATCGTGGCGTCGGCGCGCACCTTCAGGTCGTGTCCGGCGACGGGCAGCGTGCCGCGCGCGAGGACCCGGTCGCGGCCCTGTCCGCTGAACGTGACCTGGGAGGCGCCGAGTTCGCGGTTCAGGTCGTCGAAGGAGAGCAGGACCTCGCCGGTCATGCCGCCGATGCGGGCGCCGCGCACATCGGTGAGTCCGTCGCCGTCGATCGTCACGTCGCGGATGGTCGCGGAGACCTTGGCGAGGGAGACGCGGCTCGCGGCGACGTCGGGGACGGTCACCTTCACCTCGTCCAGGCGCCGGTCGGCGAGCTGCGTGAGGAACGGGAAGCCCTCGATGTCGACCTCGGGCGCGGCGCTCAGGTGCAGCTGGTCCTTGAGCCGGTCGGCTGCGCGGTGCTCCGCGTAGAGGAGGGCCCAGCGGTCTGCGAGGGTGAGGAAGGCGGCGAGGACGAGGATCCCGACGACGGCCTTCGTGGCGAGCGGGAGTCCGGCGAACCGGTTGCGGCGGCGGCTGCCGCGGCGGTGGTTGGGCCTGGACCAGGGCTGGTCGTCGAGGCCTGCCTCGGGGTCGTCCTCGTGCAGGAACTCGTCGAGCGGGTTGTCCGCGAGGGTGCCCAGCTCGTCGTAGGGATTCGGCGGGGCGGTGCCGGACGGAGCGGTGCGTGATGAAACGGTGCCGGATGGAACGGATTCCTCCGTCCACGCATCTGACGGGTCGGTGGACATGGCTATGCGGTGGGGGGAACGCATCGTGAGATTTCACCATACGAACCGACCCCACCGCTAAGCTTTACTCCCAGTAAGCACCGGTTTCGGCCGCCCACCGGACCGTGCGATACGTCACTTCAGGATCGTCACAACCCTCACGTAACAGCCATCACTTCACGATCGTGATCCGGTCCGCCTTCGGGGGCGCGATCGGCGACGTGGCCGACGAGTTGGCCGTCAGATAGTCGTTGAACGCCTTCAGGTCGTCGCTGCCGACCAGCGGGTTCTTGCCCTGGCCGAGCGCCGCGAAGCCGTCGCCGCCGCCCGCGAGGAACGAGTTCATCGCGACGCGGTAGGTCGCCGCCGGATCGATCGCGGCGCCGTTCAGCTTGATGGAGTCGACGACGACCCGGGCCGCGCCCGTCTTCGTCATGTCGAGCGTGTACGTCAGGCCCGCCGACGGCTGGAGGATCTTCGGCGAGGACTCGTTGGAACCGCTGACCTGCTGCTGGAGCGCGGCGATGACCTGCGCGCCGGTCAGGTCGGCCAGGTTCACGGTGTTGCTGAAGGGCTGCACGGTGAAGCCCTCGCCGTAGGTGACGACACCGTCTCCCTCGCTGCCGCTCGCCTTGTACACGAGGTCGGAGCGCACGCCGCCGGGGTTCATCAGGGCCAGCGAGGTCTTCGGGTCGAGGGTCTTGGCGTGCGCGAGCTGCGCGTCCGCGATCAGATCGCCGAGCGGCGCCTCCGGCGAGGCGGCGCCGCGGCCCGGGATGTCCGCCGAGATGTATCCGACGGGCTGGCCCGCGACGGGCGCGGCCATCTTGTTCCAGCGGCCGATGAGCGCGGTCATGTCCGCGGCCTTCGGCTGCGTGCGGCTCACCACGTGGTTGGCCGACTTCACCGACGTACGCACGATGTCCTTGGTGCGGCGGTCGTACGTCAGCGTCGTGTCCGTGTAGAGCTTCCCGTACGAGGACGCCGAAGTGACCAGGCGGGGCTTGCCGGACGGGTCAGGGATCGTACAGACGTACGCGTTGTGCGTGTGGCCGGTGACCAGCGCGTCGACCTTCGGCGAGATGCCCTTGGCGATGTCGACGATCGGGCCGGAGATGCCCGCGCCACCGCTCGGGGAGTCGCAGTCGTAGTTGTACGAGCCGGAGGCCGGCACGCCGCCCTCGTGGATGAGCGTGACGATCGACTTCACGCCCTGCTTGTCGAGGATCTTGGCGTACTTGTTGACGGTCTCGATCTCGTCGTGGAACTTCAGGCCCTTGACGCCGTCCGCGGAGACGATGTCGGGGGTGCCCTCAAGGGTCACGCCGATGAATCCGATCTTCACGCCGTTGTGCTTCCACACCCAGTAGGGGGCGAGGATCGGCTTGCCGGTCTTCTCGTTCGTCACATTGGCGGCGAGGTAGGGGTAGTCGGCACCCTTGAACTTCTTGCCGTCCTCGAAACAGCCGTCCTTGGGGTGGCAGCCGCCGTTCTGCATGCGCGCCAGCTCCGTGGCGCCCTCGTCGAACTCGTGGTTGCCCACGCTCGTGACGTCCAGGTCGAGCTTGTTCATCGCCTCGACGGTGGGCTCGTCGTGGAAGAGCCCCGACAGCAGCGGGCTGGCCCCGATCAGGTCGCCGGCCGCGGCGGTGACGCTGTACGGGTGGCTCTTCCTGGCCGTCCGCAGGGACGTCGCGAGGTACTCGACGCCGCCCGCGTCGACCTTCCTCGTCGTGCCGTCCGGCAGGTTCTCCGTGACCTGGCCCGAGGAGCCGGCCGGCGGCTCCAGGTTGCCGTGGAAGTCGTTGAAGGAGAGCAGCTGCACGTCGACCGTGCGGCGGTGCTCGTCCCCGTGGTGCCGGTCCTGCGTGGCGTTCGCGGGCAGCGCCGCGACGAGCGCGCCGACGGTGGCGAACCCGGCCGCGGCGGCGAGTAGCCGCGATGCGGCGCGGCGCCCGGGCCTGTGTGGTGTCAGCGGAGTCATGGGTACGTCCCCCTGTGTGGGTGCTGTGAGGCGGCGGTGGTGGCGGTGTGCCGTGACCAAGTCGGCAGCCTAGGGTCAACGCGCGTAGCACAACAGGTGTTTGCCGGTTACGGGCTGGTTGCCATCACCCGCCGCAAGCCCGGCACGGGCCCGTCGCCGTACCCTCTTGTGCATGACCAGCGATGCCGTGCCCACCGCCCCCGACCGCCAGATCGAGACGCTCACCGCCCTCACTCCCGACCAGGCGGAAGCCGTCCTGGAGATCCTCGTCGACGCCGCCCGTGCCGACGGGCAGCAGGCGGTGTCGGAGCAGGGCAGGCTGCAACTGCGCGGCGGCCCCAGGGAGGGCGTGCGCCACTTCCTGCTGAAGGTCGACCGCGAGCTGATCGGGTACGGCCAGCTGGAGGACACCGACCCGATCGAGGCGCCGGCCGCCGAACTCGTCGTGCACCCCGCGCACCGCGGGCACGGGCACGGGCGGGCGCTCGGCTCGGCGCTGCTCGGCGCGTCCGGCAAGCGGCTGCGGGTCTGGGCGCACGGCGGCCACTCGGCGGCCCGGCACCTCTCGCAGGTCCTCGGCCTGACCCTGTTCCGTGAACTGCGCCAGATGCGGCGCCCGTTGGCCGAGGGGCCCCCGCTCGCCGAGCCGGTGCTGCCCGAGGGCGTCGCCATCCGGACCTTCGTGCCCGGCGAGGACGACGCGGCCTGGCTCGCGGTGAACGCGGCGGCGTTCGCCCACCACCCCGAGCAGGGCTCGCTGACCCAGCGCGACCTGGACGACCGCAAGGCCGAGCCGTGGTTCGACCCGGCCGGCTTCTTCCTCGCCGTACGGGAGGGCGACGGCGAGGTCATCGGCTTCCACTGGACCAAGGTCCACGCCGAGGAGCAGCTCGGCGAGGTGTACGTCGTCGGGGTCGCGCCCGGCAACCAGGGCGGCGGCCTCGGCAAGGCGCTCACGGCGGTGGGCCTGCGGCATCTGGCCGCGTCGGGCATGCCGACGGCGATGCTCTACGTGGACGCCGACAACAAGCCGGCGGTCACGGTCTACGAGCGCCTCGGCTTCGTCACGCACGAGACGGACCTGATGTACCGCACGGAGTCGTAGCCGGTCGCAGAACAACGGTCACAGAACAACAGAACACGGGCGAGCAGCACCCGAGGGGCAGTCGTCACTTGACACTGCCCCTCTCTTGCACCACCCTTTCACTACTTGATTAGTGAAAGGGTGGTGTTGAAGAACGTGGTCGAGTACCGGATCGACCGGCGCAGCGGCGTCGCCACCTATCTGCAGATCGTCCAGCAGACCCAGCAGGCCCTGCGCCTCGGCCTGCTGGCGCCCGGCGACAAGCTGCCCACGGCCCGCGAGGTCGTCGAAGCCACCGCGATCAACCCGAACACCGTGCTCAAGGCGTACCGCGAGCTGGAGCGCGAGGGCCTGGTCGAGGCCCGCCGCGGTCTCGGCACGTTCGTCCGCAGGACGCTCGGCGCGGTGGCCCCGGCCGACTCCCCGCTGCGGGCCGAACTCGCCGGCTGGGCCCGCCGCGCCCGCGCCGCGGGCCTCGACCGCGAGGACGCGGCCGCCCTGTTCGGCGCCGTACTGGACGAAAACTTCCCGAAGGGGGAACAGTGAGTTCCACCAGCACCACCCCGGCCGTCGCCATCGAGGCGACAGGGCTCGGCAAGCGCTACGGCCGTCACGGCCACGCCGCGCTCGACCTGTGTTCCTTCCGGCTGCCCGCCGGGCGGGTCAGCGCCCTGGTCGGGCCCAACGGGGCGGGAAAGTCCACCCTCCTCGCCATCGCCGCGGGGCTCCTGCGCCCCAGCTCGGGGCACCTCACCGTCCTCGGCGCCGCCCCCGGCGTGCACCGCGACCGCGTCGCCTACCTCTCGCAGGACAAGCCGCTGTACCCGCAGCTCTCCATCGCGGACACCCTGCGCATGGGCGCCGAGCTGAACCCGGGCCACTGGGACGCCGCGTACGCCGACAGGATCATCGAGCAGGGCGACCTCGACCCCGCGGCCCGGGTCCGCTCACTCTCCGGCGGACAGCGCACCCGCGTCGCGCTCGCCCTCGCGCTCGGCAAGCGCCCCCAGCTGATGCTCCTCGACGAGCCGATGGCGGACCTCGACCCGCTGGCCCGCCACGAGCTGATGGGCACGCTGATGGCGGACGCCGCCGAACACGGCACCACCATCCTGATGTCTTCGCACATCGTCGCCGAACTGGCCGACGCCTGCGACCACTTGCTGCTCCTGGGCGCCGGCCGCATCCGGCTCGGCGGCGGCATCGACGACCTGACGGCCGCGCACAGCCTGGTCACCGGGCGCGGCACGGCCGCCGACCTCGCTCCGCACACCGTGGTCGAGTCCCGCGCCGCCGGCCGCGGACTGACCGCCCTGATCCGCCGCGACGGGCCGCTCGACAGCGCGTGGGAGGCGCAGGAGCCGTCCATGGAGGAGCTGATCCTCGCCCATCTGCGCAACCCCGGCGCCCCGGCGCTGATCACCCCGGGCACGGCCGCGTCCGCCGTGGCGGTGACGGCATGACGACACTCATCGACAACGCGGGCAGCACCGGCCGCCCCACCGCGCGCCGCACCCTCCCCGGCCCCGACGGCCTCGTCTGGACCGTGCTGCGCCTGCACCGCACCGCGCTGTGGGTGTGGACGGCGTATGTCGCCCTCACCGCGGGCCTGCTGCTGTGGCTGTGGGGACCTGGCGCGAGCGCGGCGCAGAAGGCGTTCGACGTGTTCGGCTACTCCGGGGCACAGGACAACGCGTTCCAGGGGTCGGCCCCGGTCATCCTCATCGGCGGCTCGTTCGACTCGCTCTTCTACGAGCCGTCCTCGCTGATAGGCATCGCCTCGTGCGCGATCGCCGTGTTCGCCGCGGGACCGCTCATCGCGCGCGAACTGGAGCTGGGGACCGCCCAGTTGGCGTGGACCCAGTCCGTGTCGCCCGCCCGCTGGCTGGCCGCGAAGCTGGCCGTGCCCGCGGTGTTCGTCGGCGTCGGAACGGGTCTGATCGTCGTCCTGTACCGGCTCGTGTGGAACGCGCACAACCACCTGCTGGTCGCGGGCATCGGCCCCCGCTCGTTCTACTTCTCCATCGGCCCCGCCACCGTCGCGACCGCCCTGTTCGGCCTCGCGGTCGGCGTGCTCGCCGCCCTCGTCCTGCGCCGTACGCTGCCGGCCCTGGTGGTCGCGGGTGTCGTGCAGCTCCTGGCCGGCGCGCTGCGCGGCAACAACTGGCCGTTCCAGCACTCGCCGTTCTCGCGTCTTCAGCCCGAACTCCCCGTCCACAGCAAGGCGATCACGTCCTCGGGCGCCAAGGTCTCCGACCCCGGCTGCTACCTGAGCCAGAAGTGCCTCGACCGCCACGACATCACCGGCTTCACCCGCACCTACCTCCACTCGCCCGACTACTGGCCCCGCCAGCTCGCGGAGACGGGCATCCTGCTCGCCCTGACCGCGCTCGCCGTCGTCGGCGCGTTCCTCGTCCTGCGCAGGTACCAGGCGCGCACGCACCAGCCGAAGAAGGAGACCGCAGCATGAGCACCGCCACCTTCTCCCCCTCGACCGGGCTGACCTGGACCGTGCTGAAGGTGCACCGGCTCGCCCTGTGGCTGTGGGTCGCCTACGTCGCGATCACCGCCGCGATGCTGCTGTGGCTGTGGGGGCCGGGCTTCTCCGGGCTGCACATCGCCGGCAGGTGCGTCGCGGGCGTCACGAACACCTGCACGGTCACGGGTCCTGGAGCGGGCACGTACGAGTACGTGCTCATGCTCACCACGAGCCTGATCATGTTCGTGCCCGCGATCGCGGCCGCCTTCGCGGGCGGGGTGCTCTTCGGCCGCGAGCTGGAGCGCGGCACCGCCGCCCTCGCGTGGACGCAGTCCGTCTCCCCGGCCCGCTGGCTGACGACGAAGCTCACCGTCCCGGCCGCGTTCCTCGTCGTCGGCACCGGCATCCTCGTGGCCCTGCGCCGCCTGGTGGCGTCGGGAGCGAGCAGCCTCCCCTCGAACCAGTGGTTCACCGAGGGCATCTACGGCGTCCTCGGCCCGACCGCCGTCGCGCTCCCGCTGCTCGGCCTGGCACTCGGCGCCCTGGTCGCGTTCATCTCCCGGCGCGTGATCACGTCGATGTGTGTCTCGCTCGCCCTCACCGGCATCGTGATCACCGCGCTCGGCGAGATCCGGGGCCGCCTGTGGCCCGCCGCCACCGTCACCGGGAATGTCCGCGAGGGCTACCGGGGCTTCACCGGCCTCTTCCTCGACGAGGGCGCGGTCACCGCGAGCGGCGCCCACATCGCCGATCCCCTGTGCCGCGACAGCACGAGCTGCCTCGCCCGGCACAATGTCACCGGCTTCTACCGCGAGTTCCAGCCGTCGTCCCACTTCTGGCCGCTCCAGCTCGTCGAAACGGGCATCCTCCTCGGCCTGACGGCACTCACGGTGACGGCGGTCTTCGCCCTCCTGCGCAGGAATCTGCGGCCGTAGGCGACCGCGGGGCCTGTCGGGGCGTCTGTGGACGTCCCCGGGACGCCCCGCCATGCCCCGCACGTCATGTCGCCGTAACCAACCATTCAGACGGGCTTGCCACCCTCACAGAATGCAGCCCGCCGCGCCCGACCCCACCGGGGCACCGGCGGAGCGCTCCCCGAACGGGAGACTCCGCCTCACGCCCGCGCTCTCCGACGCGCCCATCGTGGTCCAGGCGCGGAAGAATGGGGCCATGAGCCAGCAGAACGCCCAGGACCAGGCCTCCGACCGGCAGGCGCAGCCGTCTGTCGGCTCGATAGCCGCGCACCGCCCGCACACCGTGGCAGGCGGTGACTTCAAACCCGATCTCCCCGAGCTCACGTCCGACATCGACGCCGACCCCGACGAGTTCGAGGACTACAGCGCCGAGCTGCCCCAGGGCCGCTTCCTGGACCGGGAGCGCAGCTGGCTCGCCTTCAACGAGCGCGTGCTCGAACTGGCCGAGGACCCGGACACCCCGCTCCTGGAGCGGGCGAACTTCCTGGCGATCTTCGCGTCGAACCTGGACGAGTTCTTCATGGTCCGCGTGGCCGGACTCAAGCGCCGTATCGCGACAGGCGTCGCCACCCGTTCGGCCTCAGGGCTCCAGCCCCGTGAGGTTCTCGAGCTGATCTGGAACCGCTCGCGCGAGCTCATGGCCCGGCACGCCGCCTGTTTCCAGGAGGACGTCGCCCCCGCGCTCGCCGACGAGGGCATCCACCTGGTGCGCTGGGAGGAGCTCACCGACAAGGAGCAGTCCCGGCTCTTCACGCTGTTCAAGCAGCAGATCTTCCCGGTGCTCACTCCGCTGGCGGTGGACCCCGCGCACCCGTTCCCCTACATCTCCGGCCTGTCCCTGAACCTCGCCGTCGTCGTGCGCAATCCGGTCTCCGGGCACCGCCACTTCGCGCGCGTCAAGGTGCCGCCGCTGCTCTCCCGCTTCCTGGAGGCCTCGCCGCAGCGCTACGTCCCCATCGAGGACGTCATCTCGGCGCCCAAGCACCTGGGCGAACTGTTCCCCGGCATGGAGGTCCTGGAGCACCACATGTTCCGGCTGACCCGGAACGAGGACCTGGAGGTCGAGGAGGACGACGCCGAGAACCTCCTCAAGGCGCTGGAGAAGGAGCTCATGCGGCGCCGCTTCGGCCCGCCGGTGCGGCTCGAGGTCGAGGAGACCATCGACCGCTACGTCCTCGACCTCCTCGTGCGCGAGCTGAAGATCAGCGAGTCCGAGGTGTACCCGCTGCCGGGCCCCCTGGACCTCACGGGCCTCTTCGGCATCTCGAGCCTCGACCGGCCCGAGCTGAAGTACCCCAAGTTCATCGCGGGCACCCACCGCGACCTGGCCGAGGTCGAGTCCGCGTCCGCGCCCGACATCTTCGCCGCCCTGCGCGAGCGGGACGTGCTGCTCCACCACCCGTACGACTCGTTCTCCACGTCCGTGCAGGCGTTCCTGGAGCAGGCCGCCTCGGACCCGGACGTCCTCGCGATCAAGCAGACGCTGTACCGGACCTCGGGCGACTCGCCGATCGTCGACGCGCTGATAGACGCCGCGGAGTCCGGCAAGCAGGTCCTCGTCCTCGTCGAGATCAAGGCCCGCTTCGACGAGCAGGCCAACATCAAGTGGGCGCGCAAGCTGGAGGAGGCCGGCTGCCATGTCGTATACGGCCTCGTCGGCCTGAAGACGCACTGCAAGCTGTCGCTCGTCGTGCGCCAGGAGGGCGAAACGCTGCGGCGCTACTGCCACGTCGGCACGGGCAACTACCACCCGAAGACGGCCCGCCTCTACGAGGACCTGGGCCTGCTCACCGCCGACTCCCAGGTGGGCGCCGACCTCTCCGACCTCTTCAACCGGCTGTCGGGCTACTCGCGCCGCGAGACGTACCGCCGTCTCCTCGTCGCCCCCAAGTCCCTTCGCGACGGCCTCATTTCGAGGATCAACAACGAGGTCCAGCACCACCGCGCCGGCCGCCCCGCCTACGTCCGCTTCAAGGTCAACTCGATGGTCGACGAGGCCGTCATCGACGCGATGTACCGGGCGGCGCAGGCCGGCGTACCCGTCGACGTGTGGGTCCGCGGCATCTGCGCCGTGCGGCCGGGCGTCGCGGGCCTGTCGGAGAACATCCGCGTACGGTCCGTGCTCGGCCGCTTCCTGGAGCACTCCCGGGTCTTCGCCTTCGGCAACGGCGGCGAGCCCGAGGTCTGGTTCGGCAGCGCGGACATGATGCACCGCAACCTCGACCGCCGCATCGAGGCCCTGGTCCGGGTCTCCGACCCGGCTCACCGCGGCGCCCTGAACCGGCTCCTGGAGACGGGGATGTCCGACACCACCGCCTCCTGGCATCTGGGACCGGACGGGAACTGGGTCCGGCACGCCAAGGACGCGGAGGGCCGGCCCCTGCGGAACGTACAGGAGATGCTCATAGACGCCCGGAGGCGCCGGCGTGGCACAGCAACACCTTGAGACAACGGGAGCGGAGGGTTCCGCGGGCGAGGTCGTCGCGGCCCATCTGCGCGAGCAGGCCACGGAGTTCCTGCGCTCCCTGCGGCAGCACCGCGAGAGCGGCGGCGCCGCATCCGGGGGAACCGCCGAGGAGGCGGCCGACGCGGCGCGCGCCCTGCGCCGCTCGGCCCGCCGCATCAGCGGCACGCTCCACACGTTCCGTCCCCTCCTCGACCCCGAGTGGTCCGACGCGCTGCGCCCCGAACTGGCGTGGCTGTCGGGCACGCTGGCGCAGGAACACGCGTACGCGGGCCGCCTGGAGCGCCTGCTCTCCGCGCTGCACCGGCTCTCCGGCGCGCACGCGGTCCCGGCCCAGGCCCCCGCGGCTCTCGCCGGGCGGGTGGGCACGGCCCAGCTGCCGCGCAACGAGAACACGGCCTCGGGGAATCTGACCGTGGGCGCGGCGAAGGCGGGCGCCCTCCTGGAGCGCCAGCTCACCCTCGCCCGGACCCGGGCCCACTCGACGGCGCTGCAAGCACTCGGCTCGTCCCGCTTCCACGCGGTCGCGGACAACGTCGCCGTACTCGCCAGCGAGGTCCCGCTGCGCGCCGCCCCGGCCGACCTCGACGCGCTGGCCGCCACCGCGGAGTCCCGCCTCGCCGAGGCCGTCGCCGCGCTCCCCCTCCACCGGGCGGGCCACCCCTACAACGCGGAGGCACTCGTCCAGGGCCTCACCGCCGACACGGCGCCCCCGTCCCAGGACGCGCCCTGGCACCACGTACGCCTCCTGCTGCGGCTGCACCGCTATGCCCGGGAGGTCGTGCCGTGCGGACCCGGCGGCGGGCCGACCGACGCGGAGACCGAGGCGGCCGCCTCGCTCGACCGGCACCGGGACGCCGCCGAGGCCGCGGCCGCCGCGGCCCACGCGGCCCGCACCCCGCGCATCGCCCCGGCGACGGCCTACGCGCTCGGCGTCCTGCACGCCGACCAGCGCCACGAGGTGGAAGCGGCCCGTTTCGCGTTCCAGCGGGCCTGGCTGAAGGAGACGGTCCACACCACATGAGCAGCGGCGACGACACGATCCACGCGGCCGGCTGCGTGCTGTGGCGCCGCTCCTCCTACGACGACGTTCCCCAAGCTCTCGACTTCGAGCGAGCAGGGGAGGCCCCCATCGAAATCTGCCTCGTGCACCGGCCCAAGTACGACGACTGGTCGCACCCCAAGGGCAAGCTGAAGCGCGGCGAGGAGGCCCTCGCGGCCGCGCTGCGCGAGGTGGCGGAGGAGACCGGCTTCCAGTGCGCTCCCGGCGCCCGCCTCCCCACCACCCGCTACATCGCGAGGGGCCGGCCCAAGCGGGTCGACTACTGGGCCGCCGAGGCGACGGACGGCGGGTTCACGCCGAACCGCGAGGTCGACCGCGTCGCCTGGCTCGCCCCGGCCGCCGCCCGTCACCGTCTGTCCCAGCCCCGCGACAAGACGCTCGTCGACGCGCTGCTCAACGCCCTCCACCTGGCATAGTCGCAATAAGTATCCGCGCCGTCACAAAACGTCACACATTACCTCACCGCACCGACCGCCGAGGTTCACCCGCCGTTCACTCATGCCCATCGGTCGCTTCACCTGTCCTGCCTAATTTCGGCCGTACACGGTGCGAGTCGCCCACAAGGGCGAACACCGCACCGCCTACCTGGAACGAACAGACTTCGCACGCCGTCCCGGATCTCCGACCGGCGGCTCCTGGAAGGAACATCCGAAAGTGAAGCTTCAGCGCAAGAACCGGCTCCGCGCCCTCTCCCTCGGCGCCATCGCCGTCTCCGGCGCCCTGGCCCTCACGGCGTGCGGCTCGGACGACACGAGTGCCAACGGCGGTTCGAGCAGCGGCCCGACGGCCAAGGCCGGCAGCATCAAGTGCGACGACGCCAAGGGCCAGCTCCTCGCGAACGGCTCCTCCGCGCAGGCCAACGCCATCCAGGCCTGGGTCAAGGCGTACACCGCCGAGTGCAAGGACGTTCAGATCAACTACAAGCCCGAGGGTTCGGGCGCCGGTGTCACGGCGTTCACCCAGGGCCAGGTCGCCTTCGCCGGCTCGGACTCCGCGCTGAAGCCCGAAGAGGTCACCGCCTCCAAGAAGGTCTGCTCCGGCGGCCAGGGCATCGACCTCCCGATGGTCGGCGGCCCGATCGCGGTCGGTTACAACGTCCCGGGTGTCGACAACCTGGTCCTGGACGCCAAGACCCTCGCCCAGATCTTCGACGGCAAGATCAGCACCTGGGACGACGCGGCCATCGCCAAGCTGAACCCCAAGGCGAAGCTGCCCAAGACCAAGATCCAGGCGTTCCACCGCTCGGACGAGTCCGGCACCACGGACAACTTCACCAAGTACCTCAAGGCCGCCTCCCCGGCGGACTGGAAGTACTCGGGCGGCAAGGCCTGGCAGGCCAAGGGCGGCCAGTCGGCGCAGGGCTCCTCCGGCCTCGCCCAGCAGGTCAAGCAGACCGCCGGCGCGATCTCCTACTTCGAGCTCTCCTACGCCAAGGACGGCATCAAGACGGTCGACCTCGACACGGGCGCCTCCGCGCCGGTCAAGGCCACCGTCGAGAACGCCACCAAGGCGATCTCCGAGGCCAAGACCGTGGGCACCGGCAAGGACCTCGCCCTCGAGCTGAACTACGCGACGAAGGCCGACGGCGCCTACCCGATCACCCTCGTCACCTACGAGATCGTCTGCGACAAGGGCAACAAGGCCGACACCTTCAAGGCCACCAAGTCCTTCCTCACCTACATCGCGAGCCAGGACGGCCAGGACTCCCTGGCGGCCCTCGGCTACGCGCCCATCCCCGCCGAGATCAACGCCAAGGTCCGCGAGACCGTCGCGAGCCTGAGCTGACCCAGTGTGCGGCCCGTCCCCGATCGGGGGCGGGCCGCACCGTCCGGTGCATCGCCGCCTGGAGCCGCCCGACCGCGGCTCCGCAGACCGGAGAACCCCATGGATATATCCACGAAGACGACTGCTCCACCCGCCCCCGCCGACCCGCCCACGCTGCAAAAGCGCGCGGCCCGCGGCGCCACCCGCCCCGGTGACCGGATCTTCCTCGGTCTCTCGCGCGGCTCCGGCATCCTGCTTCTGGTGATCATGGCCGCCATCGCGGCCTTCCTCACCTACCGCGCCTCGTTGGTGCTGTCCAAGAACGACGGCAACTTCCTCACGACCTTCGAGTGGAACGCCAACGCCACTCCGCCGGTCTTCGGCATCGCGGTCCTCGCCTTCGGCACGATCGTGTCCTCGGTCATCGCCATGGCGATCGCCGTCCCGATCGCCGTCGGCATCGCGCTGTTCATCACGCACTACGCGCCGAAGAAGATCGGCGGCGTGATCGCGTACGTCGTCGACCTGCTCGCCGCCGTACCGTCCATCGTGTACGGCCTGTGGGGCGCCCTCTTCCTGGTGCCGCACCTCACCGGCTTCTACAGCTGGCTCAACGACTACTTCGGCTGGACCGGCATCCTCGAGTGGCAGGGCGGCGCCCCGCGCACCCTCCTCGCCGTCGGCATCCTGCTCGCGATCATGATCCTCCCGATCATCACGAACGTCAGCCGTGAAGTCTTCCGGCAGGCGCCCCTGATGCACCAGGAGGCCGCGCTCGCGCTCGGCGCCACCCGCTGGGAGGTCATCCGCATGTCGGTGATCCCCTTCGGCCGCTCCGGCGTCATCTCCGCCTCGATGCTCGGCCTCGGCCGCGCGCTCGGCGAGACCATGGCCGTCGCCACGGTCCTCTCCCCCAGCTTCGAGATCAACGCCAGCCTGCTCGACCCGGGCGGCGGCACCTTCGCGCAGAACATCGCCGCGAAGTTCAGCGAGGCCACCGAGCAGGGCCGTGACGCGCTCATCGCCTCCGGTCTGGTCCTGTTCATCATCACGCTGGTCGTGAACGGTGCGGCCCGCGCGATCATCGCCCGCCGCAAGGAGTACTCGGGGGCCAACGCATGAGCAACGCAACCATCACCCCGCCGGCCCCCGGCACCAACTCCCTCAGCGCCGCGCGCCTGCCGCGCTGGGCCCCGTACGCCATCGCCGCCGGCGCCGTCGCGGTCGGCTGCGCGATCGGCCTGGGCGCCGGACTCGACAGCCAGATCCAGTGGGGTCTGATCGCCGCGGTCCTGTTCGTGCTCGGCACGTACGGCATCGCCACCGCCGTCGAGGGCAAGCGCCAGGCCAAGGACCGCGTCGCGACCAGCGTCGTCTGGGTCGCCTTCATCCTCGCCGTGATCCCGCTGGTCTCCCTGATCTGGGAGACCGTCTCGCGCGGCGTGAAGGTCCTGGACGTCTTCTTCCTGACGCACTCGATGGGCGTCGTCACCGACTACGAGCCGGGCGGCGGCATCTACCACGCCATCATCGGCACCCTGGAGCAGGTCGGCCTCGCCACCCTGATCTCCGTGCCGATCGGCCTGCTCACCGCGATCTACCTGGTCGAGTACGGCCGGGGCAAGCTCGCCAAGGCGGTCACCTTCTTCGTCGACGTCATGACGGGCATCCCGTCGATCGTCGCGGGCCTGTTCATCCTCAGCTTCTGGATCCTGATCCTCGGCTTCAGCTACTCCGGCTTCGCCGGATCGATGGCGCTGTCCATCCTGATGATCCCGGTCGTCGTCCGCTCCACCGAGGAAATGCTCAAGCTCGTCCCGAACGAGCTGCGCGAGGCCTCCCTCGCGCTCGGCGTACCGAAGTGGCGCACGATCCTCAAGGTCGTCCTGCCGACGTCGATCGGCGGCATCACGACCGGTGTGATGCTGGCCATCGCCCGTATCGCCGGTGAGACCGCGCCCGTACTGCTGCTGGTCTGGGGCAACCCGCTCATCAACACGGACCCGTTCCAGGGGCCCCAGTCCTCGCTGCCGCTGTACATCTACCAGCAGTACCAGAACAGCGGCGGCAGCCCGGCGGCGTACGACCGTGCATGGGCGGCGGCTCTCGTCCTCATCGCCTTCATCATGATCCTCAACCTGGTGGCCCGCGGCATCGCCCGCTGGAAGGCCCCCAAGACCGGCCGCTGACGCGGCATCTGGAAGTGAATTAGTTATGGCCAAGCGAATCGACGTCAGCGGCCTCACCGCGTACTACGGCTCCCACAAGGCGATCGAGGACATCTCGATGACCGTGGAGCCCCGCTCCGTGACGGCCTTCATCGGCCCGTCCGGCTGCGGCAAGTCCACCTTCCTGCGCACCCTGAACCGCATGCACGAGGTCACCCCCGGTGGCCGCGTCGAGGGCAAGGTGCTCCTGGACGACGAAGACCTCTACGGCACCCACGTCGACCCGGTCGCCGTGCGCCGCACGGTCGGCATGGTGTTCCAGCGCCCGAACCCGTTCCCCACCATGTCGATCTTCGACAACGTGGCGGCGGGCCTGCGTCTGAACGGCTCGTACAAGAAGAGCGAGCTCGGCGACGTCGTCGAGAAGTCCCTCAAGGGCGCCAACCTCTGGAACGAGGTCAAGGACCGCCTGAACAAGCCCGGCTCCGGCCTCTCCGGCGGCCAGCAGCAGCGTCTGTGCATCGCCCGCGCCATCGCGGTCGAGCCCCAGGTGCTCCTCATGGACGAGCCCTGCTCGGCCCTCGACCCGATCTCGACCCTCGCCATCGAGGACCTGATCGGCGAGCTCAAGGAGCGCTTCACGATCGTCATCGTGACGCACAACATGCAGCAGGCGGCCCGCGTCTCGGACCGCACGGCGTTCTTCAACCTGTCCGCGGTCGGCCAGCCCGGCAAGCTCGTCGAGATCGACGAGACCGAGCGGATCTTCTCCAACCCGTCGGTCCAGGCCACCGAGGACTACATCTCGGGCCGCTTCGGCTAGACACCACCAGCTCCTTGCGGTGCTGCATGGCGGTGCCACCGCAAGGCAAAAGGGCCCGCCCCCTGGCTCCCGGGGGGCGGGCCCTCTTTTCGTACGAAGACTGCGTACTAGCCGAAGGCCAGATTCACGATCCAGAAGCTCCCCGCCGCGACCAGCGCCGCGGCCGGCATCGTGATGAACCAGCCCAGGACGATGTTCTTGGCGACGCCCCAGCGGACCGCCTTCACGCGCTTGGTGGCGCCGACGCCCATGATCGCCGAGGTGATGACGTGCGTCGTCGAGATCGGCGCGTGGAACAGGAACGCCGAACCGAACATGATCGACGCACCGGTCGTCTCCGCCGCGAAACCCTGCGGCGGGTCCAGCTCGATGATCTTGCGCCCGAGGGTCCGCATGATGCGCCAGCCACCCGCGTACGTACCGAGGGACAGCATCAGCGCGCAGACGAGCTTGACCCAGACCGGGATCGGGTCGCTGTAGGTCTCGTGCCCGGAGATGACGAGGGCCATCACCACGATGCCCATCGTCTTCTGCGCGTCCTGGAGACCGTGGCCGAGCGCCATGCCGGCCGCCGACACGGTCTGCGCGATACGGAAGCCGCGCTTGGCCTTGTGCGGGTTGGACCGCCGGAACAGCCACAGGATCGCGCACATGACGAGATAGCCGACGATCAGACCGATCACCGGCGAGGTGAGCATCGGGATGACGATCTTGTCGAGCACGCCGGACCAGTAGACGGCCGTCCCGCCGGCGAGCGCCGCGCCGACCATGCCGCCGAACAGCGCGTGCGACGACGAGGACGGCAGGCCGAAGTACCAGGTGACCAGGTTCCAGATGATCGCGCCGACGAGCGCGGCGAAGAGGATGCCCATCCCCTTGCCGCCCTCGGGAGTGGCGATGATCCCCTCACTCACCGTCTTGGCAACGCCGCTTCCCATGAAGGCACCGGCGAGGTTCATCACCGCGGCCATCGCGAGCGCCGCCCGAGGCGTCAGCGCACGCGTGGAGACCGACGTGGCGATGGCGTTCGCCGAGTCGTGAAAGCCGTTCGTATACGTGAATCCGAGCGCGACGCCAATCGTCACGATCAGTGCGAAGGTGTCCATGAGAAGGCCTCAGGACTCCTTGACGGCGATGGTCTCCACCGTGTTCGCCACGTGCTCGAAGGCATCCGCCGCCTCTTCGAGCACATCCACGATCTGCTTGAGCTTCAAGACCTCCATGGCGTCGTACTTGCCATTGAAGAGTTGCGCGAGCAGCTTGCGGTGGATCTGGTCGGCCTGGTTCTCGAGCCGGTTGACCTCGATCCAGTACTCGGTGAGGTTGTCCATGGTCCGCAGGTTCGGCATGGCCTCGGCGGTCAGCACGGCCGCGCGCGCCAGAACCTCGATCTGCTGCTCCACACCCTTGGGAAGCTCTTCGACCTGGTAGAGGACGACGAGGTCGACGGCCTCCTCCATGAAGTCCATGATGTCGTCGAGGGACGACGCGAGCTTGTAGATGTCCTCGCGGTCGAAGGGCGTGATGAACGAGGAGTTCAGCTGGTGGAAAATCGCGTGGGTGGCGTCGTCACCGGCGTGTTCCGCTGCCCGCATCCGCTCCGCGATCTCGGCCCGGGCGGAGGAATCCGCCCCGAGCAGTTCCATCAGGAGTTTCGAGCCCGTGACGATGTTGTCCGCGGATGCGGCAAACATGTCGTAGAAGCTCGTCTCCCTGGGGGTCAGACGAAAGCGCACGTGGGGTCCTCGGGGTGCTTTGGATTCGGTCAGGCTGATGCTAGGCGCATCATCCGGCCACGGCTAACCGGCAATACCCCAGTGTCGCCCATCGGGCACTGTGATGAGCACGGGGTCCCGCGAACCCGTCGGACCCCCTCGAAATTCGGTACCATATACCCACTAGGGGTATACAACGGGAGGACGCGATGACCACGGAAGCGACCGAGATCGTGACCGACCACGACGGCGGGACAGTGACGGACCACGACCGTGGAATCCACGGGTACCACCACCAGAAGGCCGAGCACCTCAAGCGCCTGCGCCGCATCGAGGGCCAGATCCGGGGCCTGCAGCGCATGGTCGACGAGGACGTCTACTGCATCGACATACTCACGCAGGTCTCCGCTTCCACGAAGGCTCTCCAGTCCTTCGCGCTCCAGCTCCTCGAGGAGCACCTGCGCCACTGCGTCGCCGACGCGGCGGTCAAGGGCGGTGAGGAGATCGACGCGAAGGTCGAGGAGGCGACGAAGGCGATCGCCAGGATGCTGCGCACCTGAGACGCCCGGGACGCGCACCGCGCGCCCTGCCCCTGTGAGATACGCGACCCGGAGCCGGGGCGCGCCGGACGACCGGCCGCGCCCCTCACGGGTTCAGGACTCCCGGAACCCCTCGCCCCGGGGCCACCGTTCCTCGGCGACCCTCAGCACCTCGTCGATACGGTCCGCACTGAGCCGGTCCTCATCCGCGGCCGAAGCCGCGATGATCAATTCACCGCACAGCTCGATCTCGGCGAGGGCGACGTGGTCATGAACCGCCGTGCCGCCCACCGGAGCCACGTTCATCACCTCTTCCAGCCGTAAGCCGTAGCCGTAACCGACTTCCTAGAGTAGGGAGCGGCCTACGCACTGCGCATGGCACGGACGGACCATTTCCGGACGGCTAATTCTCGGCGATCTTCCCGGCGAAGATGTCCTTTGTGTCGGGAAGTTCGATATTCGCCGTAACTCCGAAGCCGTAGAGCAGAGTGGTGGACGCCACATCGACGACGTCCCTCTTCCCGCCCTGGCCCTGCCCCTTCCCGTTCCCCTTCACCGCAGTCGTCACCTTCGTCGTATTCACGAAGCTGAACCGGTGCCGCACTTTCCTGATCCGGCCCTCGTCGTCGAGGTACACGTCGAACGGCACCTGGTCCTTGGCGAACCCTTTCGCCGCGGCCGTCAGGGACTGCCGGCTGGCCGGGGAGGCGGCGTGGGCGGCGGCCGCCATGTCGACGGTCCCCCGGTAGTGCCGCACGTCCGTCCCGGCGAGCTCGCTCTCCCCCACATACGTCACCTTGCGCGCGCCCCGCAGCAGTTCGGCGGCGGCCAGCGGATCCGTGGCCCCGCCCGTGACCAGGTTCCCGTCCGCCATGGACGCCGTCTCGACCCGCACCCACTTGTCGGCGGGCACCCCCGCGCCCCGGTTCTTCATGTACAGGGCGCCGGGCGCGAGGAGTTCGGTGATGGGGCGGTGCTCCTCGGCGCCGGAAGGATCCTGCGGAAGCACCACCTTCAACTGCCCGACGCGCGCCCGGTAGTCGTAGACGCCCTCGCCCCTGATGGTGACGCGGGTGCCGCCGCTCGCCATCTCCATGGACGTACGGGCCTTGGAACTGCCCTCCCTGACCAGGCGGTCGGCCGCGTCGTGGACGGCGGCGGCGGAGTCGGCCGGGCTCTCGTTGTCCGCCTCGGCGGCGGCCGAACAACCGGTGGTGAGGCCCATCACTCCGACCGCCGCGGCCGCTGCGACCGCCCGTGCTGCGCGTCCGTGCTGCACCATCGCCTGTCTGCCCCCAAGCCCTGTCGGTCCGAGCGTCCGCGGCCCCTCTGTCGACCGGATAACGACAGTTGCCTGCACCCGTCACGCGTACCGTTGAGGTGTGGCACAAGAGCAGTCCGAACTCCCCGAAACTCACCAGACGACCACGGCCGAACAAGGCCGTTTCTGCCTGGCCCGCTGCACCTGCGGCTGGCGCGGCCCCTCCCGCAGAGCCCGCTCGAAGGCGAGAAGCGACGCCGAGGAGCACACGGCCCGCCCCTGACCCGACCGCCCGGCGTGGAACCCCGCGCTCCCCAAAGACGTCTCGTACCCCGGGAAACAACGGGAGGCGTCCATGGATCGGCGTACGTTCATCGCAGTCGGCGCGGCCACTGTCACGGCAGGCGCGGCCACGGCATGCAGCACCGGCACAGCGGGGGCCGGCGGGCGGACCACGCCCAGCGCGACGACCAGCGCGCCCATCCGCACCACCAGCGCGAGCGCCTCCGCCGCGGCGAACCTCAAGGCACTCGCCAAGGACCTCGACGGCACCCTCGTCACCCCCGGCCAGGCCAAGTGGGCGGCCGCGCGCCAGCTCTACAACACCCGCTTCGACAGCCTGAAGCCGACCGCCGTCGCCTACGTCGCCCACCCCGACGACATTCGCACCACGCTCGCCTACGCGCGGGCGCACCACGTCCCCGTCTCGATCCGCAACGGCGGCCACTCGTACGCGGGCTGGTCGTCCGGCGACGGCCGCCTGATCCTCGACGTGTCCAAGCTCTCCGCGATCAGGGCCTCCGGGAGCGAGGCCGTGGTGGGCGCGGGCGCCAAGCTCATCGACGTGTACCGCGCGCTCGCCGCGAAGGGCGTCACCATCCCGGCCGGCTCCTGCCCCACCGTCGGCGTCTCCGGCCTCACCCTCGGCGGCGGCCACGGCGTCGTCTCCCGCGCCTACGGCCTGACCTGCGACAGCCTCACCCAGGCCACGCTGATCACGGCGGACGGCAAGCAGGTCGTCGCGAACAAGAGCGAGAACAAGGACCTGTTCTGGGCCCTGCGCGGAGCGGGCAACGGCAACTTCGGTGTGGTCACCGAGCTCCGCTTCCGCACGCACCCCGCCCCGCAGGCCGTCTCCGCGTACATGACCTGGCCCTGGTCGAAGGCCACGGCCGTCCTGAAGGCCTGGCAGGAGTGGGGCCCCTCACAGCCCGACGAGATCTGGTCGTCCTGCCACATAGCCAACGCGGTGGGCGGCCGGCCGACCATCTCGGTCGCCGCGTTCTCCCTCGGCACGTACCGCGAGCTCCAGAACGCCGTCGACCGTCTCGCCGACGGCCCCGGCGGCCCCGGCCCCGCGTCGAACGTCTCCCTCAAGCGGCGCTCCTACGAGGAGTCGATGGAGGTGTACGCGGGCTGCTCGGCGTTCGCCGAGGACGCGATGTGCCATCTGCCGGGCACGACCCCGGGGCGCAGCACGCAGGGGGCGCTGGGGCGCGAGACGTACGCGGCCCACTCCGACTTCTTCGACCGCTCCATCTCCTCGGCCGGCATCCGCGCCCTGTTCACCAAGATGGAGAACGTCACCTCGGGCGCCGGCAGCATCGCGCTGACCGCGCTCGGCGGGGCGATCAACCGCGTCGACCCGACCGGCACCGCGTTCGTGCACCGGCGCTCCCGGATGCTCGCGCAGTACATCGTGTCCTGGCGGGCCGGAACGTCCGGCTCCACGGCCCGCGGGTGGCTCGATTCCACCCACGCGGCGATGCGCCCGTACGCGTCGGGGGCGGCGTACCAGAACTACACGGACCCGACGCTGACGAACTGGCGCAAGGCGTACTACGGCGACGCGGCCACACGCCTGGCGACGGTCAAGAAGCAGTACGACCCGAACCGGTTCTTCACGTTCCCGCAGGCACTCTGAGCGCGCCCCGATCTGGGCGCGCCCTGATCTGAGCGCGCCCCTGATCCGCGCCTCTGAGGGGCGCGGGGCTGTGACATTCTGCGGCTCCGCCGCGTGGGCACGGCAAGCCCCCACCGGACCCGCAGCCGAAAGGCCCTTAAGGGGCGCGGGCAACTGCGCAAACGCACGCCCGTTCCAGCGGTAAGCCCACACATACGGCTCAGCCAACACGCCCTCAAGTGGCCCAAAGCGAAGCGCAGCGTTCCGCTGGGACCATGAACATGCTCCGAATAGCCCGAATACCCCGCATAGCCGCCGTCTTCGCGATCGCCGCCGCCGCGTTCGCCCTGGGCGTCACGACCGCCGCCGTCACCGACGACCACTCGGACCACCCCGCTTCGGGCCCCCTCGCGGTCACGTCCGGCGCCGTGGCACTCGCCGGCGCGGCCGGCGGCACCGTCCTCCTGTGCCGACGTGCGGCAGAAGAGGCTAAGCGGCCAGATCCCGCTCTTCAGAATCCCGCGGCTCCGGAATCTCCACCGTCTCCCGAGCCGACGAGGCAGGGCTAGGCGACCACACCAGCCACCGCAGCCGCGTCGTCCGCCCCACGGAGCGCGCCAGCGGGGTGAGCAGCGCGGACGCGAGCGGCGACAGGAGCAGTGCCACCGCCGTGCCGAGGGCGAATCCGCCGACGACGTCGGTCGGGTAGTGCACGCCCATGAAGACCCGGCAGAACCCTTCGAGCACCGCGAGCCCAAGACCGATGAGCCCGAACTTGCGGTGGGCGACGAAGAGGCCGGCGCCGATGGCCATGGCGAGCGTCGCGTGGTCACTGACGAAGGAGAAGTCCGACTTGCCGTCGACGAGGACGTCGAGGCCCTCGTGGTCGGTGAAGGGTCTGGGCCGTTCCACGAAACTGCGGATCGGCACGTTCACCAGGACGGCGATTCCGGCCGCGAGCGGGGCCCATACGACGGAGGCGACGGACGAGGCGGCGTCGTCGAGCGAGTCCCGCTTCCGCACACCCCACCAGCACCACAGGGTGAGCAGCACGAGCGCGAGCAGCAGACCGTACTCACCGACGAACGCCATGGCGCTGTCGACCCAGCCGGGGGCGTCCTTCGCCAGGCCGTTGATGTCGTAGAGCAGACCGACGTCGGGGTTGGACCCAAAGGCCCCGAGTGCCGAGAGTCCAGCCAGTCCAGCCATCTCGCCGCGGCCCCTTCGTCTTGATGCTCAGTGGGCGCACACGGTCGTGCGCCGCTCGTCCACCCCCGTGGTCATAGATCCGCGGTCTTCGTCGATCCGCGATCGGCTCAGGAAAAGGAACGCACGGTCCCCTCTCCTTCGTTCCGCACTCCACCGAATGATCACGCAGACGTTATCGAAGAGAGACACGAAGCCGCAGCTCAGGGCAGGGCTCTAACGGAGAGTTCCGACCACGTCACACTTCGGAGTTCCCGGTCGGCCTCTCGCTCGGCACCGCCTTCGCACCATCCTCGGTCACCCGCGTCGCCCCGAAATAGTCGGGTGTGTCGACCGGGTCGAACCGGATCACGGCACCCGGCCGCGGCGCGTCGATCATGTAGCCGCCGCCCACATAGATCCCGACGTGCCGGATCGCGCGGCTGTCGGTGAGGTCGTCCGAGAAGAAGACGAGGTCCCCCGGCAGCAGCTCGTCCCGCTTGGGATGCGGCCCGGCGTTGTACTGGTCGTTCGCGACCCGCGGCAGCTCGATCCCGACCTCCCGGTACGCGGCGAGCGTCAGACCCGAGCAGTCGAACCGGCCGCCCTGATCGGCGGTCCCGTTCCCGCCCCACAGGTACTCGGTCCCGAGCTTCTTCTGCGCGTAGTAGATGGCGCCCGCCGCCTGCTGCGACGGCTGCACACGCCCGACCGGCCGCGCGAAGCTCTTCTCCAGGTTCATGATCGTCTTCACGTAGTTCTGCGTCTCGCGGTACGGCGGTACGCCTCCGTACTTGATGACGGCGTACGCGCCCGCGTTGTAAGCGGCGAGCATGTTCTCGGTCTGATTGCCCGGCGCGTCCTTCACGTACTTCGCGAGCGAGCAGTCGTACGAGGCCGCGGACGGAATGGCGTCCTTCGGATCCCAGATGTCCCGGTCCCCGTCCCCGTCACCGTCGACCCCGTGCGCGGCCCACGTCCCCGGGATGAACTGCGCTATGCCGAGCGCCTTCGCGGGACTCTTCGCGTTCGGGTTGAACCCGCTCTCCTGATACAGCTGAGCGGCGAGCAGCGCCGGATTGATCGCGGGGCAGAGGTTCCCCCACTCCTGCACGATCGACTGGTACGCGGAGGGCACGGCGCCCTTGGCGAGCCCCACGGCCCCCTTGCCGACCCCGCTCGCGAGAGAGCCGGCGGCCATGAACGTACCGACGACGAGCAGCGTCACGAACCCGGTCCCCCCGGCGGCGAGCGCACCCCCGACGACCCACGCCTTACGCACCGTCAACCGCCCCTCGAAGCCCGGTAGTACGCCGGGCCTCAGTGTAGGTGGGCAGGGTTCTCACCGGCCCTCATGACGAGGACGCACCCCCCGGATTGTCCGAATCACGCACGCCGGACCCCACGGCACCAGGTCCCCCCGACCCGACCATCGCCCGCACCAGCCCGGCGGCGATCGCGGCCCGCTGCTCCCCGCTCAACTACGCGTCGGCGACGATCCGCTCGGCCGCGAGGTGGCGCGAGAACCCCAACGGCCGGTCGAAGTACGCCAGCAGCTGCCCGACGGCCATCTCCTGCGACCTGACGAACGTACTGGTCCGACCCTGACCGGTCAGCTGTCCGCCGTGCACGCCACCTTCTTCGTCACAGCCGGCACGAAGTCGTCCAGGAAGCGCTGCAGCTCCTTGTACCCAGAGCTCGAATCCTCCACGCGATCCCCTGCGAACTGGACGTTGAACGTCAAGTAGGGCGTGGGATCACCGCACTTGGCGCTTACTTCTGCACCGTTGCTCCCGATGACGGCCTGGCCCGGGAACGACACGTTTCGCGCGGCTGCCCGCTCCAGTCTTCGGATCACCGCCCTGCGGTTCTCCGGAAGCAGTGGGGCGTCGTCATGCTGATAGGCCACGTACAGGATGCGGGTTCCGTCGACGCTCAGAGAGCAGAAGGCGCCTGGTTTCGACCGCGCTTTCACCCACTTGTTCTTGAGATTCTCTCCCTCAGGCAGGAGCGGCGAGAGGTCGTCCTTCTTCACCGCGGCATCGCAGAACGTCTCGGGGACGGCATAGCCGCTGCCGCACCCGGTGGTCGTCATCGCGAGGGCGGCCAGAAGCAGCGCCGAGCGGGTCGTCGTCTTCACTAATGGTCTCCCGCGATTCCGTCGGCCATGTCGTTTCCATCGTTCGCTGCTGCGGCGATCTTCTTGTAGACCCCGTCCTGGAAGGAGTAACCGGTCTCGTCCAGAGCCCAGCTCGAATTGACGGAGTACCACTGATCAGCCAGCTCGTTGAGCTGATTTCGCCGGGTGGCGTATGTCGATGTGCTGTCGTCCGTCAGCCGCTGCGCCTGATGCTCCTGCTCGTCCATGACCCAGGCGGTGGTGACCACGTCTGCTCCGCGTTGCGCGATGTCGCCGTAGACGGGGATGAAGTTGAGGATCGCTCCAGAGCCGTGGTAGCTCCACGCCTTGTCCCAGGTGTAGTCGTGCTGGTCGCCCTTCAGCGCGTTGTACCGGGCTTCCTCCATGAAGCCGACGGCATAGCCCGCCGAGTCCAGCGTGTCCTCCGGCGCTCTTGAGCGGTCGTGGAAGCTGTCGACGATGGCGTAGTTCATGCCCTCGTGCAGCATTCCGTACGCGTTCTCGCTCCGGGATATCTGCTTGGTCATCTCCATGACCTGCTCCTGATCCAGCGTCGAGTGTTTGCCGCTGACGTCGGACATCGCCGCATACACCTCGTCTCCATGGCTGGTCATGATCTTCGCCATGTCGTCCCGGAATGCCGAGGGCATGTCGTCACCCTGTCCGGACAGCGTGCTCAGCGCGGCCTGGAAAACGCGGTCGTTGGCGGCCGTGTGTGCGGTCGGGCCGTGTGGCGCTCCGGACGGATCGATGCCCGTCGCCGCCGCGGTCAGCGCGTCGCCCAGGCCCTTGCGGTTGTCGGTGTCCGAGCTCTCGCCCGCGTCGACCTCGACGTTTCCCCCTGGCCCCTGCCAGTTGGTGTCGTTGACGACCTGCCAGTCCCGGCTTCCCTCGCCCTTGCCGAGGAGATAGTCGAAGCGGTTCTTGCCCTCGTCCGTGCCGGGGTCCAGATAGCCGGCGGCTCCCTCGGGGGTGCGCGACATGACGCCGAGCGCTCCGTCGACCGGGTCGTTCGCGAACCAGCCGTCGCCGCCCTTCCCGTCGAAGGTGCCGTACAGGTTCCAGATGTCCGGGTCCTTCTTCTCCATGGAGATCATGTCGTCCGTGACATCCGCGACGAACTGCGGCGAGAAGTCCTTGTGGCCCTGCTCCATGAGCGTGGCGAGGCTCTGGTATCCGCGGACCTGCTGGTCGTGGCCCTTGAAACCGACGCCGACGTTCTCGCCCGCCGCCTTGAGGTCGTACTTGTCGTCGCCGCGCTCATGCAGAGCGTCGCGCCACTTGTTGTAGAAGCCGGCATCCGACGTTTTCTGCCAGCCCTTGAAAGCGTCGTTGTACGCGGCGGTGCCGAACGGAATGTGCTTGCCGTTCGCGTCCTTGAAATCCGGTACGCGGGTTGCGGTGGCCAGCGAATCGGCTATGCCGCCGTTGATGTTGAGGTAGTCGCTCTTGTTCCTCTTGTCATCGAAATACGCCAAGTCATCTATTTTGTTGGTCAGTTGCAATGTCTTGTCGGGGCCCAACGAGTCCAGGAACGTCCGGCTGAACACCGGGTCGCCGGAGTTGTCGCGCATCAGGCGCTTCCACTCCTCCAGATCGCCCGGTTTCTCGCCTGCGAGGATCCGGTCCGCGTACTGCTTGGCCTCACGCGCCTCGACGACCTCGATGTCACCGACGGCGTCGCCGTTGAAGCCGTGCTCCATGCCGTGCAGCGGATCCATGGCCCGCTCGAACCAGCTCTTGATGCCCGCCGCATCGTGGAGCGCGAGCTTCACGCCCTGGTCCGCGTCGTCGACAGCCTGCACGGCATCCTTGATCTTCTTCGTCCAGGCCGCCTCGGCCTTCTTGTACTGCGAGACGAGGGAGGGATAGTCCTCGTCGTGCCGGTTGGGCGTCAGCTTGCTGTAGTCGTAGACCGCCTCACCCTGGTTGTTGATGGGCATCTCGGCCTTCTTCGCCTGCTCGACCAGGTCTTCGACATGGCCGATGAGGCGGGAGAACTGCCCGTGGGCGTCGCGCAGGATCGACGCGACGGCACGCGCCTCGACCTGGGCGTCCGCGTACTGCTTCCGCGTCCCGGTGAACTGCGAGGAGGCGGCGCCCGCGCTCACCCCCACCCAACTGCCGTCGTTCGCGACGGACTCCACCTGATTCCTGTAGAGCGTCTCCAGATCCTCGAATCCGTCGGCCATGTCGTCCCAGTCCTTGGCCGTCGTCGTCAGCGACCTCAGACTGACCGCGATGACGTCCTGATACGTGAGCATGTGCGTCCCCCGCCCCTAGACCTCGCGCCGGCCGGCGCGCCCCGTGTCGACCTGGTCCGCCCGGCCCTTCACTCCGTGGTCGACGTACTGGAAGTGCTGCTTGGTCTGCTCCAGCGCCGTCTGGTCCCGGCCCAGGCGGCCCTTCAGGCCCTCGACCTGTAACTCCCACTCGGCGTGCGCGTCCTTCAGCCCCGAACCGGTGTCCCAGCCCGAGAACTCCCGGACCGTCGAGCCCGAGGACTCGTCGGCGTGGCCCCCCGCCTTGGCCGTCCCCGGCCTGATGTCCTCCTGCAACACCTTGACCGCGGCCTTCTTCCCCGACGTACTCGACTTGAGGGTGCCGACGTCACCACCGCCGGAGCCACCGGCCGGGGCCAGACTGTTCAGCTGCATATGGCCCTGCCGCCGGGCCAGTGCCTCGGCCTTCAGCTGCTCCCACTCGTCCCACGCCATGTCCACCGTCTCCCCGTGCGGTCGCTGTCCCGTACGGCAGCCGCACCGCTCGGTCAGATCGACAGAGGGCGCCACACGGGAAAGCCACAACGCTCACAGACACGACTGAGGGGGGAAGGGCTGTTTCACCTGCCCTGACGGTGTTCTGACGGTGTCCTGACGCCCGCCGCGAACGGCGGAGGGATCTTCGCGGACAATTCACCCCGCGCCCCCGCACGACGTTCAGTGAGTGGCCAACGAACCGTCACCGTTCAGGTCACGGCACAGACTTGAGGTTCATTGCCCGGAGTGACGCAGCGTGATACACAGAGTGACCATACGTTCCCTCGTATACGCAACCATGTGAAGACGTTGGAACTCAGCCAAGGAATGGCGCCAAGTCGGCAGGCATCCGCGGCGATCTGGGCAAGAATGGGCCTGACCTCTGCGCTGCGGCGGGGGCGACAGAACTACCCACATGGGGCGGTGAGTTACACATGCTGCTGGCAGCCGGCAAGGGCAACATCGACACCATCATCGGCGGGATCGCCCCCGACTGGGGCCCATTCCAGAACCTCGGCAAGGAAGCCCAGGTCATGGTCGAGGTCGTCATGGCGGTGGCGATCCTGCTGTGCCTGGGCATCGCGATCTGGGGCGCGGCCAAGCAACGGATCGGCGCGACGGCCCTGCGCGACACATTCAGCGCCGAGCAGGGCAAGGGCCTCATCGTCGCGGGCCTGACCGGCGTATTCATCATCGGCTCGCTCGGCACGCTCTTCACCATCGTGTACGGCATGGCGATCTAGCCCCTGTTTCCGCCCGCTCCGGTCTCATCTGCACTGAGGTTGCAACTCCCTGATGTCGAGTCACCACACCGCGCCCGCGCGGAAAGCAGCGCGGCTACCGTCGTACGTGGCGGTTCAGCACGAGCCTGAGGGGGCGTACGCGGGATGAGTCCGGGCGACGGCAACGACGACGACGGCCTCTACGGCGGCACGGGCCAGACTCGCACGCGCCTGCCGGAGGGCGGGCCGGGCGACGGATACGACGGGCGCAGACCCGCCAGGTCGTCATCGCGCAGCCTCATCACGGTGGTCGGGGTGGTGGTGCTCCTCATCGCGGCTATCGCCTTCGCGAACCGTGGCGGGGACGAGTCCTCTTCGGGAGACGGCGACGCCAAGAAGCCGGGCGCGTCCGCGACGGCGGCAACCGGAACGAAGCCGGTTGGTTCGGGGTTCGCGCATGACGAGCAGGGGGCGCAGAGCGCTGCGGCGAATTATGCGGTGGCTCTCGGCTCCGCCGAGATGTTCGACAAGAGCCGCCGTCACGCAATCGTCGATGGTGTCTACGCCCCGGACGTCGCGGCGGAGCGCCAGGCCAGTCTCGACAAGGTCTATGCCCAGGATGCCTTCCTGTCCAGCATCGGCCTGAACGCTGACGGATCGGCACCCAGCGGCTCGACGTTCGTCTCGCGGATCATCCCCGTCGGAACCAAGACCATGAAGTTCGGCAGTGACAGCGCCACCGTCGACATCTGGTACTCGTCTCTCTTCGGCCTTGCCGGCACGGACACCAAGAACCCCGTGTCCGAGAGCTGGTTCACCAACACGTACGAGCTGCAGTGGACCGGTGGCGACTGGAAGGTCACCGACTTTCAGCAGAAGGACGGGCCCGTGCCGGTCGGTCGCGACCAGAGGGCCTCCACCGCCGACGACATGGCGAAGGCTGTACAGCAGTACGGAGGGTTCACGTATGCCCGGTAGCCGAAGCCGAACCCTCACTCTTGCCGCCGCCGTGACTACGGTGCAGACCGCAGCCGTGCTTCTGGCCACGCGTGCCTTCGCGGCCCCCGACCCCAAGTCGTCGAGCGACCCCTGCGACCTCATCCGCGGCCCCGCCAAGGCCTACTGCGAACGCGGCAACGGAAGGACCGGATCCGGCGGCGGCACCCCCGCCACACCCCCCGGCACCACCAACCCCCTCGACCCCCTGTCCAGCCTCGCAAGAGGCTGTGCCGACGCCGCGTCCTGGACCGTGGACATGCTCAGCAAGTCCATCAAGCAGACCGCCAACGTCGACTTCACCAACCCGAAGTTCCTCCAGCAGTACGCCATCGTGTTCGCGGCGTCGGCGATTCTCACGTTGCTGCTGTGGCTGCTCGCCGTGGCCAAGAGGGCCGTCCGGGGAGTCCCCCTCGGTACCGCCCTCTCCGAGGCCATCGGGTTCCTCTGGCTCACGGTCATCGCGTCCGCGTTCACGCCGCTGATCCTCTACACCGTCGTATCGGCGACGGACGGAGTGTCGGACGTACTGGCGAAAGCCACCGGCGACCAGACGGACGCGTTCTTCGGGACGTTCTCCGGTGCGCTGAAGAAGGGCGACGACATAGGAGGCGGGCCGATCATGCTGATCGTCGTCTCGCTGGTGTCGATCCTCGCCGCGGGCGTGCTGTACCTGGAGCTGTATCTGCGGGCCGTGCTGCTGTACGTGGGCGCGCTGCTCGGGGTCGTCGTCTACGCAGGGCTCGTCGACAAGAACCTGTGGGGACACGTGCGCCGCTGGGCGGGCGTGATGATCGCCGTGATCCTGGTGAAACCGGTGATTGTCATCGTGCTCGGGCTGGCCGGCGCGTTGTCCGGGTCGGAAGGGCCGGACTCCCTCGCCGCCGTCGTCTCCGGTCTCGCCATCGTGCTGCTCGCGATCTTCGCCAGCGGCATGATCTACCGCTTCGTACCCGGCTTCGGCGACGAGATCGCCAACGGCCGTAACAACCGCATCATGCGCGGCGCCGAGAGCAAGGCCGCCGCAGTCATCAGTTCACCCGCCGCACTCGTCTCGCAGGGCATCAAGACGCACAGCGCCCGTGCGGACGGTGGCGGAGGCAGCGGTGGCGGCCAGTCCCAGGCCCGCCCCGCGAACCCCGTGTCGGGAGGCGTGGCCGCACACAGCACACGCCCCTCCTCCGGGGGCAGTGGCGGTGGCGGCGGATCTGTCCCCTCCGCCGCACCTCCGCCCCGTACGAGTCCCACGAACACGCCGCACGCGCGCAATACGCGTAATGGCGGGAACACCGGCAACAGCAATCGGCAAGGAGGTGCAGGGCGTTGACGACCCAGTCCCATGTGTCCCCATCGGTCACGCCCCGCCGTACGTATCTGATCGGCCGTGCCCGGCCGAACGCCATCGTCGGCAGGAACCGCGAGACCGGCGAGATCGCCCTCATCATCGGGGGCGCTTTCCTGGGCATGATGTGCGGGCTCCTCGTCCCCGCCCTGTCCCTGCGCATCATGCTGCTCCTGGGCTTCCCGCTGATCGCGCTCGCGGCCGTCTACATCCCGTACAAGCACCGCACCTTCTACAAGTGGTTCGAGATCAACCGCAGTTACAGGCGGCAGCTGAAGCGCGGCACGACGTACCGGTCGCGGGCCATGGACGCGGGGGTGCGGCTCGACGGGCGCGAGGTGGAGATCGGGCCGCCGCCCGGCATCGGCCGGCTGACCTGGCTGGCCGCGCCGTTCGGGCCGGACGAGATCGCCGTGCTGCTGCACGCCGACCGGCGGACCGTCACCGCCGCCATCGAGATCGAGGGCCCGGGTGTCGGGCTGCGGGACAGCGAGGACCAGGAGGCGCTGGTCGACCGGTTCGGGACGCTCCTGAAGCACGTCGCGAACGGGGACGGGTTCGTCACGCGGCTGCAGATGCTCGCCCGCACGCTCCCCGCCGACCCCGACGCGCACGCCAAGGACGTCGCCGTGCGCGGTGACGACCGCACGCCGGGCTGGCTGCAGCAGTCGTACAACCAGCTCCAGTCGATGGTGTCGACGAGCAGTGAGCAGCACCGCGCCTACCTCGTGGCCTGCATGCACTTCACGCGCGAGCTGGCCGCCGAGGCGCACGCCATGGCGCGCGCGGCCCGTCCGCACAGCGGCCGCAAGGTCGACCGGGACGCCGGGCTCGCGGTCGTCATGGCGCGCGAGCTGACCGACATCTGCTCGCGCCTCCAGGAGGCCGACATCCGGGTGCGGCAGCCGCTCGGGCAGGGGCGCCTCGCCTCGCTCGTGCACTCCATGTACGACCCGGACCATCCGATCGACCACATCCAGGCCATGACCAAGCGCAACGCCTGGCCGGCCGAGCTGGACGCGATGGAGCCGACCTACCTCCAGGCCAAGACGCGTGAGTCGTCCACGCGCGCGCCCTGGTGCCACGCCACCGCCTGGGTGAAGGAGTGGCCGATGACGCCGGTCGGCGTGAACTTCCTGGCGCCGCTCCTCGTCCACACCCCCGACGTCATCCGCACCGTGGCCGTCACGATGGACCTGGAACCCACCGAGGTCGCCATCGAGCGGATGCTCACCGAGAAGACGAACGACGAGGCGGACGCCAGCCGCGCCGCCAAGATGAACCGGACCGTCGACCCGCGCGACGTCGCCGCCAACACCCGCCTCGACCAGCGCGGCGAGGACCTCGCGAGCGGCGCGGCCGGGGTCAACCTCGTCGGCTACATCACCGTCTCCTCCCGCTCCCCGGAGAGCCTCGCGCGCGACAAGCGCACGATCCGCGCCTCCGCCGGCAAGTCCTATCTGAAGCTGGAGTGGTGCGACCGCGAGCACCACCGGGCCTTCGTCAACACATTGCCGTTCGCGACCGGCATCCGACGGTAGAGGCAGGGCTCTGAGATGCGGGATCCGCTGTCCATGGCCACGGACGCCTTCACCTCCTTTCTGTTCGGGAAGGTGGAGACGACCCGGCTCCCTGTGCGTACGTCGACGGGCCAGGCCCAGGCGGTCTATCTGCCGACGGCCGCCCCCGGCCTCGGCGACTCGGGCGTCATCATCGGCCGCGAGGTCTACTCCGGCAAGGGCTACATCTACGACCCCTTCCAGCTGTACGGGCAGCAGCTGCCCGCCCCGCACTGGCTGGTCCTCGGTGAATCCGGCAACGGCAAGTCCGCGCTGGAGAAGACGTACGTCCTGCGGCAGCTGAGGTTCAAGGACCGCCAGGTCGTCGTCCTCGACGCGCAGGGTGAGGACGGGGTCGGCGAATGGAACCTCATCGCCCAGGAGCTGGGTATCACTCCCATCCGGCTCGACCCCACGGCCGCTCTGGACATGGGGATCCGGCTCAACCCGCTCGACCCGGCGATCACGACGACCGGGCAGCTCGCCCTGCTCCGGACGATCATCGAGGTCGCCATGGGACACGGCCTCGACGAGCGCTCCGGCTTCGCCCTCAAGGTCGCGCACGCCTACGTCAACGAGACCATCGTCGACCGCCAGCCCGTCCTGACCGACATCGTCGAGCAGCTCCGCCACCCGGAACCCGAGTCGGCGGAAGCGATGAACGTGGCCATAGACGACGTACGGGCGTGGGGACTCGATGTCGCCCTCGTCATCGACCGGCTCGTGGACGGTGACCTGCGCGGCATGTTCGACGGTCCGACGACGGTCGGCATCGACCTCGACGCCCCGCTGATCGTCTTCGACCTCTCCCACATCGACCGCAACTCCATCGCGATGCCGATTCTGATGGCGATCGTGGGCGTGTGGCTGGAGCACACCTGGATCCGGCCGGACCGCAAGAAGCGCATCTTCCTGGTGGAGGAGGCGTGGCACATCATCAACTCGCCCTTCGTGGCGCAGCTGTTCCAGCGGCTCCTGAAGTTCGGGCGGCGGCTCGGTCTGTCGTTCGTGGCGGTCGTCCACCACCTCAGTGACGTGGTGGACGGGGCCGCGGCCAAGGAGGCGGCCGCGATCCTGAAGATGGCGTCGACCAGGACCATCTACGCCCAGAAGGCCGACGAGGCACGGGCCACCGGTCTCGTACTCGGCCTGCCACGCTGGGCCGTGGAGATCATCCCCTCGCTGACGCCGGGCATCGCGGTCTGGGACGTGAACGGGAACGTCCAGGTCGTGAAGCACCTCATCACCGAGACGGAACGGCCCCTGGTCTTCACCGACCGCGCCATGACGGAGTCCTCCGCCGAGACGCTCGGTGACGACGACGCGATGCGCGCCGCCGACCTGGAGGCGGAGGAACGGGCGGCCGCGTTCGTGGAACAGCACATGGGCGACCGGTACAAGGACTCGTCGGAGTCGACGGTGGCCTGAGACCTGGGGTCTGAGGCCTGAAGTCTGAGGCCCCGGAAGTTACTGGTGGGGCTCGGCGAGAGCGAGAGCGGGATGCGGCGGCACGACGCCTACGAGCGGGACGACAGGTACGGGGAGCGGGGCCGCGGTGGCCCTGCCCCGCGGGAACGGGAACGCGGCGTTCCCGACGGGCTGCTCCTCGGCGTGCTCGCGTTCCTGCTCGGCATGACCGTCATGGTGTGGACGGCGACGGGCCTGTCGGGTCTGTTCTCCAAGGGCGCCTGGCCGGACGGCGTGACGATCCGCCATACGCCGGTGGCGATGCGCTCCCTCATCGGCCGCCCGCACGACCTGCCGGGCGCATGGCCGGACACCCCCGACGGGCAGCTTTCCGGGTACGGGCTGTTCTGGGGCCTGTTCATCGGCCAGGTGCTCGTGCTGATCGTGCTCGCGGTGTTCGTCGCGGGGACGGTGGCGCGGTGGCGGGCCGTACGGCGGAGGGACCGGGCGGAGACCGCTGCCGCTCCGTCGGCCGAACCGGCGCCTGCGGTCACGCCCGCTCCCCGGGCCACAGTCTCGGAGGTCGTCCCGGCAGCTGGGGCGGAACCCCCTGACAGCCACGCGCACGGCCGGCACGACCAGCGCCCCGCACACGACCAGCACCACGAGCATCTCGAGCACCTCGCGAGTCCCGTCACCCCGGCCGCCGCCCCCATGGCCGTCCCCGCCCCCCGCGGGCCCCTCGTCCTCGGTCCCGCCGAGACCCGGGCTCCCCGGGCCATTCAGGCCATCCGGGACGCCGAGGGTCCCGTCCTCGTCGTCACGTCGTCGGCGAGTGTCTGGGCCGAGACCAAGGACGCCCGGTCGAAGCTCGGCCCCGTCCTCGTCTACGACCCCACCCACCTGTGCGACACCCCGGCCCGCCTCCACTGGAACCCGGCGCAGGGCTGCGAGGACAAGCCCACGGCCGCGTCCCGGGCGGCCGCGCTCCTGGCCCCGATCCGGCCTGCCGCCAAACTCGACATGGCCACCGCCGACACGGCGGAGACGCTGCTGCGGAGCTTTCTGCACGCCGCAGCCGTGGACGCGAAGCCCTTCCGGCACGTGCACCGCTGGGCGCAGGGCAGTCAGGTCCAGGAGGCCGTACGCATTCTGCGTACCAGCCCGAAGGCAGCGGCCGGCGCCGCGGGCGAGCTGGAGGCCGCGCTCACCTCCCATCTCGAACGCCGGGACATGGCACAGGAGTTGACGGCGCGCGCTCTGTCCTCGCTGTTCTCGGTCCACATCCGCGAGGCCTGCACCCCAAACCGAACTGATGCGCTCACCCTGGATTCCTTCGTGAATGAAGGGGGCACGCTTTATGTGGTGGGTGAAGCCATCGAGGATCCCAAGGCGGACCCGGGCGCGATGCCCCTCCTCACGGCCCTCGCCTCAAGCGTGGTCGAGCACGGCCGGCGCATGGCCGAACGGTCATCTGCCGGTCGGCTCGACCCACCAATGGCGCTCGTCCTCGACGATGTCGCCGCGGTGGCTCCGCTTCCCCAGCTGCCGGAGCTGCTGTCCACCGGAGCGGACCGGGGTCTGCCGACCCTGGCCCTCCTCCGCTCCCGGGAACAGGGCCGGGCCCGCTGGCCACACGCCGAACTCCCGGCTCCCTAGGCCTCGTTGCCCCCGGATCCCTCCAGCACCATCTCGTACTCGTACTTCGACGGGTCCGACGGCACCGCCACACTCGCCCCGCTGGGGACGAAGCCGAACCGCCGGTAGAACGCCTGCGCCCGCGCGTTGTCCTCGTGCACGTACAGCCGCACCCGCTCCAGGCCCTCCAGCGAGCGCGCCCACTCCACGGCCGCCAGGAACAGCGCCTCGGTCACGCCGCTCCTCCGGTGCTCGGGCCGCACGTACACGCCGACGAGATGCGCCTGCCGCACGTCGCTCGTGTCGCCGAACGCGAGCGGCGCCCCGGCCTCCTCCACCCGCACGGTCACGGACCCCCACCACCGGCCGTCCGCTCCCTCGGCGACGAACTGGTGTCCGGAACCGTCGAGTTCGAACCGTCCGGCCCGGTCCCGCCAGAACTCCTCGGGCCGCGCGAGCGCGGTCTCGTACGTCTCCAGGAAGGCGATCGGAGCCGCCGGATCGCGCAGGGACGCGAGGCGTATCTCCCGCACCGCCTCCCACTCCTGTGACCGGACAGGGCGTACGACGTACTTCTCGGCAGGCTCCATGGGGCGGACCCTACGGGACCGTCGTACCGGGGTACTACGCGTTTTCCGCAGCTCCGGACCGCGGTCGGACGCCCCGTCCCGGCCTCATTTTCTACCTTCGAAGCATGACGATCAGGGCACACGGACTCACCAAACGCTACGGCGACAAGACCGTCGTCCAGGACCTCACCTTCACGGTCAACCCGGGCACCGTCACCGGCTTCCTCGGCCCGAACGGCGCCGGCAAGTCCACCACCATGCGCATGCTCCTCGGCCTCGACGCCCCCACCTCGGGCCGCTCCACCGTCGGCGGCCGGGCCTACGCCGCACACGCCGCGCCACTGCACGAGGTCGGCGCCCTCCTGGAAGCCCGCTCGATCCACCCGGGCCGCACCGCGTTCCACCACCTCATGGCGCTCGCCCACACACACGGCGTTCCGCGCTCCCGCGTCGACCATGTCCTCGCGCTCACCGGCCTCACCGAGGTCGCGGGAAAGCGCGTGAAGGGCTTCTCCCTCGGCATGGGCCAGCGCCTGGGCATCGCGGCCGCGCTCATCGCCGACCCGGCCACCGTCATCCTGGACGAGCCGGTCAACGGCCTCGACCCGGAGGGCGTCCTGTGGGTCCGCAACCTCCTCAAGTCCCTTGCCGCGGAAGGCCGTACGGTCCTCGTTTCCTCGCACCTGATGAGCGAGATGGCCCTGACCGCGGACCACCTCATCATCATCGGCCGCGGCCGCCTCCTCGCCGACACCACCGTCTCCGACCTCGTACGCGAGTCAGGCGCGGCCTACGTCAAGGTCGTCACGCCCGAAGCCGTACGCCTGCGCGAGCTCCTGTCCGGCGCCCCCGGCGTCGACGTCACCGGCGAGTCCCCCGACACCCTGCATGTCCGCGGCACCGACGCCCCGGACATCGGCCGCACCGCCGCCACGCACGGCATCCCCCTCTTCGAACTCACCCCGCGGACCGCCTCGCTGGAGCAGGCCTTCATGGACCTCACCCACGACTCGGTCGAGTACCAGGCCACCGCCCTGACGGGAGCAGCAGCATGACCACCGCAGTCCCCTACCGCGTCACCACGCCCCGCGTGCTGCGCTCCGAGTGGCACAAGTTCTGGACCCTGCGCTCCACGTGGATCACCCTCGCCGTCGCGAGCGCCCTCGTCCTCACTGTCGGCGTCACCATGGGCTCGACGTACGACGGCGACGACTCCGAGATCGACACGGTCGTCTTCGTCCTCCTCGGCACCCAGCTCTCGCAGATCTGCGTCGCCGTCCTCGGCATCCTGGTCACGGCGAGCGAGTACTCGACGGGCATGATCCGCGCCTCGCTGACGGCGGTCCCGCGCCGGCTGCCCGTGCTGTGGTCCAAGGCCGGCGTGTTCGCAGCCGTCGCGTTCGCCCTGAGCTTCGTGACGAACGTGGTCACGTTCCTCGTCGCACAGATCTGGCTCTCCGACGGGGACAAGGCGACCTCGCTCACCGACGCGGGCGTCCTCGGCGCCCTCGCGGGCAACGCCGCCGGCATCACCCTGATGAGCCTGATCGCCCTCGGTCTCGGCGGCCTGCTCCGCTCGGTCCCGGCCGCGATCGGCGCCTTCGTCGGCGGCGTGATGATCCTCCCCGAGATCCTCGGCATGCTCCCGTACGACGCCGTGGACAGGGCCGTCAACTACTTCCCGACCCAGTCCGCCGAATCCCTCGGCTCCGCCACCCGGCTCGCCGACGCGGTCTCGCCCGCCATGGGACTCCTCTCCCTGACCCTGTGGGCCGCCGCGGTCCTCACGGCCGCGGCCCTGTTCCTCAGGCGCCGGGACGTATGACGCCCCGCGGAACCCTTTCCCGTACGAGGATGAAGCGGTGACGGACGACAGGACCCAGGGGCCCGAGCGAGCCCCCTTCCCCCTCACCGCTTACGTCCAGCGGCTCACCGAGCGGGTGCGCGCCTTCGACCGGCGCCGCCCGCTCGTCTGGGATCTGCACCTGACGGGCTTCTTCGTGACCGCCGCCGTCATCGACTACGCGGGCGGCGGCTGGCGCAACATCGCCCACAACACCGACGTACCGGGCCCGCTGATCCTGTGCCTGAGCCTCGTTCTCACCGTGCCCCTGCTATGGCGCCGCGCGCGCCCGATGACGGCCCTCGCGGTGATGATGGCGGCGGGTGTCGTGAACAGCTGGACGGGCGCCCTGCTCCAGGCGGCGCTGGTCCAGCTCATCGTCGTGTTCAACGTCTCGCTGCGCCGCCCCCTCAAGCTCCTTGCCGCCGCCTGCGCGCTGACGATCGCGCCGGTCGTCGTGGGCGTCGCCCGCTATCCGAAGGGCAGTTGGGACCAGCAGATCGTCCCGCAGGTGTGGGCCATCACGCTGGTGGCCCTGCTCGGCATCGCGGTCCGCAGCCGCCAGGAGTACACGTCGTCCCTCGTCGAGCGCGCCCGCCGCCTGGAGGTCGAGCGCGACCAGCAGGCCCAGCTCGCCGCGGCTGCGGAACGCACCCGCATCGCCCGCGAGATGCACGACATCATCGGCCACAACCTCTCCGTCATCACGGGCCTCGCCGACGGCGGTTCCTACGCGGCGGCCAAGAGCCCCGAGCGCGCCGGGCAGGCCCTGGAGGCCATCGCGACGACGAGCCGCCAGGCCCTCGCGGAACTGCGCCGTCTGCTCGACGTTCTGCGCGAAGAGGCAGTGCCCACAGCCGAGTTGGCCCCCCAGCCGGCACTCACGGACCTTGACCAACTGGTCGACGGAGTACGCGCGGCCGGCCTGCCCGTACGCCTCGCGCTGCGCGGCCGTCCAGACTCCCTCGCCCCTGGAAAGGAACTGACGGTGTACCGCGTCGTGCAGGAGGCGCTCACCAATACGCTCAAGCACGCCGGTCCCGGCGCCTCCGCGGCCGTCGACGTCACGTACGGGGACGACGGGGTGCGCGTCAGCGTCACGGACACGGGCCGCGGAGGCCGCTCACCGGAGCCGGGCGCGGGACGCGGCCTGACCGGCATGCGCGAGCGAACTTCCCTCTACGGCGGCACACTTGAGGCAGGCCCGCTGCCCACGCCCCCGGGCGGCTGGCGCGTCCATCTCCACCTCCCGAAGGAACCCTCCCCGTGACCAGCGTGCTCATCGTCGACGACCAGCCCATGCAGCGCTTCGGCTTCCGCATGCTGCTGGAGAGCCAGGACGACCTGACCATCGCCGGCGAGGCGGGCGACGGCGCCGAGGCGGTCCGCCTCACGGCACGCCTCCACCCGGACGTCGTCCTGATGGACATCCGCATGCCGGGCCTCGACGGCATCGAGGCCACGCGCCGCATCGTCGCGTCCGGCGCCCGCACCCGGGTCCTGATCCTCACGACGTTCGACCTGGACGAGTACGCGTACGACGGCCTGCGCGCGGGAGCGTCCGGCTTCCTCGTCAAGGACGCGCTGCCGGAGGAACTCCTCTCCGGGATCCGGGCGGTCGCGACGGGCGACGCGGTGGTCGCCCCGAGCCTGACGCGCCGTCTCCTCGACGCGTACGTCCAGCACTTGCCGGCCACGAACGCGCCCCAGGGCCCCGACCCGCGCATCGCCGCCCTCACGGACCGGGAACGCGAGATCCTCACGGTCATCGCCCAGGGCTGGACGAATTCGGAGATCGCCGCACGCCTGCACCTGGCCGAGTCGACGGTGAAGACCCATGTGAGTCGCATCCTGGCAAAGACGGGCGCAAGGGACCGGGTGCAGGCGGTGATCGTGGCGTACGACGCGAAGCTGGTGGAGCCGGCGTGAATCTGCGGCTTGCTTTATGGTCGGGAACGCAAAAAAGCCTCATTCCCCGAGTTTTCACTCGGGGAATGAGGCTTTTTATCAAAATTAGTTCGGCGGCGTCCTACTCTCCCACAGGGTCCCCCCTGCAGTACCATCGGCGCTGTGAGGCTTAGCTTCCGGGTTCGGAATGTAACCGGGCGTTTCCCTCACGCTATGACCACCGAAACACTATGAAACTGTCAACCGCACCACGCTCTGTGACAAACGTGGGGTTGTTCGTGGTTTCAGAACCAACACAGTGGACGCGAGCAACTGAGGACAAGCCCTCGGCCTATTAGTACCAGTCACCTCCACCCGTTACCGGGCTTCCAGATCTGGCCTATCAACCCAGTCGTCTACTGGGAGCCTTAACCCCTCAAGGGGGTGGGAATACTCATCTCGAAGCAGGCTTCCCGCTTAGATGCTTTCAGCGGTTATCCTTTCCGAACGTAGCCAACCAGCCATGCCCTTGGCAGGACAACTGGCACACCAGAGGTTCGTCCGTCCCGGTCCTCTCGTACTAGGGACAGCCCTTCTCAATATTCCTACGCGCACAGCGGATAGGGACCGAACTGTCTCACGACGTTCTAAACCCAGCTCGCGTACCGCTTTAATGGGCGAACAGCCCAACCCTTGGGACCGACTCCAGCCCCAGGATGCGACGAGCCGACATCGAGGTGCCAAACCATCCCGTCGATATGGACTCTTGGGGAAGATCAGCCTGTTATCCCCGGGGTACCTTTTATCCGTTGAGCGACGGCGCTTCCACAAGCCACCGCCGGATCACTAGTCCCGACTTTCGTCCCTGCTCGACCCGTCGGTCTCACAGTCAAGCTCCCTTGTGCACTTACACTCAACACCTGATTACCAACCAGGCTGAGGGAACCTTTGGGCGCCTCCGTTACTCTTTAGGAGGCAACCGCCCCAGTTAAACTACCCATCAGACACTGTCCCTGATCCGGATCACGGACCCAGGTTAGACATCCAGCACGACCAGAGTGGTATTTCAACGACGACTCCACAACCACTGGCGTGGCCGCTTCAAAGTCTCCCACCTATCCTACACAAGCCGAACCGAACACCAATATCAAACTGTAGTAAAGGTCCCGGGGTCTTTCCGTCCTGCTGCGCGAAACGAGCATCTTTACTCGTAGTGCAATTTCACCGGGCCTATGGTTGAGACAGTCGAGAAGTCGTTACGCCATTCGTGCAGGTCGGAACTTACCCGACAAGGAATTTCGCTACCTTAGGATGGTTATAGTTACCACCGCCGTTTACTGGCGCTTAAGTTCTCAGCTTCGCACACCCGAAAGCGCACTAACCGGTCCCCTTAACGTTCCAGCACCGGGCAGGCGTCAGTCCGTATACATCGCCTTACGGCTTCGCACGGACCTGTGTTTTTAGTAAACAGTCGCTTCTCGCTGGTCTCTGCGGCCACCCCCAGCTCGGAGAGCAAGTCTCCTCACCAGTGATGGCCCCCTTCTCCCGAAGTTACGGGGGCATTTTGCCGAGTTCCTTAACCATAGTTCACCCGAACGCCTCGGTATTCTCTACCTGACCACCTGAGTCGGTTTAGGGTACGGGCCGCCATGAAACTCGCTAGAGGCTTTTCTCGACAGCATAGGATCATCCACTTCACCACAATCGGCTCGGCATCAGGTCTCAGCCTTAATGTGTGACGGATTTACCTATCACACGGCCTACACCCTTACCCCGGGACAACCACCGCCCGGGCTGGACTACCTTCCTGCGTCACCCCATCACTCACCTACTACAAGTCTGGTCCGTCGGCTCCACCACTTTCCTTTCCCCGAAGGGTCCGGAACGGCTTCACGGACTTAGCATCGCCTGATTCAATGTTTGACGCTTCACAGCGGGTACCGGAATATCAACCGGTTATCCATCGACTACGCCTGTCGGCCTCGCCTTAGGTCCCGACTTACCCTGGGCAGATCAGCTTGACCCAGGAACCCTTAGTCAATCGGCGCACACGTTTCTCACGTGTGTATCGCTACTCATGCCTGCATTCTCACTCGTGAACCGTCCACAACTCGCTTCCGCGGCTGCTTCACCCGGCACACGACGCTCCCCTACCCATCACGATCCCCGTTGGGGGTATATATCGCAATGACACGACTTCGGCGGTACGCTTGAGCCCCGCTACATTGTCGGCGCGGAATCACTAGACCAGTGAGCTATTACGCACTCTTTCAAGGGTGGCTGCTTCTAAGCCAACCTCCTGGTTGTCTGTGCGACTCCACATCCTTTCCCACTTAGCGTACGCTTAGGGGCCTTAGTCGATGCTCTGGGCTGTTTCCCTCTCGACCATGGAGCTTATCCCCCACAGTCTCACTGCCGTGCTCTCACTTACCGGCATTCGGAGTTTGGCTAAGGTCAGTAACCCGGTAGGGCCCATCGCCTATCCAGTGCTCTACCTCCGGCAAGAAACACACGACGCTGCACCTAAATGCATTTCGGGGAGAACCAGCTATCACGGAGTTTGATTGGCCTTTCACCCCTAACCACAGGTCATCCCCCAGGTTTTCAACCCTGGTGGGTTCGGTCCTCCACGAAGTCTTACCTCCGCTTCAACCTGCCCATGGCTAGATCACTCCGCTTCGGGTCTTGAGCGCGCTACTGAATCGCCCTATTCGGACTCGCTTTCGCTACGGCTTCCCCACACGGGTTAACCTCGCAACGCACCGCAAACTCGCAGGCTCATTCTTCAAAAGG